>DFGM01000084.1:0-23143 GCA_002371755.1 Verrucomicrobia bacterium UBA3750 | reverse complement strand
CCGATGTTCGGGCCTTCAGGCGTTTCGATAGGGCAGATGCGACCGTAGTGCGAAGGATGCACGTCGCGCACTTCGAAGCCCGCGCGCTCGCGGCTCAAGCCGCCAGGGCCGAGAGCCGAAAGACGCCTCTTGTGGGCAAGGGCCGAGAGCGGGTTCGTCTGATCCATGAACTGGCTCAACTGCGACCTCGAGAAGAAGTCGTTTACGACCGCGCTGAAAGTCTTGGAGTTCACGAGCCTGCCGGGCGTGAGGGCGGTGGAACCATCGTGAATCGTCATGCGTTCGCGCACGAGCCTTTCGGTGCGCGCCAGGCCCACGCGGCACTGGTTCTCGAGAAGTTCGCCCGTGGTGCGGATGCGACGGTTGCCGAGGTGGTCGATGTCGTCCACCTGTTCCTTGCCCACGAAAATCTTGAGGAGGAGGCGGATGGCCTCAATCACGTCGACGCCGGATTCGTGGAGCGTGCGCAGATTCTCGTCAATCTTCCCGGAAAGACCGAGTTTCTTGTTGATCTTGTGGCGGCCGACGAGCCCGAGATCGTAGTGGGCGCGGTCGAAGAAGAGCCGCTGAATCATCGCCTTGGAGTTGGAAGCCGTGGGCGGATCGCCGGGACGCATCCTCTTGTAGATCTCCTTGAGCGCATCCTCTTCGTTGTGGATACCCATCTTTGCGTCTTCACGCAGAGTCTTGATGAGCGTGCCGTTGTCGACGGAGACGTCCACGACTTCGATCTCGTTGATTCCCGCTGCCGCAATCTGCTGCATCATGGCGGGGGTGACCGGGTCGTAGCGGCGGGCGATGACGGCCGAAGAATCGGCGTCGACCAAATCGTCCTTCATGACGAGGAGACGCAGATCCTTGTCGGCATACTCCTTGCCGGTGGGGAGGGTCTTGAACTCGTAGAAAAGCTCCATGAGCATTTCGTCGCTGCCGTAGCCGAAAGCCCTGAGGAGGGTGGTGGCGAAGAATTTCCTGCGGCGGCGGCGCTGATCCATGAAGCACCACATGATATCGTTCGTATCGAACATCACCTCGATCCAGGAACCGCGGTCGGGGATAATGCGGACGGAAAGGAGCGGCTGGCCGTTTGCGTGCACCTGGCGCTCCGTGGAAATGCCGGGGCTGCGGTGCAGCTGGCTCACGATGACTCGCTCGGCGCCATTGATGACGAACGTGCCATCCGGCGTCATAATCGGCATATCCCCGAGGAACACTTCTTCCTCGCGGATGCTTTCTCCTTCTTTAAGGCGGAATGTGGCCTTGAGAGGCCTTGAATACGTCGCGCCATCCATCAACGCCTGGAGATAGCTCATCTTCGGCGCATCCAGACGGTAGCTCACAAAGTCGAGGATATACTTGCCGTCATAGGACGAAACGGGGAAAATCTCCTTGAATATGGCCTGAAGCCCCTTGTTCAAGCGCTTCGACGGAGCCACATCGACCTGCAGGAAGTCCTCGTAGGACTGTGTCTGGATCGCAATCAGGTTTGGCGGTGTTTCGGTCGACCCCTGGAGACGGCCGAATACTTTGCGTTCTGCACTCATCTTGTCTTTGCCTTTTTATACGGTAAATCTGCCTGTTTCGGCCCCGATTCTGCCTGAAGTATGGTAAGCGGCCATTTTGTTAACGGTACACAATCCGGGTAGGGCATATATTTTATCATATTTTCCCCCTTGCGCGCAAGTGCCAAAATATGATAAAATATACGCCGTTTGCGTTGGACCCGTAGCTCAGTCGGTCAGAGCAGGTGACTCATAATCTCCGGGTCGTGGGTTCAAGTCCCGCCGGGTCCACCAACGCTTCTCCTCCTCCTATCCCCGCAGATGCGGTTTTTTTTTGCCCACAGGAAACTGTGGCAAACGGGAAGGCCGTTCGCCTTGCCCCGCCACCCACCCCACGAGCAACGCGCACTGGTCCTGAACTCAATGCCCATTGGGCGCAAATCCAATGCCCATTGGATTCCAATTCAATGCCCATTGAGTTCCGGACCGATGCCCATTGGATTCGGATTCAATGCCCATTGGATTCCCAGCCAATGCCCATCGGGCTGACCGGGTCTGCGCCTGTGGGCGTATCCAGCTCAGGCTTTCGCGAGATAACTGTGCGGAAGCCGGGCGTTTGCTTTCGATTTACGCAATTAAAGGTCTGCGGGGGTGCTTTGAACCCCTTTGCCGGGTGTCGACCTTTATGGAGCCTTCTCCTGGGCGTCGTGGAGGGTGCGTTTTACCTCCTGGGACTCCGGAAGGAGCCGCAAGGAGCGTTCGGCAAGCTCCAGCGCTTCATCGTAGCGTTTGAGCTTGCGGCAGACAATGGACAGGTTGTTCAGCACTACCGGCTCGTCCGGACGGCGAATAAGGCAGCGGCGCAAATAGCGTTCCGCGGCATCCAATTCCCCATCCTGGGCGCACCACATGCCCATGGCGAAGTTCGCCTCGGGATTATCCTCGTCCAGTTTGAGTATGACGGAGGCGAACTTGCGCGCCTCGGAAAAGTCCGCCCTCCGAAGTGCGAGTTGCAGTCCCTCCGCCGGGGAAAGCATCATGAAGGCTCTCCGGCGCTCGTATTCCACTTGCGAAAGGATGTTCTTGATGATGGAGTTGGAGTCGTCGAGCGCATCCGCCAAAGCATCATCGCCGGAGAGGCGGGAGAAGCGGGAAATGCGCCATCCGACAGCCGTAAAAGCGTCCATCAGCGCCTTTGAGGGACGGGCGGAATCGATTTTCGGTCCGAGGGCGATCATGCGGTTTGCGATTTCCCTTGCGGCAACGCGGCCGCGCTCGACCTCGGACGTGTCAAGACCGCTCTGGCGGGCAACGAGTCCGGAAGAGACCGGCAAGGGTTTGCGGTCGCGTTTCCACATATCGAACCCAAGCTGGAGAGCGGTCTCGTCCAGGCGTTCGGGCTTTTCGCCGTACCAGGTCCTGAGCAGCACGGGTATGCCTTGGGAGGCGAGATCGCGTTCCACGCTTTCTTCAGGGAAGGCGCGTTCGCGCAGGGAGCGCTTCCATGGCTCGGAACCCGACATCATGTCGAGGGGGGCAAGCAAACCGCCTTTTGCGGCCACCGCGAGCCGCAATGCATCGTCCAACTTGCCGTCTGTGAATATCCATTTGGCGTTGCCGGATTCGCGAAGTGTCTCTTCCACGGCATCGTTCACCACTTCCATCATTTTTATTTCCGTAGGACGCGGGAGGCGCAAAGCGGCGAGAAGAAGCACGAGTACCGTGATGCAGGGAACGGTGGCGCGAAGGATGCGGCCTTTCCGTTCAGATTCGATGAGTTTCGAGGCCTCGCGGCACCAAAGCGCGAATACAGAGCCGGCGAAGGCAATGGCGAATGCATCGCAGGCTGCGAACAACGTCGCGAGCAGGGTGTTGGATACCACGCCATCGGACTCCACCTGCGTCCAGAGCGTGGCCCAGCTGAAGACGCCCGTCTGCAAAAGCGCGAACACGAAGACGGCCAGCAGCACAAGGCCGGGAATGAACGGCATGCGTTTTTCACCGGATACCAGGCGCGGCGCCATGAAGACACTCAGGACGAGCGGCATGACGGAGAATGCAAGGCCGAGCAGCCAACCCATCCAGGTGCAAGACTTGACAATCTGCGAGCCATACGCTTGCATGTAGTGGAATACGAGATCGTTCTCTACCCAGTCGTTCGCCTCCACGCCGCCCAGAGACGAAAAGACGTGCAGGTTTAGCACAACGCCCCCGGCGATAAATGCGGCGAATACGAAGAACATTCTCCATTTCGGCAAGTTTTGGGGTTCGCACATGGCTTCCGGCAGCGCAAGCAGATCGAACCCTACTCCGAACCACAGCCGGAAATATGTGAGTATCAGCACTACGACAAGCGGCAGTGCGAACGGCGTTTCGGACGCAAGTGCGCCTCCAAGCGCCATGGACAGCAAAAGACGCCACGTCCCGCCCTTGGCAAGAAACCCAATCCAGATATTGCCTAAAAGGACAAAGCCGAGGAATATAAGCGCATCGGGCGAGAATATCTGGAACATCCTCCAGAATGGCGAAGAAACCGCTATTGCAATTGCTGCCATTACGGCGAAGAATGGAGCGATGAAGCGCTCCCAACAGACGTCGTCATCGCTATCCGGGACGATAAAGGAGAGAGCCTTTCGTGCAGCGAGGAAGAACAAGGAAACGGAAATGGCGCCAGCGGCCATCCCGGCATATCCAAGCACCTTTATAGTTTGCGCCACACCGAGTCTGGTGAAAGCGTACCCTGTCGCCAGGCGCCATAGCCCCGAAAACATCGTGCGTGGCGGCACGATGGAGGCCGCTACCGACGTTTCCTCCCAAAGCGAAGGCTCTATCCCCGGCATGAAAAGCCAGGCGAAGCCCCCCGCGACTCCCAACCCCAAGGTGAATGCGATTGCAGCGTCAAGACGCGTAAGTCGCATTCTTCCGGCTATATCGATTTGCTCTTTCATATGCGTCCTGCCTTTCGCGTTTTACTTTATGCCGTTTGCCTTAGCCGCTTATGGTGGCGTCAAAGTTCTTTTTGCAATTTCAGGTGCGCTTGCAAAAGTGCCATGAGAGCGAAGAGGGCCATCATCATTTCGCCGCCTTCCTCAAACACTTTCATGAGCGCCGCGATTGAACCCGTCGCCTTGTCCATGGTTGGCCCGTCAAATCCATTGTGCCGCAGAAACGCCGGGAGGCGGTCCACAACCAGCACCATCACTGTAGTGACGACGAATGCGCCCCATGTCCAAGAGACGGGGTCGAGACTGAATATCCCCTTCACGAGACGCACGATGAAATAGGCGAACGTGCCGGCTACGACAGCAAAGAAAACAACGAAGAACGCGATTACGAAGAGTTTCGGGAGAATCGGGATGTCCGGAGCCTTGAGGAAGCGCATTTTGAAGACCGTCCCCGTGAATGAGGCGTCTATCTGCGGCCAAATCTTGGCGAAAAGCATCTTGTGGAGGTCGGTTTCGCGAATTATCGCCATTACGGCGAGTATGCTCGCATCGATATTGAGAATGGTGCGGCGAAGGCGCGAGCCGCCAAATGGCGAGCAAAGCCACACAAGCGGCACAATCAAGGCGAAGAGCGGAAGAGTCATAAGTTCCACGGGAGATGCGCCATGATTGTCGAATAGCGGGATGAGGCGCCCCGGCTCGATTGCGCACCAGATGGCTGTCAACATGGCAGACATCGCTGCAAAGAGGTATACGGGCAAAAGCCAGGCCTTGCGGGAAAGAAGAGGGGAAGTCATATCATGAATCCTTTTGTTTGAGCAGGCCATCCTCCAGCGTGAGCACGCGATCGCAAATCGCAGCCGCTTCCGGGGAGTGGGTGACGAGGACGAGGGCGACATTGCCGCCGGAAAGTTCGGAAAGCATTCTCAATATATCTGCGCCCGTGAGCGCATCGAGATTGCCAGTAGGCTCGTCCGCCAGGACGAGCGAGGGGTTTGTGATGAGCGAGCGCGCGATTGCCGCGCGTTGGCGTTCGCCGCCGGAAAGTTCCGCAGGAAGGTGATGGGCGCGATTGGCGAGGCCCACGCGTTCGATAAGTGCAAGCGCGTTTTCCTTTACCGCCGCGATGCCCGGCATCCGCCCTGCAACTCGTGCGGCCTTGGCAGGCAGCATCACGTTCTCGAGAACCGTCAATTCCGGCATCAGATGATAGCTCTGGAATACGAAACCGAAGTTCTCGGGGCGCGTCACCGTGCCCGATGTGGGCTTCAGAAGTCCGCCTAAGATGTGCAGCAAAGTAGACTTCCCCGCACCCGACCTGCCAACTATCGCGACTTTCTCGCCGGCCTTCACGGCAAAGTTCACTCCCTTCAGAACCTCCACGGGCTTCTGTCCGGGGATCTTGAACCTCTTCACGATATCTATTGTCGCAAGCACCGTCATTCGTTCAAAGCCTTTACCGGATCCTTGTTGGCCGCGACCAGCGCGGGCACGAGAGAAGCAAGTGCGCCAAACGCATATACGAAGACCACCGCCCACACCACGTCGGAGGCGACGATTCTGTGGGGTATTTCGGGAAGACCGTATACGGATTCGGGGAATACGCTCACCCCGAGCGTGCCGAGCCCTTCCACTATTCCCTGAAGATTGTCGAGCACCGCCCAGCTCGCCAGAAGCCCCAAAAGCACACCCGCGGTGCACTGCACCATGCCATGCACCACGAATACGCCCATTATCTGCTTCTTCGAGAAGCCGAGCGACTTCAAAAGCCCTATCTCCGGCGTCTTCTGGACCGTGAGCACGAGGAGAGTGTTCATCACGCAGAATACCGCAACAAGAGAAATGAGCAACAGGAGTATGGCGGTCATGTTCTTTTCCACGGCGAGCGCGTTGAAAAGTTCCCTGTCCGCCTCTTTCCAGGTTAGCGCGCGCAATTTGGGCGCCGCCTTTTCGCATGCTTCGACGATTCTCGCGAATCCCTTGGTGTCGAGCGGATTCGCCGTTTTGAGATGCACTGCGAAAACGCCCTTCTCCATCCCCATGAGGTCGCGCACGTTCGGCAGAGACGCCACCACATATCCCGAATCGTACTCGTATTGTCCGCAGTAGAAGATGCCGGTAACAGTCCATTTGATGGGCAGATAGACCTCGTCGCGCGAAGCGAGGGTCTTGGGGGAATATACCGTCACCTCGTCGCCCACGCCCACGCCGAGCTGGCGGGCCGCGTGGCGCCCGAGGATTATGGAATCGCCTTCAAGGTCGAACGTGCCGGCGAACGGCAGCCCGACCTTGTAGGCTTTCGGGAAGTCGTCCCCTTCCACGCCAATGATAATAGGCGCAAGGACCCGCCCCTTGTATTCCAGCATCACCCGCGTATCCACTTCCGGCGTAACGCACGTCACGCCGGGAATGGCGCGAAGGGACTTTGCCAGCGTATTTTCGCCGCTCACCACATTGCCGGACCAAGGGATGAGCGAGATGTGGGGCTTGAAGTCCAGTATCTTCTCCTGCCACACATCGCCGAAACCCGTCATCACGCTTCTGACGATAATCACCGCCGCAATGCCAAGCATCACGCCCAGCACGGAAACGCAAGCGATGACCGAAGCGACGGATCGCTTCGGTCTCAGGTATTTCAACGCCAGAAAGAGCGGGAATGCCATTCTCGTCCTTTACGTCAGATATCGACCGATACGTCGATGTCGTTCGACTTGTCAGTCGCCGCTTCCGCAGCGGTGGTGCTCTTTTCGTCGTCTGCCTTCAGGGTGGCCTGGGGCAGATAGCGATAGTAGACCATCAGCTGGAGGGCGGCAAGGCAGGTATCCATCACCGGGCGGCAGGAGTGCCTGTCTTTGTTCACCCAGTAGGCGCATTTGCGCGGCTTGCCGTCGGGCCCGGGGATTTCGCCCGCGTCCTTCATGTTGGACGGATAGAAGGCTTTCATCGCCTTGTTCCACTCTTCCCACGCCACCTGATCGGCAGGAGCGGCGTTCTCGGCCATGCCGGCCTGGAACTTGCACTGCGAGGCGTAGTAATAGTAGTACTGCGGCGAAGACCAGGAGCCTTTCGGCCGCTCATGGGACTTGTCGCCCTTTTCGCCATTGTCGAAGTTCGGGCGCCAATCCTTCATCACGTTGAGCGCGTTGCGCACTTCCGGCTCCTTGCCGTAACCGAGAAGCTGCATGGCAAGGCAACCGACGCCGCCAAGGCCTGCATACGACTCGTAGTGGCTTCTGTCAGGACGGTAGGCAAAGCCAGTCCGCTTGTTGTAGTTGCGCGTCTTGAGGCACTTGATGGCCTTCTTGATGCACTCCTCCATGCCGTCCACGTGGATGCCGGCGAGCTTGCCCGCCTTGATGGCCTGGATGCACCAGCCGCCGTAGGAGATGTCGTCCGGAGCAGTCGACTCCTTTCTGAGACCGTAGTTCCAGCCGCCGGTTGGGGACTGGTTGTCCACGATTCTCTGGAGGAAACGCTCAGCCACGGTCTTGAGGTTGGGGTTCTTCGTCATGCCATACGCCTCGCAAAGGGCGTATGTGGCGATGAGAAGGCCGTATTCCTCCGCCCCCGGATCGCTTATAGTCCATGTGCCGGCCTTGGTCTGCTTCTGGTTGGCGCAAAGCCATTCGATGGCTTTCTTCACGGTCGGGCCGAACTCCTTCTGCTTGGGCGTTTCGCCGTGCGCAAGGAATGTAAGGACGGCAAGGCCGGTGCAGGCGGCTTTCGACTTGTAGTGGCAGTTCGCCTCGGACTGCCAGGAGCCGTCCGGCTGCTGCGTCTTCTTGAGCCAGCGCAACGCCTTGTAGACCGCGGCCTCCGTGGATGCATCGCCATACTTGCCGCCGCCTCGCGTAGCCGCGCCGATGGAACCGGGCGTTCGCGAACCCACCATGGACTTCATCTTCACGGGCGAGTTCACGAAGGCGACAGTATCCTGCGTCGCGGGCTTCACCGAAACCTGCGTCGCAGGCGGCGCCGCAACAGGCGTGAGCGTCGAGACCGGCCCGGGGGTCGGGTTGTCCACCATGATTTCCACGTCTTCCATCGGCGGAGGTTCCGGCGGAGGTTCGTCCGGCGGTTCTTCCTCGGGTGTCTCTTCGATGGGTTCGTCGTTGTTCTCCACCTGGGCGATGGTGATTTCGATGCCCTTCTTCTTCGCTCCCGCCCCGGCGGTGAGAACTATCATCACCGCGAGAAGGATGCCTACGAAGAGAATCGCCATCACAGGCGCCATCATGCGCTGCATCTCGATGCGCGCGAGCTTGTACTCGCGGGTGTTGTGGGGCTTGCCCAGCCCCTTGCACATTTCCGCAAAACGCGTGAAAAAGCCTTTCACTTCGTATTGCTTGCTCAGCGCCTCGAGGTCTACAATCTCGACTTCTTCCACTGCTTCTTCAAGTTCTTCGCTCATGTCATATCCTCCCCGTTACATGGTGAACACGCTCACGCTGAAGAGCTCGTTCTTGTAGCAGATGTCGAGGACGTCGACAAGCGCCTTGTGGGGGCTCGTTTCCTCGCACTTCACGATGATAGGCGTTTTCTTCGAAGTGCGCGCGATATCCTTGAGATACTGGTCGAGTTCCCTGCGCGCCTGCGAGGCGGAGCCCGTGGGCCCGCCGAGAGCCTTCTTGTTGTAGACGATTACGCCGTTGGCGCTATTGTCGTAGCGACGGCCAATCTCGATGTTCACCGTGATGTCGTCGGAGGAATCCGACGGGCTCGAAGACGATGCAGGCGCGGGTCTGTTCACGTTCAGACGCGAGAACAAATCCTCCTGCTTGATCGTCACGACGAAGAAGATGATGAGCTCGAACACGACGTCAATCATCGGCGTCATGTCGAGAGCCGGGTTTTCCTGTTCCTTCTTTGCCATGGAATCACCTCACTCTCTTCAGTCGCTTGCGCTCGTTGGTCTTGTCTTCGCCGACAGCCATGAACGAGAGTTTCCAGATGCCTGCGGCGGTACAGGCGTTCATCACCTTCGCCACATCCTTGTGCTGCGTGGCGAAGTCCGCACGAATTATAATGGGGAACTCGGCTCCGCCGAGCTTCTTTTTGCGTTCCGCGACGCGGCGCTGGACTTCGTCCGGCGTCAGCGTGCGGTCGCCCATGGAGATGCGCCCCTTCGCATTTATGTCGATCTGCATATGCGTGGGGGGCAGCTCCTCCGGCGTGAGCGCGATACCGTGCCTGCCGTCTTCCAGCTCAATCGTCTCATCCTTCCTCTGCGCCTCCGTGAGGGTGACGACGAAGAAGATGATGAGCTCAAACACGACGTCAATCATCGGCGTCATGTCGAGAGCTGGGTTCTCTTGCGCTTTTCTGGCCATGTCCGGGTGCTCCGAATCGGTGGAAAAGGCTTAGGCTTCGGCTGCGCCTTCCTCAGGTTCCACTTCGACGTTCCTCAGACTGTTGAGGATTTCCATCGTGGTGGCGGTCATGCGCAGAATAAGGCGGTTGGCCTTGTTTCTGAGCGAGTAGAACGCCGTGATGGCGGGAATGGAGATTACGAGACCGCCTGCCGTGGTGTAGAGGGCCTGGCCGATGGAGCTTGCCAGTGCCGCCGCATCGCCGGCGCCGCCGGAGGCGAGTTTGGCGAACGTCAAAATCATGCCTTCCACCGTGCCGAGAAGGCCGAGGGACGGGCCGAGGTTGCCGCACACCGAAATCCAGTTCAGGCGCTGCATCATCTTTTCCTGCTCTAGATCGGATGCCGCCGTCACCGCTTCCTGTATGACATCAAAGCCTTCCTCGATATGCTGGAACGCCGCAAGAAGGATGTTGGACATGCACGAGGGCGTGTTCTGGCACGCCTCCATCGCCGCCACCACATCGCCTTCCGCCATGGCGGCCTGTACCTTCTCGATAAGCTTGGCGGGCATGAGCTTGTCCGGCTTGATCATGATGTGGTTGTCGATCATGAAGTAGATGGAAAGCGCAAGGTCGCCGAATATGACGAGCCAGAGGACGGTGCCGAGGATATCGGGGTCGTCTGGGTTGTAGATGACGCGAAGGAATCCGCCGCCGCCCGAAGAAGAAGTCTGCGCCGCATTGGAAGAAACGGCCGTTCCGTCGGCAGCCTCAAGCTCCTGTGCGAGCGAGGTGAGGGAAGCCATCGGGGCGATGCACGTACCCGCGGCGAAAATGAGGGCCATCAGCGATTTGGTTGTCTTTTTCATTTGGTTTCCTTCTTTCTTTGAAAAGGTTGGGGTTTCTGGGTGGTTGGGTTGTGTTGTTTATTTGCCTTTATGGGGTTTGGTTGTTGGTTGTTACATCTGCATTTTGGCGCGGGAGCGCATATCTTCGGCGCGTGTGGCCTGGCCGAGCTTGTCGAAGCATTGCGCGGCCTTGTTGAGCGCGCTCAACCGCGCCTCGCGGCATGGCTCGTCCAGATAGAGGAGTGCCACGCGCAGATACGCGTCGGTGAGAGCCTTGGTGTAGGTATCCGGCGTATCGCCGCCTTGCGCCACGATGATGTCGCCGCGCATGTTGAGTGCCTCGGCGCTCGTTGCGCGGTCTCCCGAAGTCGCCGCCTTCTTGAGGCAGTTCTCCAGCTGCTGGTTCTTGCCGAGCTTCAAAAGGACCTGCCAGTAGGAAGGAGCGAACTCGCCCGAATAAGCGGCGTCCTTATCGTCCGCCAGCACGTTTTGCGCGGTCTGGAATGCCTTTTGGGCGTTCCCCGCCGCAAGCTGGGCGTTGACGAGATAGCGTGCCGCGGGCTTGTCCCACACGAGCATCTTGTATTCGGCCACGATTTTCTCGAGCGCAGGCACAGCCGCCGCGCCCTGTCCGGACTGCACCTGCTCTATCGCCTTGTCGAGACCTGCGGGCTTGTCGATTTCGAGACTGTCCACTTCCGACGGCTTGAACTCGCCCGAAACGGTAGTCGCGCCTTTCTTGTATTCGACGACATACTTCTTCGAGGCGGCCATCCATTTGATGTTGCCTTTCAGAGAAGAGCCGCTCGACGGATTGAGCGTGCCAGGTATCGCCCAAGCCGATGCTGCGGCGACGATTGCGATTGCAGATACTGCCAACTTGTTCATTTGTCGTTCTCCTTGGGAAATTGTGGTTTAGTGGATTATTCGGCGTCTTCCTGCGCCTGTTCATCCTCTACTGCGATTTTCTCGGTCTTCTCGGAAGCCTCCTCGGCCGCGCCCTGCTCGGCGGCGGCCTGAGCAGCCGCCTCCACGCTTTCGTTCAGCACGGCACCCGAGGCCTTGGCCTGATTGATGCAGTTCTGCACCTCCTGGCGGGCGGAACCGTTCGGGAACATGTCGAGATATTCCTGGCCGAACTTCAGCACGAACCCGCCCTTGTCGTCGCCAAGGCGTGAAAGGAGCGGCACCAGCATGGCGTAGCCGCGCTCGAGATTGCCCGCCTCGGTCGCGTTCATGGCATCCAGCGGCTTTTCCGCCGTAGGCATGCGGGATTGGAGGAACGACTGGATGGATGCCGCGGCTCCCGCGCCCGTCTCCAGCGATTCCTCCTTCAACCCCATCTGCTCTTCGGCGTCCATGCGGCGAATGCGGATTTCGGCCGACATGAGCGTAAGCTTGTCCTGCTCTTCAAGAGGCTTTTTCGCCCAGTAGTTCGTTCTCAGGCGCTTCAACGCGCCCATTGCCGCGCCGAAATGCTTGCTCCTGAGGTTCGCCGCCTTCTCGGTCTTGCCCTGTTCGGAAGCGACATCGACAAGAAGGAAGTTTGCCTCTGCCGCCACGGAAAGCCGCTTGAGCTTGTCGTTTTCGAGAATGGCGTCGATGGCTTCGCGCGCCTCCACATAGTTTTTCTGCCTGTAAAGA
Source organism: Verrucomicrobia bacterium UBA3750 (assembly GCA_002371755.1). GTDB lineage: Bacteria > Verrucomicrobiota > Kiritimatiellia > RFP12 > UBA1067 > UBA1067. The sequence goes on along the minus strand of DFGM01000084.1, from coordinate 10,894 downwards.
GACTTGGCCTGGCCGATTCTGGCGCGTGCGACGGCCGTCCAGTGGTTCGTGCCCGCCTTGGCTATGGCTTTTTCAAACGCCTGGTCCGCCATGCTCCAGTTCTTCGCATCGATAAGCGCTTCGCCGGCGCGCACGAAGTCCCACGTGCTGTAGTTGCCGTCGGTCTTGAGCATTTCGCCGTAGATTTCGGCGGCCTGACGCTCCATTCCCATCTCGATGAGGCTCTTGGCAAGACGCGGCTTCGCGTCACGCGCCTCTTCGGAATCCGGGAACTCGGTGGTAAGCCTGTCCAATGCGCTCTTCGACTTTTCCATATCGCCAAGCGCGGTGTAGAGCGTGCCGAGAAGCACGTAGGTTTTGGTGGCGTACTTGCCCTTCGGGAACTGGCTTACGTACTTTTCGAGATTTTCGGCAGCCCTCTGGCGGTACACTTCGAGGGTGAACTTGCCGGCAGGCTTTTTGAGCCGCCTCCAGCAATCGCCCGCGAGGAAGAGCGCGCCTTCCTTGAGGTCGGAGTATTTCGCCTTGTCTTCCTTTGTGACGGAAGGATCGGCGAGTTTTTCGTCCGCCTCCTTGGCAAGGTCCTGGAACTGCTGAATGCCGCGCACGATTTGCATGCAGCCGGCGAGAGTCTGCTTGTTCACAGCCTCGGCGACCTCGTTTGTATCGGCGGAGGCTATCATGTCGAAACCGTCCTTGGAGAACATCTGCGCGAGGTTCATCTGGGTCTGCGCCTTGCGAAGAGGATTGTCCGCGACGTCCAGATACGCCTTGAAAGCCTCGATTGCCTTGGCCCTGTTGCCGGATTTGTCGTAGCAATAGGCAAGGGAAGCGAGGGATGTGGGATAATAATGGTTCTTCTTGTAGTACTGGCCGAAGAGTTCCCAGAGCGCAATGGCGTCCGCCCACTTTTCGGCCTTCTGGGCCTCGCCGGCCGCCGCCGCCGCCATGGTAGGCGCGTTGGCGTGGAGACGGTAGTTGGTGAAGAACGCCTTCTGGAGCGTATCGGCGCGCGTGGGCTCCTTGAGTTGCTTTTCAAGCGCGGCGAGCCTGAGGACGCCATCGCCCGCCATTGTCATGAGTTTCGAATCCGGGTTGCCGGAGAAACGCTCGGCCATGTAGCCTTCCACGGCATCGAGGTTCATGCGCCATTCGGGCGCCTTCGCATCGCCCTTGCGCCTCATGATGAGCTCGCCATACGCCCTCGCGAGCGCTTCGACGGCCCTTATCGCCTCGGAACCTTCCGGATAGCTGGCCAAAGCCTTGTAGAACTCCTGGATTGCGGCCTCGTATTCGCCTGCGGCCGCCTTCTCGTGCGCACCCTGGAACTGCATCGCGCGCACCTTCGCCATCTGCTCGGGTGTTACGCGGCTCTGGATCTTCGCATTGTACGCTTTGGTGGCGAACTCGGCTATCGCCTTTTCCATGTCTCCGGCCTTGGCCGCCCAGGCCGATTCAGGATATTGCACGAACACGTTCAGCGCGTGGTTGTACGCGCCTTGCCCGTTGCGCTTCTTGCCACTCACGATTGCGCCGAACATGAGCGACTTGATCTTCTCGTCGTTGCGCGGCGTCGCCTTGTACTCCTTCTGCGCCTCTTCCCACAGCATCTCGGCAAGCATGTAGCGGCACTGCGGCATGGGCGATTGCCTCAAGAGCCCGTACTGTCCATCGGGATCGACTTCCTTGATCTGATCGTGGAGCTCGGCCAGCTGGCCCATGTACTCGTCGATGGTGGATTGCGCCTTGGCCACATCTCCTTTAAGAAGCTCGGTATGCGCGAGAAACGCGATTGCGCGGCCGAAATAGACGGGTCTATCCTGCTCCCAGAGAAGCTGGTCGATGAGCTTCTTGGCGGGGTCGAGGAACGGACCGCGCTTTTTGACGTTTGGCTCGGCGGAGGCGAGACGCAAGTAGATTTCCACCGTCTCGCACGCCACATTGCACCAGGTGTTCGCGTCTTCGTCGCTTGCTTCCTTGTTGATCAGGGGAAGAAGGCCCTCATAGCGCTGAGCCGCCTTGGCGTACTGCTTGTCGTTGAGCAAGAGCTGCCCGTAGGCGTAGGACGCCTGGAGGTAGAACGTCTTCAATTCCGGCGGCGGCTTCGGATACTTCTTGAAGAACTCCTCGTATATGGCAGAACATTCCTTCTTCTTGCCTTGGGCGAAGAAGTTGTTCGCGACTTCCAGCCTGGCGGCCCAATACTTCGAGCCGTTGCGGTCCGGCAACGCGGCAATCATCTTCTCCGCGCCGTCGAAGTCGCCAAGCGAAAGCATGGCTCGCACTTCGATTGCGAAGAAGCGCGTTTCGGCCTCCGGCCCCGGCCACTTCGTCTTTGCAGCCGCGATTACGGGCTTGGCGAAGTCCGGCAACGCGGCATCGACGAGAGCCTCGGCGTATCTGATTTCCAGCTGGAGAGCCTCATCCTCCTGCGGCGCCTGCGCCGGAGCTTCGCCCTCCTGGGCAAATACGCCGGATGCAGCGGCGAAAACCGCGCATACGGCGCACAACTTGAAGTTCTTCTGACTCATGGTGTTTGTATTATACTATTTTTTCTCACGCCGCGCAAGGGGTTGTGGCACCAGCACCAGGGCAACCGGCACAGTCCCGCTCGTCGATGCCTGAATGGCGCCAGAGAGCCAGACCCGCCTTTCACGCCTGCTTTATGCCGTCCGCCAGCTTCTTGATGCGACGGGACGTGCGGACGGCGCAAAACTGCTTGCCGCACATCGAACAATGGTCGTCCGAATGCGCTTCGTCGGTGAAGGCGCGCGTCCTGAGCCAGCGCTCCTTCGCACGCACCGGGTCGAGCGAAAGGGCGAACTGCTTCTCCCAATCGAAGGAGGCGCGCGCATCGGACATCGCGTCGTCACGATCTCTCGCACCTTTCAACCCCCTCGCCACATCGCCCGCGTGCGCCGCAATCTTGTAGGCGATGCAACCCTGGTGCACTTCATCGCCGTCAGGAAGCCCGAGGTGTTCTGCCGGAGTCACATAGCAAAGTAACGAGGCGCCGTATGTGGCGGCGGCAGTCGCGCCAATCGCGCTCACGATGTGGTCGTATCCGGGTGCGATGTCGGTGGTGACGGGTCCGAGAACATAGAAAGGAGCCTTGCGGCAGACTTCCTGCTCGCGCTCCATGTTCATCTTTATCTGGTCGAAAGGGACATGCCCCGGGCCTTCCACCATCACCTGAACGCCCTTGGCGCGGCAACGCTCCACCAGCTCGCCCAGAGTATCTAGTTCCGCGAATTGCGCTTCGTCGGACGCATCTGCGAGACATCCAGGGCGCATGCCGTCCCCCAGCGACACCGTCACATCGTGCTTCACGAGAATATCCATCACCTCGTCCCAGTGCACATAGAGCGGATTTTCCATATTGTGCGACATCATCCACTCGGCCATTATCGCTCCTCCACGCGAAACGATGCCCATCTTCCGCTTCATCGCGACGGGAATGTTGCGGAGCATGAGTCCGGCGTGCAGAGTCATGAAGTCGACGCCCTGCTCGGCCTGTGCGCGTATGACATCAAGGAGAAAAACGGGGGCCATCTCTGGGATATCCCCCTCGAGGCGCGAAATCGTCTCGTACACAGGCACGGTGCCGAGCGGCTTCGGACTCGCATCGAGCATGCCCTGGCGAATCGCGGCGATATCCTGCCCGACGGACAGATCCATCACGAAGTCGGCGCCCGCCTTGAGCGCGATTTCAAGTTTCACGAGCTCGTCGCCCTTCCCCGAATGCGTCACGCTGCGCCCGAGATTGGCGTTTATTTTCGTCGTGAACATCCTGCCCACGCCAACAGCCTGGCAACCCTTGTGCGCCGGATTGAAAGGTATCACAGCCTCGCCCGTCGCCACTGCCGCACGGACTTCCTCTGCGCCCAGACCTTCGTCCTTCGCCACAATCTCCATCTGCTCTGTAATGATACCGGCTCTCGCCGCCTGCAACTGCGTCATCTTTTCCTCCTGATCTCCTTGCCAAGTCCCCTACAGGACTATTCGCGTATATTATACCATATTTCGCCGAAGAAAGTCAGGTGCAAGCGTCTGCCGAAACGAATCAAGGCAACGCCTGCTTTCGCATTGCGTTGCCTTGACTGAATGGATGCGTTGCTCCGCTGAACCGTGCAACGCATCATTGGGAAGCGGAATTACTTCGCAGTGAGTGCCGCCACGCCGGGGAGGACCTTGCCTTCGAGGAACTCGAGGGAGGCACCGCCGCCAGTGGAGATGTGAGACATCTCTGCAGCCTTGCCGCTCTTCTTCACCGCGCTCACGCTGTCGCCACCGCCGATGATGGAGGTGCCGCCGTTTGCCTTCACGGTCGCAACCGCATCGCAAACGCCATACGTGCCCTTGGCGAGAGGCGCAAACTCGAAGCAACCCATGGGGCCGTTCCATACCACCGTCTTGGCGCCTTTGATAGCCTCGGAGAAAAGCTCCACGGACTTAGGACCGATATCAAGACCCATCCAGCCGTCCGGTATGTCGCCCTCGACCACCTTCAAGGTTATGTCGCTCGCGTCCTTCGTCTCCGGGAACTTGTCGGCAATCACATTGTCGACGGGAAGAATGAGCTTGATACCCTTGGCCTGGGCGGCTTCCATCATTTCCTTGCAGTAGGCCACCTGTTCATCCTCGCAAAGGGAAGCGCCGATCTTGAGACCCTGAGCCTTCTTGAAGGTGTAGGCCATGCCGCCGCCGATAATGAGCGTATCGACCTTGTTGATGAGGTTCTTGACAACGGCGAGCTTGTCGGAAACCTTGGCGCCGCCGAGGATGGCCACGAAAGGACGGACCGGATTTTCAACCGCATCACCGAGGAACTTGAGCTCCTTCTCGAGAAGGAAGCCGGAAACCGCAGGCTGGATGTAGTCCGCGATGACCGCAGTGGAAGCATGGGCGCGGTGAGCCGTGCCGAACGCGTCGTTGCAGTAGATGTCTCCGTAGCTGGCGAGCTTCTTGGCCATTCCCTGGCGCTTCGCCTTGAGCTCGGCCTTCTTGGCTGCGAACTCTTCGTCGGTAAGATGGATGCCCTTCTTCTCGTCATCCTTCTTGACTTTGCCGTCCTCTGCCTTGTAGAAGCGGGTGTTCTCAAGGAGCACGACTTCGCCCGGCTTGAGGGAGGCGACGATATTGTCGGCAGCCATGCAGTCCGGAGCGAACTTGACCTCGCGGCCGAGCTTCTTCGAAAGTTCCTCGGCAACAGGCTTCAGTGTGAACGCTTCCTCGAAACCCTTGCCTTTGGGGCGGCCGAGGTGCGACATGAGAACGAGCGAACCGCCCTGGGCGAGCACGTACTCAATGGAAGGAAGGGCGGCCACGATACGGGTGTCATCCGTAATCTTGCCGGAGCCATCCTTGGCCATGGGCACGTTGAAATCGACACGCATCACCACGCGCTTGCCTTGAAGCGCGACATCACGCAAGGTCATCTTATCCATTTTCGCTCCTTAGGCTTCCGCCTTCGCCATCTTGTTCACTTTCAACTGGGCGCGGCTCTTCTTGCGGTTGGCCGTGTTCTTGCTGATGATGCCCTTCTTCACGGCCTTATCGAGACCGGACACGAAGTCCTTGAGCTGCTTGGCGGCATCTTCCTTCTTGTCGGCATCAGCCGACTTGAACAGTTTCTTGTGCGCATCGTGCAGCTTCGCCTTGACGGTGGAGTTGCGCTTGTTTGCCTTGGCGTTCTGCCGATCGCGTTTCCTGGCGGCGCGGCCGCCTTTGATGTTTGCCATGTTGTTTCTTTCCTGTTTTGGGATAGGTTAGGGAGTATTTTACACTATTTTGGCGTGGAAATCAAGGGGGGCGGGGCGTTTTTTTGCGCTTTTTCCTCCCCTGGAATGCTTCTGTAGGCCTCGAGAGCCCTCTTGAACGCCTCCGTACCGCAATATCCGCAGCTTTTGAACTCCGGACAAAAGCCCCGGTAGACGCACTCAGGCACGCAGCAGGCGGCCAGTTCCGGCTCTTTTTCGGCTATCGCCGCAACGACGAGTTTCCACGCCGCACGGGTTTCCGGGCTCGCCTGGGAGCACAGCCTGCGCCTCGAAATGAACATCACCGCTTGCGCATTCGCAAAGCATTCATGCATTACAGGCGCATCCTGGGTCTTCTCGGTGCGGTCTTCGCCGGTCCTGTCGCTCCTCTGGGTCGAGACGAAATGCTCGATTCCATACTTGTGCCGGACGAAATGGACGCTTACCCAATAGGGCAAATCAGCCCACTTCCAGTTGAAGCAGAGCTTGCGGATTGGCGAATGCTCGGCGAGGAGTATGCGCTTTTTCCACTTCGGGGACGGCTCCTTCGTCCCCTCATCGAGGCGAATCGTGGTGCGGGCGGCATCAGCCACTTCGCGCCATGTCCCTTTGACATTGAGGAATTTGAGCGTCGCCATCTTTCCCCCGCCTCTTACTTGACAACGAAGTTGACCATTCTCTTCGGGACGGCTATCACTTTGACGATAGTCTTCCCCTCGAGGAACTTCGCCACATCCGGATTCGCCTTCGCGGCGGCTTCCATTTCCGCCGGTGTGGCCGAAACGCCCACCTTGACGCGACCGCGCAGTTTACCAAGCACCTGCACCGGAATCTCGATTTCGTCGACGACGAGCGCCGAAGGATCGTAGAGCGGCCAAGGCTCGTAGGCTAAAGAGTCGCCGTGGCCGAGGAATTGCCAGAGTTCTTCGCCCAAGTGCGGCGCAAACGGCGCCATGCACAGGACGAACTTCTCGAGGAACTCCTTCGGCAAGTCTCCCGAAACCTTGGCTTCGGCTTCGGCCTCGTTCACGAACACCATCATCGCGGATATGGCCGTATTGAAGGCGAGCACCTCCAGATCGTCGCCCACCTTCTTTATGGTGGCGTTCAGCGTGCGCGCTTCGTCTTTCGTCATCGCACGCTCTGAAATCTTCGTCTCCGTCACAAGCCTGTTGACGCGCTTGAGGAAGTTGTGTACGCCCCTTACGCCATTCGTCTGCCACGGTTTGACCACCTGCAAAGGCCCCATGAACATCTCGTAGAGCCTGAGCGAATCCGCGCCATAGTCGCGTATCACGTCATCCGGATTGACCACATTCTTGAGCGACTTGGACATCTTTGCCGGGAACTCGACGAGCGGCTCCATTTCGCCACCCTCCTCGGCTCCGAAGGGTTTGCCGTCCCGCCATTCGATCTTGTCCATGGGCACGAGAACGCCGCGCGGCGTCTTGTAGGCCATGCCGAGAATCATGCCTTGGTTGACGAGCTTCTGGAACGGCTCGCTCGTCGGCACCAGCCCGAGGTCGAAGAGCACTTTATGCCAGAATCTGGCGTAGAGGAGGTGGAGAACGGCGTGTTCGGCGCCGCCCACGTAGAGATCCACGGGGAGCCACTTCTTGAGAAGCGCGGGATCCGCGAACGCTTTGTCGTTGTGCGGGTCGATATACCTCAAATAATACCAGCACGACCCTGCCCACTGGGGCATGGTGTTGGTCTCGCGGACGCCCTTCCTGCCGTTTGCGTCGGTCACGTTCACCCAATCCACAGCCTTGGCGAGCGGCGGCTCGCCCGTGCCCGTGGGCTTGTAGTCGGCAAGTTCCGGGAGCGTGAGAGGAAGATCCTCTTCCGGCACTAGGCTCTGGGTGCCGTCTTCCCAGTGTATGACGGGGAAAGGTTCGCCCCAATAACGCTGACGCGAGAAGAGCCAGTCGCGCAACTTGTACTGCGTCTTCGCCTTGCCAACGCCCTTTTCCTCCAGCCACGCAATCATCTTCTTTCGCGCATCATCCACGGAAAGCCCCGTGAGGAAGCCGGAAGATACCATCACGCCCGTCGCAATGTCGGTAAACGCCGCACCGGCCGTGTAGGGAACGGGGTCGGGAGAGGCGTTTTTCGCTTCATCGCTATCCGCGGGAGCCACCACCTGGACGATAGGCAGAGCGAAAACCTTGGCGAAATCGAAGTCTCGCTCGTCATGCGCCGGCACGGCCATGATGGCACCGGTGCCGTATGTGGCGAGCACGTAGTCGGAAATGAAGACGGGAAGCTCTTCGCCGTTGACGGGATTCACGCCCTTGATGCCGTCAAGGAGGACGCCCGTCTTTTCCTTATTAAGCTCTGTGCGCTCAAGGTCGCTCTTGGAAGCGGCCTTCTTCTGGTACGCCTTCACCTCGTCGGCATTGGCGATGACGCCGCTTTCGAGCCACTTCGCGACAAGCGGATGCTCAGGACTCATCACCATGTATGTGGCACCGAAGAGCGTATCGCAACGGGTGGTATAGACCTTGATGGTGTCGCCGGCGCACGCCCCGGCACACTGGAAGTCGACAAGCGCGCCTGTCGATTTGCCAATCCAGTTGCGCTGCATCTCCTTCACGCCCTCCGGCCAGTCGAGGGTGTCGAGATCGGACAGAAGCCGCTCTGCGTATTCAGTAATCTTGAGCATCCACTGGCGCATGGGACGGCGGATGACAGGATGGTTGCCCCGCTCGGAACGCCCGTCAATGACTTCCTCGTTCGCAAGCACCGTGCCAAGCGCCGGGCACCAGTTCACCGGCACTTCGGCGACATACGCAAGCCCCTTCTTGTAAAGCTGCTCGAAAATCCACTGCGTCCACTTGTAATATTTAGGGTCGGTGGTGTTGACCTCGCGGTCCCAGTCGTAGGAAAAGCCGAGTGCGCGGATTTGCTCGCGGAAACGGTTCACGTTCTTTTCCGTGGTGACGGCCGGGTGGGTGCCGGTTTCGACGGCGTACTGTTCCGCGGGAAGACCGAACGCGTCCCATCCCATCGGATGGAGCACGTTGAACCCCTTCATGCGCTTGTAGCGGCAAAGGATGTCGGTGGCGGTATACCCCTCCGGATGGCCGACATGCAGCCCCGCGCCGGAAGGATACGGGAACATGTCCAGACAGTAGAACTTCTCCGCGCCTTCCTTTTCTACCGTCTTGAAGGTCTTGTTCTCAAGCCAGAAAGTCTGCCACTTCTTCTCTATGGCAGAGAAATTGTAGTCGCTCATTGTGTGGATAGCGCCCGTCAAAGCGGCTCAGGAGCCGCTTTTCGGGCTTTCAGCATTTGCGGCGATTGCCTTTGCCACGAGGCCGGTGACGTCGTTCTTCGCTGCCATCACGCCAGAGCGCACAGCATGGAAGATTGCCTTGTGGGTGGAATTGCCGTGTGTGATTATTACCGTGCCAGGCACGCCCAGCAGAGGAGCGCCGCCATAGACTTCAGGATCCATCTGGTTCTTCAACGCATTGAACGCCGGCTTGAGCATAAGTGCGCATATTTTGCGGAAAAGGCTCTTTTTCAGCTCGGATTTAAGCCAGCCGCCAATGGCGTGAGCCACGGATTCCACAGTCTTCAAGACCACGTTCCCCACAAAACCGTCGCACACGCACACGTCGATCTGACCGCCGCATATGTCGTGGCCCTCGATGTTGCCAACGAAGTCTATCCCCTTGAGCTTCTTGAGCTCGGGATACGTCTCATGGATAAGCTGGTTGCCCTTGCAGTCCTCCGTCCCTATGGAAAGAAGTCCCACCGCGGGCTTTTCGCGCCTTAGAACCGTCTTCGAATAGACATTGCCCATGATAGCGAACTGGACGAGCCACTCCGGGTGGCAATCCATGTTCGCGCCCGCATCCAGCAGCAAAAGCGGCCTGGACGGGGTGTTTGTAGGCAAAACCATCGCAATTGCCGGACGCTTCACGCCCGGAATGCGCCCGAGGTTGAGGATGGCGCTTGTCGCCACGGCGCCGGAATTGCCTGCAGATACGAACGCATCCGCACGCCCTTCCTTCACCAGACGCATCGCCACATTGATCGAACAGTCCTTTTTTTTCCGCACCGCATCCACAGGCACATCGTCCATCTCCACCTGATCCGGGGCATGGACAATCTCCAGCGCACCCTTTTCGATGGCGCGCTGCGCAAGTTGTTTGCGGTCCTTGGAAAACCGTTCGATTTCCTTTTGTATGGCAGACATCTGCCCGACGAGAAGGATCTTCACGTCGGGCAGACCGCAGGCGGCCTCAACCGCCCCGACCACGATCTGCTTGGGGGCGTGGTCGCCACCCATCGCGTCTAGGGCAATCTTTACCATGACGCTCGTTTCGCCTTATGCCTCGACGCCTGCCGCCACAACCTTGCGGCCCTTGTAGCTGCCGCACTTCGGGCACGCACGGTGCGAACGCTTCGCCGCTCCGCACTCCGGGCATACGCTGACACTGGCGAGAATCGGCTTCTCGAGTTGCGCCACACGCTGACGCTTGCGCATCTTGGACTTCTTGTGCTTTGGACTTGCCATGACTTATTGCTCCTTTCTATGACAATTTCTTGTTGTTTTGCTACGAAATCTTCACACCGTCGAGCGCACCCCAGCGCGCATCGCCTGCCATTTCGGACTTTTGCTCCAACCCCTCGCACGCCTCGTCGCAGAGCGGGAAGTTCGGCAGCTCCAGCAGAACCGCCTCCCGAGCCTCTTGCGTTATGTCGGCAAACTCCGCGTTCCCGGCCACTTCCATGGACATCGTAAAATCATCAACGTGGATAGTGGTGTCAAAGTCCTTGCCGCAACGCGAACATACGAGGTCGAAATCCTGCTCCAATTTGCCCTGGACTACAAGTTCGGTGCCGAAAAGCTGCGCTTTCAGCGAATACCTGACGCCGCCAAACGGATGCACGAAGGACTCGTCGATATCCACAATATCGGCTTCTCCCTCGAATCTCTCGCCTTCCGGGCGCATTCGGACCAGGTCTATAAGCAACTTTTCTGCCATGGGAACGAATATTATACCATAATTTTGCCCCTCATGCCTAGTCCCTTATTTGCGACACAGTTTTTTACGGCCGCGAACAGGGGGCGGAGAGAACGGGCGGCGAGAGGGCATGGTAGGGCGTGGTAGGGCGGCGAG
>DFGM01000087.1 GCA_002371755.1 Verrucomicrobia bacterium UBA3750 | reverse complement strand
CGGGCAGGGTCTGCCCGCCCTACCGCCGCGATGGCGCGAGGCGGCGTGGTAGGGCGGCGAGACCCCTCGCCGCCGCAATGTCCCGTGATACGCTGGGTATCGCGGATATCGCCGCCGCTGAAAATTTCTTCATTTTCCCCCTTGTGGGGGAGAAGAGGAAATGCTATAATATCGGTGTCGTGAGACTGATAGGATGTTTCACATATTAAGGAATAGGAGCGAAGATGAAAAAACTACTGATGACTCTGGCGGCGTCTGCGACCACAGTTGTTGCATCTGCTGCCATAAAATCGTCTGAAGGCTTTGAGAGTAATCTCGGAGGTTTTTCAGGCGACGGCGAGGCGGTTGCTTACAGCGAAGATGTAAAGGCTCCAACAAGCCAGAACTATCCGTTCAGCGGCGCCAACACGCAGTATTGCTCTGTTTTGGATACTCTCACAAGCCCGGCGGTGACTGGCGCGACATGTTTTGATATGTTCGTTCAGTTCCCGAAAGACGTGAGCGAACAAACCCCAAACCTTGACGAGCTTGGCGAGGATGCCAAAGTTGCGGTGTATCTCAACTCCACAACCAATATTTGCGTTGTTTATGGAAATGGGAATGGCGGCCACGAGACTTACGAGGGTCCGGAAGTCAAACCCGACACTTGGGCGCGCTTGACAATCGCAAAAGGCGATAGCGGCTACGCGGTCTATATCAATAGTGTGCTGATTGAAACATTTGCGCCTATTACCTCCTCCGGCGACCTCGGCAAGGTGGAGTTTACCGGTTCAGGCAAGCTGGACAACTTCGTCGCGAGAACGACCAATCCGTTCTATGAGGGCACCTATGCCGCAAGTGTAGGCACTGGGGACGATAACGAGAAGTACGCGACTTACAGCGCGGCGCTCGCGGATGTGCTAGACTCCGGCGCAACGGCGACGATTACCATCCCGGGTGAAACGCCAAAGACGCTGGATGGTAAGGCCGCAAATCCCTACGAGATCACATGTCTTGATGACCTAAAGGCGTTCCAGGCGGCTGTTGCAGACAAGAAAGGCCTCAACAAGTGCTACAAGCTGACTGCGGATATCACCCTTGACGCGGCATGGCCTGGTATCGGTCTCCAGAACGGCAAGGATGACGTCAGCAATGCGACAAAGTTCGATGTCGCTGCATTCTGCGGCACATTCGACGGCCAGAACCACACGATCTCCAACTTCCAGATGCAGGGCGGCGGTCTAGACTACTGCGGGTTCTTCAATTCCATCTGTGGTGCGACCATCAAGAACCTCAAGATACAGTATGCCGGAGCGCTCTTCGCGACTGATACAACCGCGACCTCGGCTGAATGTGGCGCGGCATTCGTCGGCGTCGCCAAGAACTCGACGCTCCAGAACCTGACCACGCTTGCAGGCACGGTTTCCTGCTCGAAGGGATTCGGCGGCATCGTCGGATACTTGTCTTACGGCTCGACGGTCGAGAGCTGCACGAACAATGTGAATATGACTTCGCTCAAGCCAAACAAGTGCGGCGGCATCGCCATGATTACGCAGAACGGTTCGGCTGTGACGATCCGCAACTGCCAGAACAACGGCACGGTTGCCGGTTCCAATGAGATTGGTTCGCTCGTCGGCTATATCGGCCTTGCAACGACAATCGAGAACTGCGAATCCACTGTCGCGTACAAGTTGCTCCACCATCAGAGCTCCACGCTCACGGTATCCGGCATCACGGCCGATGCATTGGTCGCGTCCTATACTGGAGCAGCAACGCCTGGCCTCAACTTCGCGACTGTTGCGGGCGATGTCGCCACCTTTGTGGCTGACAATGCGCTCGCCACCGATGGCACGGTGTACAAGGTGATGAACGCCAATGCGGCATATGAGTTCACGGCAGCCGGCACGCTCGTTCTCGACGAGGCGCTTACCAACGCAACCGTCACTGCGGCATCTCCGCTTGAGCTCGGCTCAACAACCGCCGGTTCGGTCACGACCTACACGGCGTTTGCGCCTGTAGCCGCAATCGGCGAGACGAAGTATCCGACTCTCGGCGCGGCCGTCGCCGTCGCAACTGCCGGCGATACCGTCAAGCTCCTTGGCAACGTGACGCTTGACGCTCGCGTCGAGCCGAACCTTGGTGCGGGCACCGCGCTCACAATCGACCTCGGCGGCTACACCATCACCCGCACGGGAACGAGCGGCAACGGCAGCGCGTTCGATGTCAAGAGCGGCACCGTCGTCATCACGAACGGCGTCATCGACTGCACGCAGGACGATGCGGCGATTGTTGCTGACGGCGTATACGCCCTCACGGTGCGCTCTGGCGCGGCGCTCACGCTCGATGCCTTGACCGTCACCGTGGATAGCCAGGCCGGCGCTTGCGTCTATCCATTCAATGGCGCGACCGTCACCATCAATGGCGGCACATACAGGAACAACACCGCCGAGGAGTACCAGTATAAGACTGGCTGGACCGGCATGGCCGTAAACCAGGCAAATGTTGCTACCCAGCTCATTACCATCTATGGCGGCTCGTTCTGGCAGGTCAACCCGGCCGAGGGTGATGATTCTGGCAATGTGACCACCTTCCTCGCTTCCGGCTACGAGTCCAAGCTTGTCGAGGGCTACTGGGTCGTGAGCGAGAAGGAAGATACCGGTATCGATCCGGATGTCGGCGAAGCTTCCTACGATACGGAAGCAGACGCCAATGCTGCCACGGTTGCCGTCCCCGAAGGCATCGAGGTTGCTCCTGCCGTCTACGATGGCTACTTCAAGAAGACCGTTGCCTACAACGAGGATACCTCCAAGTGGGTCGTGACGGCCGAGCTCGACGCCACGAAGGTGCTGCCTGTGGAAGAGGCCGAGACGGCGATGCTCGAGGATCTCGAAGCTGTCGCTACCGGCTCGGAAGCTACTGCGACCGTTCCGACCAAGGCCGGCCTTTACTACTGGATTGCCGGCGCGGGTGAAGTCGATGCCGTCAACTATACCAATGGCACAGCCCAGCTCGGCGACGGAACGGCCAAGGAACTCGCCAAGCCTGCACTTACCGGACTCGACGGCAAGGCCTTCTACAAGGTCTGCGCGGGCGTCAAGGACCCGGCAAAGCAATGAGGCTCTAGGCAATGACCAAAGCGAAGGACCGGGCGGTTTCGTCCGGCCCTTCGCGTCTTGAAAAAAATCGCATTTTCCCTATTGCATTATCCGCCAAAATAATGTAATATTTACGCTCGTGGTTCGCAGAGTGGTTTCTGCGGCTTAAATAAGGAGAATAAAGGAATTGGCAAACGACTTCCTCGTGTTCGACCATGTCACGAAACGGTTCGGCGCATTGACCGCCGTGGATGACGTGTCGCTTACGATCAACCGTGGGGAATTCTTTTCCCTTCTCGGTCCGTCAGGGTGCGGAAAAACAACGCTCCTGAGGATGCTCGGCGGGTTTGAAAGACCCGATTCCGGGCGTATCTATCTGGAAGGCAAGGATATTACCGACCTGCCGCCAAACCAGCGCCGCATCCATACGGTCTTCCAGAACTACGCTCTCTTCCCCACGATGACCATCTGGGATAATATTGCATTCTCCTTGAAGCTCGCGAAGAAGCCCAAGGAAGAGATAGAAGAGGAAGTCGACAAGATTCTCGAGATGATTCAGCTCACGGACCAGGCGTGGAAGTATCCGGCGCAGCTTTCCGGCGGGCAGAAGCAGCGCGTGGCGATAGCGCGCGCCTTGGTGGATAGGCCTCAGGTGCTCCTTCTCGACGAACCGCTTGCCGCACTCGACCTCAAGCTCCGCCAGCACA
>DFGM01000056.1:26938-29526 GCA_002371755.1 Verrucomicrobia bacterium UBA3750 | reverse complement strand
GTAGGGCGGGCAGACCCTGCCCGCCGCATGGCCCCGGTAGGGGTGCGAGACCCCTCGCCGCCGCATGCCCGCTGCTGCGTTGCGGCGAGACCCCTCGCCGCCGGGTCACAAAATAAAAGGGGGGCGAACCCGCCCCCCTTCTATGAGGCACGCCTTTAGCTGCCTCCATCGGATATCAAACCAGGTTAGTCCTGGAAGGACTCCTTCTTGTTGACCTTGATCGACCAGGTGCCATAGGCGGCGGTCGGAAGATCGTCTTCAGCGACGAGCGAGTCGCACTCCCAAGCGATAGCGGCGGCTTCGTCAGCGCAGCAGGTCTCGCAATTGGGGGCGGGGAGGAAGCCAACGATGTTGCCGGACATCTTGGTGATGCCAGCGACATCGTCTTCCTCATACTTAGCGGCCTTCTCGCTCCAGGAACCCTGACCGGCGAGAGCGAAACCAAAGTTGGTGCCATCAGCAGCATCAAAGTCATCGCCGAAGGAGAAGAGACCTTCAACGTCATCAGCCTTGTCGAGCGTCTGGGCGCCGAACCTGTTGATGAAGTAAACCGTGACGTCTTCCGTACCCAGCGTAGGAAGGACGACTTCCCACGCCGTGTCATCGCAGCAATCCTCGACATTCACTTTGCCCTTGAACTTAAGGGAGGTGGACTTGCGATAGCAGCTGCCGAGAACGGGCTTCTCATACTTGAAGGTTTCGCACCAGACCAGCTTGCCCTTGTAGAGCTTCTGGACATTGTAGGTGGTTACACCGGTAGCCTCGTTGAAGCCGAGAGCGGCGGCGAGAGCGGCCTTGTCTTCATCGGTCTTGACGACGGAGGTGTTGAGCTTCCAAGGATACTTGGAGTTGCCGGCCTTGAGAGCCTTCTCTATGTTGACCGTGTCGTTAGAAGCGTTCTTGAACTTTCCATCCGCAGTTGCGGTGAAGAGTTCATCATCATACCACCACTTACCGGTGTCATTCTTACCGAGATTGACGGTGAACTTTTCCTTGGTGTCCTTGCCTTCGGCGCCGGTTGTCGTCTTGACAGATGCGTCGAAGTCATAGACGAAATCGGTAGCGGAGGCCACCGAGACGCCAACTACTGCTGCAGCTGCAGCAATCATGAGCTTCTTCATTGTTGTTGTTTCCTTTGCTTTTTCGTTTGGCTTGGGGTGTTTGGCCCTTCGCCTTGCCCGGAGCTACCCGGTCGATCCATTTATTCCGGCGGTATCTTGCCGACCCATATTATTGAACCCGCGTGAGCACGGTCGGCACACATGTTATGCCATTCAGCAGATACGGGAAGGTTTGAGTTTCGCATCCCTTTTCCACTGGCTTTAGGGCGCCCATTTGCCGGTCAACTTTCATTGAGCCCGGTTTTACCTAGGCCCGGACTCGCTGTCCGAAACCAGCCTGGATACCCAAAAGCGTGAATATTGTAGCATATTCTCCTCAATCGCGCAAGGGGGGTAGTGAAGATTTTTTTGAGGGGCGAAAAGGGCAGGGAGGTAGGCGGCAGGGCGGTAGGGCGGCTGAGACCCCTGCCCGCCGCAGCGTATCGAGGGACACGGCGGCGGCGATTGCTTCTCGCACCCCTGCTAGGGCATCCGCTTCGCGGACAGCCTTCGGCTGGGGGATATGCCCTACCCTAGCCGATATTCGACCCATGCGCATGGGTCAAGAATCCAATGGGCATGGGTCCGGAATCCAATGCGCATTGAATTGGAATCCAATGGGCATTGGATTTGGATTCAATGGGCATTGGATTTGCAAGTGATGGGCATTGAATTCGCGGGTGATGGGCATGGGGCGGACGACGGCTTGGGCGGGGCGGTATGCCGCGGCGGGCAGGGGTCTGCCCGCCGCGGCGTATCACGCGACAACCGCGACACCCGGCGGTAGGGCGGCTGAGCCCCCTGCCCGCCTCACTTGTCGCCGAGAAGGAGGTCGCGCAGGCGGCGTGAATCCGCCTCGGAGACGCGTCCCTTTGCCATAACCTCGTCCAGAGCCGCGGATAGCGTATCGTTGAAGCCGCCCACGCCGCAGAAGGGAGCGATAAGCTCCTTCAAGCGCCGCGCCTCGTCCATATCCACCGCGCCGTCGGCGATAATGCCGGTGCGGACGTTTTCCATGCTCACCTTGCCGAGGAACAGCTTGAGACGCTCGGATTCGGGTGCCCCGAATATCTTCTCCGGGGTGCCTTCCTCCGCAATATGCCCGCCTTCCAGAAACAGTACGCGGGAGGCGACATCACGCGCAAAACGCATCTCGTGCGTCACGACCACCATCGTCATCTTGTTCGCGGCAAGCTCCTTCATCACATCGAGGACTTCGCCCACCATTTCCGGATCCAGCGCCGAGGTCGGTTCGTCGAAAAGCATCACCTTCGGCTCCATCGCAAGAGAACGGACGATTGCCACGCGCTGTTTTTGTCCGCCAGAAAGCTGCTGGGGATAGGCTTTGGCCTTGTCGGCGAGCCCCACGCGCTTCAAAAGCTCCATAGCCTTCTGCTCGGCTTCGGCGCGCTCCATCTTTCTGACCAGTCTGGGCGCAAGCGTGATGTTATCGAGAATCGAGAGGTGCGGAAACAGGTTGAAGTGCTG
>DFGM01000056.1:24933-26880 GCA_002371755.1 Verrucomicrobia bacterium UBA3750 | reverse complement strand
ACACCATGCCCATCTCGCTGCGGACCTTGTTCTTTTCGGCCTCGCTTGCATTGACGATATCGATGCCGTCGAAGTAGATATGGCCGGCGCTCGGGTTCTCCAGGAGGTTCATGCACCTCAGGAAGGTGGACTTTCCCGAGCCTGAAGGGCCGATCATCACCACCACCTCGCCCGTGCGGATTTCCGTGGAAAGCCCCTTGAGCACCTCAAGGCGCCCGAAGTTCTTCTTCAGCGAGTCGATTTTGAGAAGTACGTCTTCCATATCCGTTAGTCCAGTAGTGTCAGGAGTTGTTGTGAACGGGGTCGGCGCCCGTGGATCTCAGGTGGCGCTCGAGTTTGCCGAGAAGCCAGGTAAACGTCATCACCAGGACGAGGTATATGCCTGCGACGGTGAGGTACGGCAGGTATACGGAGTACGTCTGGGAGCGGATGATATCGCCGCCCTTGGCGAGGTCGATGAGCGCGATATAGCCTACGATGGAGGTATCCTTCATGAGCACGATGAACTCGTTGCCGAGCGCGGGGAGGATGTTGCGGACGGCCTGGGGCAAGATTATGCGCGTCATGGCGCGCCAGTAGGAAAGACCGAGCGCGCGCGCCGCCTCCATCTGGCCCGCATCAAGCGAAACGATTCCCGCCCTTATTATCTCCGCCTGGTAGGCACCCGAGTTCATGCCGAAAGCCAATATCGCAATCAGCACCTTGGAGTCTACGCTGCGCAGTATTATATAATAGGTAATAAGGAGCTGCACCACCATGGGCGTGCCGCGGATTACCGTGAGATACGTCTTGGCGAGGATGTTAAGGATGGGAAAGCGGCCGTACTTATCGTGCGTAGCACGGATTACAGCCACGAGAAAGCCTATCGCAAGCCCCAAGGCTATAGCCGCAAGCGCCACCTCCAGGGTGACGCCCAGGCCTTGCCACAAATACTCCCAGCGGCCGTTCTTTACGAAACAGAGCGAGACATCATCGATAAACGACTGGAACATCGCCTTTTATCACTTTTCCTTGAGCTTATCGGCCTCTTCCGTATACTGGGCAATCCACTTGGCGAGTGAACCGTCGGCCTTGACGCGGGCGATTGTATCGTTGATTGCCTTCAGAAGCTCCGGCTGGCCCTTGCGGATTGCCACGGCGTATTCCTCGGACGTCACGAAATCGGAGATTGCCAAATCGTCTTCGCCCTTGACGCAGTTCTTGGCAGGGTCGATATCGGCAAGCACAAATTCCACGCGGCCGGCCTTCAGTCCGGCAACAGCCTCGGCAGGGGAACGGAAACGCTCGGGCTCCTGGCCAAGCTGCTCGAGAACGTACGTTTCGCTCGTGGTGCCGCCCTGCACGCCCACGCGTTTGCCCTTCGCATCCTCGGCCTTGGCATAGGGCGCGGACTTCTTGTAAATCATCACGATGCCCGTGCGAACATACGGATCGGAGAAATCGACGTTTTTCTTCCTGTCTTCGGTGATGGTGATGCCGGCGGCCGCGAGATCGGCCTTGCGCGAAATGACCGCGGGTATGACGGAATCGAAATCCACCGTCTCGCACTTGAACTCCTTGCCGAGCGTTTTTGCCACGGCGCGGCAGATTTCAACATCTATGCCCACAATCTCCTGGCCGCGCAGAAACTCGTACGGCGGGAACGTCGCCTCCGTAATCATGCGTATCGCATTATCATCCTCGCGGACGCATCCGCACGCGCACACTGCCGCCAACGCGGCAAAAACAGCATTCTTCAACTTCATTTTGCTTTTTTCCTTTGCTTTGCCGGAAACCCGGATTATCTGACGAGTGGATATTATACCATACTTTCCCTTCTGAGGTCAATAACGGCCAGCGGCGGGCAGGGGTCTGCCCGCCCTACCTCCGGGGCGGTTTGCCGCGGCGGGCAGGGTCTGCCCGCCCTACCGCCGGGACGGCGCGGGGCGTGGTAGGGCGGCGAGACCC
>DFGM01000056.1:23002-24837 GCA_002371755.1 Verrucomicrobia bacterium UBA3750 | reverse complement strand
GCGGGCAGGGTCTGCCCGCCCTACCTCCGGGGCGGTTTGCCGCGGCGGGCAGGGGTCTGCCCGCCCGCTTTGCGCGCGGCGGCGAAATATGGTATAATATCCGGAATTGTCACTCCAAAGGAGATATATGGAAATGCATCCGTACAGGACTCATACTTGCAATGAACTGCGTGCATCAGACGCAGGCAAAACCGTTCGCCTTTCCGGCTGGATGTACCGCCTCAGAGACCATGGCGGCATCCTTTTCGTCGACCTCAGGGATCATTACGGTCTCACGCAGATTGTAGTGCACCCCTCTAGATCCTTCTTCGGTCTTGTGGAGAAGGCTCATCTGGAGAGCGTCATCACCGTGACGGGCGAGGTGAAGCTCCGCACCACCGACACCATCAACCCCGATCTTCCCACGGGCGAAATCGAAATCGAAGCGAACGAGCTCGTGATGGAATCCCCCTCCGCCGTCACCCCAATTTACGTGCCGGACGAGAAAGCCGACGAATCCGAGGACGTGCGCCTGAAGTACCGCTACCTCGATTTGAGGCGCGAAAAGCTGCACAACAACATCATTCTGCGCTCGAAGGTCATACGCTTTTTGCGCGAACAGATGTGGGCGAAGGGTTTCAACGAGTTCCAGACGCCTATTCTCACGGCATCCTCGCCGGAAGGTGCGCGCGACTATCTGGTGCCGAGCCGCATCCATCGCGGCCAGTTCTACGCTCTGCCGCAGGCGCCGCAGATGTTCAAGCAGCTTCTCATGGTTTCGGGCTTCGACCGCTACTTCCAGATTGCGCCGTGCTTCCGCGACGAAGCCGCCCGCGCCGACCGTTCCCCGGGCGAGTTCTACCAGCTCGACATCGAAATGAGCTACGCCACCCAGGACGAAATCTTCGCAGTCGTCGAAGACGTGGTCGGAAAGACCTTCTCCACGTTCTCCAAGTGGGATTGCACGCCCGCCCCGTGGCCGCGCATCAAGTACCGCGACGCCATGATGACATACGGCTCCGACAAGCCGGACCTTCGCAACCCGCTCAAGTGGGTGGATATGAGCGACTTCTTCCGCCGCGCAAGCTTCAAGGCGTTCGCCAACACCGTTGAACAGGGCGGCCTTGTGAAGGGCTTGCTCGTGAAGGGTATCGTGGGCGTGGAGACCCGCACTTGGTTCGACAAGCGCGAACACAACGTGAAGGAGAACGGCGGCAAGGGCCTGGGCTATATTTCCTGGACGAAGGAAGGCGAGCTCAAGGGCCCCATCGCCAAGTTCCTCACACCGGAACAGCTCGAAGAGATGAAGGCCATCGTCAAGATGGAACCCGGCGACGCGCTCTTCTTCATGGCCGCGCCGGTGGAGGAATGCCACCGCCTCTCCGGCCTTGTCCGCACGGATATCGCCGACCACATGACGAACGACATCCGCGAACACAATTGCTACCGCTTCTGCTGGATTGTGGACTTCCCGTTCTACGAGAAGGATCCCGAGACCGGCAAGATTATCTTCTCGCACAACCCGTTCTCCATGCCGCAAGGCGGGCTTGAAGCGTTGAACACGAAGCCGCCGCTGGAAATCGAAGCGTACCAGTACGACGTGGTGTGCAACGGCATCGAGCTTTCCTCCGGAGCCATCCGCAACCACAGCATCGACATCATGGAGAAGGCGTTCGAAATCGCGGGCTATCCGAGGGAAGTGGTCGAACAGAAGTTCGGCTGCCTCTACAATGCGTTCCAGTTCGGCGCACCGCCGCATGGCGGCATCGCTCCCGGCGTGGACCGCATGGTGATGCTCCTTACCGATACGCCCAACATCCGCGAGGTGATTGCGTTCCCGATGAACCAGAAGGCGC
>DFGM01000056.1:4526-22947 GCA_002371755.1 Verrucomicrobia bacterium UBA3750 | reverse complement strand
AGGCGCAGGACCTCATGATGAACGCGCCGAACTTCGTCACCGAGCAGCAGCTCAGGGAGTTGCACATCAAGATTCGCGGCACGGGTGCCGAGGCTGCCCAGCAGTAACCCTTAATCAACCCTTAATAAGGATAAAAGGCGATGGCGACGAGGGCAAAAGCGATTGAAGGCGGGGTCGTATCCGCCAAAGGCTTCCGCGTGGGCGCCACAGGCGCTGCGATAAAGTATGAAGGACGCAACGACGTGGCGCTTATCGTCGCGTCGCACCCTTGCTCTGCAGCGGCGCTCTTCACGACAAACAAAGTGGCCGCCGCCCCCGTCCTTTACGACCGCAAAATCGCCAGAAACGGCTATGTGCAGGCGATTTTGGCCAATTCCGGTTGCGCCAACGCCTGCACGGGCGAAGCAGGATTGAAGGATGCCGAGCTTTCCGCCCTCGCCACGGCCGGCGAACTCGGCATCAATCCAAAGCATGTAATGGTTGCCTCCACCGGCGTTATCGGCAGGCGCCTTCCCATGCAAAGCCTTCTCGATGGCATGAAAAAGGCTGCACAGGCACTTGATTCGACCCCCGAGGCCGCGTTGGGCGCCGCAAAAGCCATCATGACAACCGATACGAAGCCTAAACAGGCCGCAGCCCGCGTCAAAATCGGAGGCAAAACCGTGACCGTGGGCGGGATGGCCAAGGGTTCGGGCATGATCGAGCCGAATATGGCCACAATGCTTGCGTTCGTGACGACTGACGCGGATATATCGCCTGCCATGCTCAAACGCGCCGTGAAGCTCGCCGTCGCAAAAAGCTTCAACCGCATCGTCGTGGATGGCGATGAATCCACCAACGATTCGCTCTTCGTCCTCGCGAGTGGAGATGCCCAAAACCCCAAAATCACGCTTGCGGGCGAAGATTTTGACGCTTTTCTCGAGGCTCTATCCCTCGTCACCATCTCTCTCGCGAAGCAAATGGCGGCAGATGGCGAGGGGGCGACGAAGTTCGTGACCGTGCGGGTGAAAGGCGCTGCATCCGATAAGGACGCAGCCCGCGCCGCACGCGCCGTGGCGAGGAGTCCGCTTGCAAAGACCAGCTGGTTCGGCAAAGATCCGAACTGGGGCAGAGTGCTTGCGGCCGTCGGATATTCGGGCGCGGCGGTGGAAGACATGAAGGCGGAAGTCTTCTACGGCAAGGAATGGGCCTTCAGGCGTGGCGAAGTGGCAGATGCGGCGCAGCTCGCACGGCTCGAAAAGGCAATGGAAGCGCCCACGCTCGATATTACCGTAGATCTCCACCTCGGCAAAGGCGAGGATGTAATCTATACTTGCGACTTTTCGCTCGATTACGTGCATATCAACGCAGATTACACGACGTGAGGGCATAGGGTGGCGCGGCATCTTTTTAGATGTGCAAACCCTGCAACAGCGCGAATCCCCCATTGCAAGGCGGGGCGGAAAATGATAAAATACCCGTCATTCACAGTCCGGGAAAGCGGCTGACGCCGCCGGAAGGGGCAAAATCTCAAGGATAAAACCTATGAACCAGGCGGAAAAAGAAAGAGCGGCCAAGATCGGCAAGAACTGGACGCCCAAATCCTACATAAAGAACGAAATCGAGGCCATACGCAAACAGGTTGGCGACAAGAAGGTGTTGCTGGCCATGTCTGGCGGCGTTGATTCCTCGGTTTGCGCCGTTTTGCTTCACAAGGCGATCGGCAAGCAGTTGACGTGCGTTTTCGTCGACCACGGATGCATGCGCAAGAACGAAGCCAAGGAAGTGAAGAAAGTCTTCAAGGGCAAGTTCGGCATCAATCTCATCCAGATCGACGCGGAAAAGCGTTTTCTGGAGAAGGCCAAAGGCATCACGGATCCGGAGCTCAAGCGCAAGTGCATAGGCGGCGAGTTCATACGCGTTTTCGAGGAAGAGGCGAAGAAGCTCGGCAAGATCGAGTTCCTCGGCCAGGGCACAATCTATCCGGACATCATCGAATCCGGGGTTGGCGGGCACAAAGCCGTGAAAGCGCACCACAACGTGGGCGGGCTTCCAAAGGATATCGGCTTCGAAGGGCTGGTTGAACCCGTCAAGTATCTCTACAAGGATGAAGTCCGCAAAGTCGGGCGCGCACTCGGCATTCCAGCCGAGATGGTGGATCGCCAGCCATTCCCGGGTCCTGGCCTCGCGGTGCGCTGCCTTGGCGAGCTCACGAAAGAGAAACTCGACGTTCTGCGCGATGCGGATGCCATTTTCCGCGAGGAAATGGCCAAGGCCAAGCTCGACAAGAAGGCGCAGCAGTTCTTCGCCGTCATGACCAACGTCAAGGCGGTTGGCGTGAAGAACGGCGCACGCACCTACGGCTACGTGATTGCGATACGCGCGATTTCCACCTCGCAGTTCGTGAAGGCGGGCATCGTGGAGCTGCCGTTCAAGTTCGTCACGGCGGTGGCCGAGAAGATTGCCACCAAGGTGAAAGGCGTGAACAGGGTCGTCTGGGATGTCACGCCCAAGCCTCCGGCCACGATCGAGTGGGAATAAGGAGATTGACCGGCAGAGTGCGCATCCTGCGCGTTTGCGGCGGATGGGGTAACGCGAGATATTCGCGTTTCTCCATCCGCGGTCTTTTTGCATTCCGCCGCACGGCAAAATACCATTGACCGGGTGCGTGGTGATATGGTATAATATGGGGCGAAACTTCTAAACAGAGGGAAGATACTGCATGTTTGCAAAGCTGAAGAGTTTGTTTTCTACCGATATCGGCATCGATCTCGGCACGGCCAACTCGCTTGTATACGTAAAGGATCGCGGGATTGTGTTGCGAGAGCCGTCAGTGGTAGCGATACAGGCGGGGTCCAAACATGTGCTTGCCGTGGGCGAAGAGGCTAAGCAAATGCTCGGTCGCACCCCTGGCAATATCATAGCGATTCGCCCGATGAAATCCGGCGTCATAGCGGATTTCGATATTACGGAGGCGATGATAGCGTATTTCATCCGTAAAGTTGTGCCGCACCGTTTCTGGAGCAACATGAAGTGGGCAAGGCCGCGCATGGTGATTGCGGTGCCGAGCGGGATTACGGAAGTGGAAAAGCGCGCTGTGGAAGATGCTGCGCAAAACGCCGGAGCAAGCGATGTTATTTTAATAGAAGAGCCGATGGCGGCCGCAATCGGCGTAGGTTTGCCTGTTTCCGAGCCTGCCGGCTCGATGATTGTGGATATAGGCGGCGGCACATGCGAAGTGGCGATTATATCGCTTGCGGGCATAGTGCATTCCAACTCCCAGCGCGCGGCGGGCGGCGATGCGATGGATGACTGCATCCGCAGCCATGTAAAGCGCGTATACAACCTCCACATCGGCGAGCGTACGGCCGAAGAGGTGAAGATAAAGATAGGCAGTGCCTTCCCGACCGGGAAGGAAACGACCTTGGACGTGCGCGGCATGGATGTCGTAACAGGGTTGCCGAAAACCCTTACCATAACTTCCGAAGAGATACGGTCCGCATTGAAGGATCCGGTTTCGCTGATCGTGGATACAGTGCGTTCCACGCTTGACAAGTGCGAGCCGGAGCTTGCGGCCGACCTTATAGACCGCGGGCTCGTGCTTTCGGGCGGCAGTTCGCAGTTGCGCGGTCTGGACAAACTGCTTTCCAAGGAAACGGGGCTGCCGGTTGTGGTGGCGGATGATCCCCTTTCCGCGGTGGCGGAAGGCACCGGAGTCGTGATGAGCGAGCTTGATTTCCTCTCGCGGCACAGGAAGTCGTAAGGGTTTCCGGCCATCCGCAAATCGGGCAGATGGCTGAAATTGAAAAGACCTGAACATAAAGGAACGCTGGCGGTAATTGCAATTGCGGTGGCCGCAACGTCCGTTTTGTGCATTTTCCGGTCGGTGACGGTGGAGGCAGCCTACCCCGTGGAGAAGGCGAAAAGGACTCTCACGGAAAAGATATTCTCGCGTTTGCGCGGTGCGTTTCGCGGGGCGGCGGTAGCCGCCGAGAACGAGAGGCTCAAGAGAGAGGTAGCCTCCCTCGCGATGGTGCGCGGAGAAGAAGAAGAGTATCTAAAGGAAATAGACCGGCTCCGGAAGCTCCTCGACTACAAGCAGCGGCTCAGGGAGAAGTGGCTTGCCTCGCCCATCCTCTCAAAGGGGTGCGGCGCTGCATCCTACAGGCGCACGATACGCATAGGGAGGGGTTCGCTCGACGGTGTCCAGCCCGGAATGGTGGCTGCGGTGCCGGATGGTCTTGTGGGGAAAGTAGCATCCGTCACCCCGCATACGGCGGAAGTCCTGCTCGTAAGCGACCCCTCTCTCAAAGTCGCATGCGCCCTTGAGGGCGAAAATAGTGCGAAGGGGATATTGAGCGGCGGCACCGATGAACTTTTGGTGATACGCCACTTTACGCCTGGCGCGGACGTGCCGCCGCGGGCGAGGGTTGTCACCTCCGGTCTGGGCGGAGTATTTCCGCGCGGTCTCGCAGTGGGGGTGCTTGTGGATGTCCGGCTCGATGCAAGCGGTTTGGCGCGCGAGGGGGATGTAAGCCCCTCGGTGGATTTCGCCGCTATAGAAGATGTGTTCATCAAAATAGGCGGGGGAGGCGAACGATGAAGCGCGATGCCGTGGAAATTGTAGCTGCGACACTCGCCATCGTGCTCGGTGCGGCGTGCGAAGAGATGCTGCCAAAGTTTCTCGGAGCGGGGGCGCCGTTCCTCTTGATGGCAGCCATATTCTGGGCCGCCAGACGCAGCAGTATGAGCGCCATAATCTTCGCAATCGCCGCAGGTGCCGCGGAAGACGCCATTTCGGCGCTTCCTTTCGCGGCCAGCATCACGTTTTTTGCGCTTTTGGCGGTGTTCGTGCTCAAGACTTCATTCGTGTGGAGCGTCTTCGCGCTCGCGTATCCCGCATACCAGCTGTGGCTCGGCATGTGGTGCGGCCAGCCGGCAGACGGCATTTTCTCGCGCTTTCTCGTATCTTTGCCCGTGGGGATGCTTACGGCAGGCGCGGTATTCGCGACTCTTTCGTGGATGGAAAGAAAGGGGGCGATGAATGCAGCAGCCTGACGTTTCCAGCCGCACTGGCGATGTGACATGCCTCGTGATGGCCGCCATCTTCCTCGCCGGCTTTGCCGCGGTGGCAATCAAGCTGAAGGATGTTCAGCTCGATAACGTCGCTTCCATCACATCGGCAGGCGAAAAGCAGATGCTCAGGCGCATCCGCACACCCGGCGAGCGCGGAAGAATCCTCGCTTCCGACGGCACCGTGCTCGCGTCGAACCGTCCCGTGCGGCTTATCACGCTGAACCCCGAACATTTCCAGAGCCGCACACAGGATATGACGGCCACGAACATCCACAATGCCGTCGAAAGCGCCGCTATTGTCGTGGGGCGCGATTCGCCTCTTTCGATGCATGACATAGAGCGGCACATCAAGCGCAATCTTGCGCGCCCGCTCATCGTATGGCGCGATGTGACCGATTCCGAACTCGCACGCTTCGCCGAGCACGAAGATATGCTGCCCGGATTCGAGTGTGAAGAGACTCTGGTGCGCGAATACCCTGAAGGCTCCCTCGCCTCGCATGTGCTCGGCTATGTGGGCAGGGACCGCGTGGATGCCGGCAGCGGCGAAAGGCGTTTCAATTATGTAGAGTTCGAGATGCGCGGACGCGCCGGGTTGGAAGAACGCTACGACAGCTTCCTCAGAGGCGCGCCCGGCGAGGACGCCGTCACCGTGGATGCCCGCGGCTTCGCCCGAAAAGAATGGACCGTCGTGCCGCCGCAGAATGGTCCGGACCTCATTCTTTCTCTGGATGTGGCCATGCAGCGGGCGGCAGAAGAACAGCTGCGCGGCCTGAAGGGAGCGTGCGTAGCTTTGGATCCTCGCAATGGAGCGGTGCTTGCGATGGCGAGTTCGCCGGACTATAACGCGAACCTCTTCGTGCCGGTGCTGACACAAGAGCTCTGGCAGGACATGTCAAACGACCCGTCGAAGCCGCTCCTTAATAGAGCGATAAGCGGTAGCTACGCGCCTGGCAGCACGTTCAAGCCCGTGACGGCGCTTGCCGGGATGGGCGCGGGGTTCAGTCCCGCGGCCGGCTACGAATGCACGGGGGCCTACCGCCTTGGAAAGATGTCCATACGCTGCACGCATCTTTGGGGGCACGACCCGCCCGTTCTCGATCTCACAATGGCGCTCAAGGAGAGCTGCAACCCGTTCTTCTGCGACCTTGGGATGCGCGCGGGCACGAATGCGCTCATCATGGCGGCGCGCAAAGCGGGGCTCGGGGCGAGAACGCATATCGACCTTCCCGGCGAAGCGCAGGGCATAGTGCCGGATGACGAATGGAAAAGAGCGAACTGGGGCGAAAAGTGGTATCCCGGAGATCTCGCCCAGATGTCCATTGGCCAGGGGATGCTGCTCGTCACGCCGCTGCAGATGGCGCGGCTTGCCGGGGGGCTGGGCACCGGAAAACTCGCAACTCCCCATCTCAAGGCGGGGGAGAAAGGCGAAACCGAACCTTTGCCATTTCCGGAGTGGCAGCTCGAGGCTGTCCGCAAGGGGATGAAGAGAGTGGTGAAAGACGGCACCGGACGCAAAGCCGGCACAAATCTCGCCGTTGAAGTGGCGGGCAAGACTGGCACGGCGGAAGTAGGGCGCGGGGCGACACGGCGCAAGAACGCGTGGTTCATAGCATATGCGCCGGCCGCAAACCCCACCGTGGCGTTGGCGATCGTCATCGAAAACGGCGAAACCGGCGGTGCCACGGCAGCGCCGAAGGCGCGTGAAATACTAAAGGCGCGATTCGGAGAGCTCGCGCAATCCGGCGGAAAGGAGGGCGCATGAATCTGAAGATGCTCCTTCGTTTCAACTGGGTGCTTTTTGCGTCCATGCTCGCCTTGCTGGCCTGCGGCACGGTGGCGATTTGGAGCGCGGGGAACGCGCGCGAGGCGATATTCCACGGAATGTGGATGAACCACCTTTTCACGGCGCTAATCGGTCTTGTGCTGTATTTCCTGCTGGCCTTGACGGACTACCGAATCGTGATAAGGCTCGTCTCGCCTGTTGCGTACGCCGTCTCGCTCGTCCTTTTGATTGCCGTGCTTGCGTTCGGCAGCACCGTATACGGGGGCAGACGCTGGCTGTGGTTCTTCCAGCCCAGCGAGATAGCGAAGCTTTGCACGCTCGTGTTTCTCGCCGGAATGTGGGCGTGGGCGAACGCGCTCGAAATTCCGCTCAAGGGCTTTTGTGCGTTTTCGGCGTTCGCGCTGGCCGCGGCCGTGCCCGCCGCACTTATATTGCTGGAGCCAGACCTCGGAACGACACTCGCGTTCATTCCGGCCGCCATTGCGATGCTCGTGGCGGGAGACGTGGGGAGAAAAGGCGTGCTGATTGCGGTCGCGACGGGCGCCATCGCCGCATCTGTGGTGCTGGGCGCGGTATACGAGGCCGAAAAGCCCGGGCAGCTCCCCGAAAAGCGCGAGGCCATCCTGCGCCATCTTCCCTTGAAGCCGCACCAGGTAAAGAGGGTGAAGACCTTCCTTTTCCCGGAATCCGACCCCATGGGCGCCGGCTACAATCTGCGCCAGTCGCTGATTGCAATCGCCTCGGGCGGATTTTCCGGACGCGGCATCGGCAAGGGCGAGACCAACAGGCTCAAGTATCTCCCCTCGTCCGTTTCGATGAACGACTTCATCTTCTGCGTGTGGGCCGAAGAAACAGGCTACGCCGGCTCGCTTTTGCTTATCGCGCTGTACACGGCGCTGTGTTCGGCGGGAGCATGGATAGCGTGGGCCGCAGCCGATACCGCGGCGCGGATGCTCGCCATAGGACTCGTCACGCTCGTATTCGCGCACGCCTACATCAACATGGCCATGTGCATAGGGCTCGTGCCCATCACCGGCCTCCCCCTCCCTTTCATTTCATCCGGCCGCACCTTCCTCGTGACGATGATGGCCGCGTTGGGATTGTTGCAAAGCATATCAATACACAAAGAGGAATCGACATAATATGAACCTGTTTGGCTGGCTCAAACGCTCGCAGCTCAAGCGCGAGATAATAGTGAACGTGGAAACGCTCGAAACGCGCGTCGCCGTACTGGAAAACGGGCGACTCGAAGAGTTCATGGTGGAACACTCCGAAGACGAACGCCTTGTGGGCAGCATCTTCAAGGGGCGCATCCAAAATCTCGAAAACGACCTCCAGGCCGCTTTCGTCGACATAGGACTCAAGAAGAACGCCTTCCTCCACTACTGGGATATGACGCCCGACGTGGATGCGCTCATGGACGACGATGACGACCATTCCCAGCAGCGCAAGGGGCGCAAGAGCCGGCTTAGCGACGCCGAGATAGCCGCGCGCTTCCCGCCGGGATCCGAGATCATCGTGCAGGTGACGAAAGGCCCCATCTCCACGAAGGGTCCGCGCGTGACGGCCAACCTTTCCATCCCCGGCCGCTATCTCGTGATGATGCCCGGCACCCGCGTAAGGGGCGTCTCGAAGAAGATAGGCGACGCGAAAGAACGCTTGCGCCTCAAAAAGATATTGGACAAGCTCCCTCTCCCCGACAATGTCGGCCTGGTCGTCCGCACCGTGGGCGCGGGAGCGAGCTCAAGGGCATTTGCGCGCGACTTGCGCAACCTGCTCTCCATCTGGAACGAGATGCAGCAGAACGTGAAGAGCCTCCACACCCCTTGCTGCATCTTCCAGGAGCCGGACCTCTGCGAAAGGGTGGTTCGCGACTGGCTCACCGAAGAAGTCGACTCCATCGTCATCGACGAGGAAAAGTCGTACACCCGCATGCGTGAAGTGACGGGATTCATCTCGCCGCGCTCCAAATCTCGCATACGCCGCTACGATGGCGACGTCGGGATATTCGAGCACTATGGCATCGAAAGGCAGCTTTCCGAAGCGTTTGCACGCCAGGTTTCGCTAAAGTCGGGCGGCTACCTCGTGATTGACGAGACGGAAGCCCTCATCGCAGTCGACGTGAACACAGGCCACTACAAAGGCAACGGTTCGCAGGAAGAGGCGATTCTCGAAGTCAACCTCGAGGCGGTGGAAGAGGTGGCGCGCCAGCTGCGCCTCAGGAATATCGGCGGCCTTGTGGTGCTCGACCTCATCGACATGAAGTCGAGAAAGCACCAGAACCAGGTCTACAAGGCGATAAAGGCCGCGCTGAAACGCGACAGGGCGCGCACGAATGTGTTGCCCATATCGGAACTCGGCCTCCTTGAAATGTCGCGCCAGCGGCAGGACCGTTCCATCCTCTCCATGCTCTCGTCGCGCTGCCCGTACTGCCACGGCCATGGCGTCGTGAAGTCCCCGATGGCAATATCCATTGAAGTGCAGCGCAGGCTCGTGGCCATTCTCAAGAAAGCGCAGCTTGAGGGCAGGACAGTCACTCCGAAGGTAATCATCGCCCCTCAGGTGATGCAGCGCCTGCGCACGGACGACGCCGAAATCCTCGCAAAGCTGCAGAAGGATTTCTCCACACGCCTCACTTTCGTTTCCGAGCTACACCGCCACCCGGAAGCGTTCTCAATCCTAGATGCGGCCACCTCGCAAGTTCTCTACTCCCAATCATGAAAACAGCCTCCACATTCGGCATTGTCCCGCTACTCGCCCTCGCCTCGACGGCAATGGGCGCGGAGCTGAAGATTTCGGCAGACCGCATGGCTGCCGACAACATCACGGGCACAGTAGTGGCGAGCGGCCACGTCCATGCCGTCTCCCAGCCCTACAACCTCTTCTCCGAACTCGCTACGAAGAAGGGCGAGGTGTACACATTCGAAGATCCCACAATGATTACGACGTGCACCAATTCCCACGACTCCCTTCACTGGTCGGTGACGGGCTCGGTGCGCTACCGCACCGCCGAAGACGTGCTCGTAAAGAACCTCGTGCTGCGCGCATACGGCATCCCCGTGATGTGGTTCCCGCTCTGGTACTACCCGATGAACACCGATTACGGTCTTAGAGTGATGCCGGGCTATACTTCGCGCTGGGGAGCGTATCTTCTCACGAAATACGTCTACCACATCGCCGGAAGCTACGAGGATGGCCGGTGGAATCTCGGCGGCACGACCCGCGTCGACTTGAGAACCAAGAACGGCATCGCGTTCGGGCAGGGCTTCCGCTGGCAGCTCGGAGACTTCGGGCGCGGCATGTTCAAGGCATATTACGCCTGGGACCGTGATGCCGACCACTACGACCACCACTGGCACAGCCCCAGATCCTGGCACTACGAGAACTGGGGCAGCAAGGTGCATGAAGATCGCTATGCCTTCATGCTCAAGCACCTCTGGGAAGCCACCGAGCGCGATACGCTCAGGGTAAAGGGCGCGTACTATTCCGATTCGCACTTCCGCTCCAACTTTCTGAAAAGCGGTCTTTTCGGCACGCGCAACCACTTCCTCGGCTACGAAGGAAACGAAATGGCGCTTGAACATGTGGAGAACGGCTTTGGCGCTGGAATATCTGTTTCGGGGCCCTTGAACCGCTTCTACGATGGCGTCTCCCGCCTTCCGGAAGCGTATCTCGACATACAGCCCACACCCGTCTTCAATCTCGGGATAAACTACGAATCGGCGAGCACCATCGGTTTCTACAACCGCGACAACGCGCGCCACGGCGACAAGAATACGCTCTTCCCGTTCCGCTATGCGCCCGGCATCTGGGCCGATTACCAGACCTTCCGCTTCGACACCTACCACCGCCTGACGCTGCCCATGCGTTTTTGGGATGTCCTTAGCGTCGTGCCAAGGGCCGGGCTGCGCGGCACCTACTGGGCGGATACTGGGCGCGAATCGCTGGATGGCTACTCGCGCGCCACCTCCTCCGGCAACGGCACCACGCGCACAATCGTGGAAGGCGGAATCACCTTCTCCGCGCGCGGCACGGCCTGGTTCGGCGAAGACGAATCCTGGCTCCACTCGCTCGAGCCCTACTTCGACGTGCTGGCGCAGGAAGCGAAATACCACAACCTGAAGCGCGGCACAAGACCGTATATCTTCGATTCGGCCGACGCATCGCGGGATTGGCTCGACCAGTTCGCCGGCCGCAGCCGCAACCTCCCGTATTCGTGGTATGGCTTCACCCCGGGCTTGCGCAACGCTTTGCGGCATGCCGACGAAAAAGGGAATCTGCGCACGGTCCTGGACTTCGACGTCTACGGCGCCGTTCAGCTCAACGACACCTCCTATACGGAAGGGGGCCGCTATCACGCTCTCGCACGCAAGCCTTCCGACCCCAACTACTCGCGCCACGAGGGCTTCTTCACGCCCGGCATGCGCCTCAGGTGGTTCCCGGACGACGATTGCGCCCTCTCCTCCCGCATCGAATACGATACCCACACCAAGAATGTGGCCTATGCAAGCCTCGCCTGGAACCAGAAGCTCTCCAAATCCCTCAAGTGGCAAGCAAGCCTCTATTCGCGCGACCATCGCTATTGGGACTTCTCCTCGGCCCCCTACGATAGCGACGCTCTGCGGAACGAGGATTTCAACATGGCAAAATACACCTTCGCCTCCGTCTCCTTCGAACACGAGCTTTGCGACGCGCTCGCATGGGGTCCGTTTGTGAGCTGGGATTGCCGCGAGGACGAACTCGATGAGATTGGCGCGTGGTTCGATGTGCGCACCGACTGCCTCGGATTCCGCTTCTCCGTGAGCTACGAGAACGACTACAAGAGAGTGGACTGGTCTGAAAGCAAAGACGACTGGCGCTTCGGCTTCTACATCTATCTGCGGGCGCTGGGTCCTGAATCGGGGAGCGCGTTCTGATGCGAAAGCCGCGGCCAGGAGCGTTCGAGCGGCTCGAGCAGAGTCTCGTGAAGCTCATACAGGAGAAAGGCGCAGACCAGCACCAAGGCTCGTCCGTGCGCTTCATCCTCGGCTTGCTCAAGGTGTTTTCGTGGCTGTATGGCGCGGGCGTCTCGCTCAGGTATCTCCTCTATCGCACGGGCATTCTGCGCCGGTTTCCGCTGGGAATACAGGTGATTTCCATCGGCAACGTCACCGCGGGCGGCACGGGCAAGACTCCCGTCACGGAAATCTTCGCGCGCACGCTTGCCGCGCAAGGCCGCAAGGTGGCCATACTTTCGCGCGGCTACAGGCGCAAGGAGGCTCCGTGGTGGCAGAGGATGTTCACCCAAGTCATCGAACCGCCCCTCGTCGTATCCGATGGGAAACACATCCTGCTCGATGCCGCCACGGGCGGCGACGAACCCTACATGCTCGCCTCCAATCTACCGGGCGTGGCCGTGGTGGTGGATCGCAACCGCGTGAAGGCGGGCCGATACGCCATCAAACGCCTCGGCTGCGACACAATCATCCTGGACGACGGCTTCCAATACCAGCGCCTAAAGCATTCCATCGAGGTGGTGCTTGTGGATTCCACCAATCCGTTCGGCAACGGCAACATGCTGCCGAGAGGCATCCTGCGCGAACCCGCCCGCCACTTGAAACGCGCCCACATCATCTTCCTCACCAAGTGCAGGGGAAATGTTTCGGCCGTTAAAGACGAAATCCGCAAGTACAACCCGATCGCCGAAATCGTGGAGTGCAACCATACCCCGCGCCTGCTGAAGGATGTCTGGAGCCGCGAGGAATATCCCCTAGAGTGGCTGCGCGGCAAAACGCTTTGCACGCTCTCCGGCATCGCCTCGCCCAAAGGCTTCGAAAACTCGCTACGCCACCTTGGCGCCAAGGTGGTCTGGTGCGAGCGCTATGCCGACCACCACCGCTACGAACCGGGCGAAATCCTCTACGCGCTCAACCGCTCTGCCGATATGGGCGCGGATGCACTCGTCACTACGGAAAAGGACGCCGTGCGGTTCCCGCGCTTCGAGACCTCGCCTGTAAGGTGCCTCTATCTGCGCATCGCCATCGAAATCCTCTCCGGCGCGGAATCTTTCGATGATATCATAAGCCGCATCTGCTTCCGCCACACCCGCACCGGCACCACCCGCTCCGGCATATAAGGGGAGCCAGTTGCAAAACCTAATTATCGTCAGGCGAACAGGGGTTATTCCCTGCGCGGCGGTGCGCACGCCCTTGCGCGTGCGGCCTATAATATGGTATAATACCCTTCATGAACGATAGCCACGAGATACCGGAGGTGGATGCCCCCATCCCCCCTAACGCGATGCGCCTTTACGGGCAGAGCGATGCCATGGACGATTTTCCCGTCCTCAAGGCTTTCCAGCAGTATATAGACGCCGAGCACGCGAAGGCGCAAAAGCGCATGGTGACGCTGTGCATATTCTTCGTGGTGCTGATGGTTTCGGTCATAGGGCTGTTTGTGGTGCTTCTCATGAACATGTCCTCGCGCAACAATTCGCTCAGCGACCAGCTCTTCCAATTCATGCTGAAAGACCGCGACCGGCAGAATGCATTCGTTCAGTCCGGATCTTCGCAGAGCGATGCAGCGGTAAAGGCTCTTGCCGAGATGCAGCAGAAGATGATGGATCAGCAAATGAAGTTCGCCGAAGAGATGATGAAGAACGCCTCCCGCTCCGCCACGCCTGGCGCAATCGCGGAAGAAGAGAAAGCGCGTCTCGATGCGATTCGAGCCGAACGCGAGAAGGCGTTTGCGGCGGAAAACGAACGCCTCGTAAAAGCGCAGGCGGAGTTGAAAGCGCAGCGCGAGCTCGTGGAAAAGGAACGCGAACGTCTCAAGGAACGTGAAATCGAGTTCCAGAGGCGCAGACTCTATCCCGAATATTACGAAAAGAAGGAAGGCCGCGAAGCAACCCAGCCGGCAGCTCCGGCGCCGGTGGCCGCCACCCCGGCAAAGACGGTTCAGCCCGACGATGCGGATCTCGCCGCCCTTGACGAAGAACTCAAGCGCCAGGAAAGCTCCCTCGCCCCGGAAAACAACGCCCCCATCCGCTATTTCAGCTATGACGATGATGACGACCTCGATGCGTTCGTCGATTCCCTCGAAGCCCCCGGGCGCGGCAAAGGCACAAAGGCCAATCCCGTAAAGGTGGGTTCCTGGGATATTCCTCTCGAATGAAACTCCGGCGGCCGGCATCGGGCAAACTCTAAACAAGATACAACAGACAAACGAAAATGGCAGAAGAAAACAAATCCTCCCTCGACGCCTTGAGCGCGCTTTGCAAGCGCAGAGGCTTCATTTACCATTCCTCGGAGATATACGGCGGCATGCCGGGCTTCTGGGATTACGGTCCCCTCGGGTGCGAGCTCAAGCAGAACGTAAAACAAGCGTGGTGGCAGTTCACTGTGCGCGGTCGCGAAGATGTGGTCGGCCTCGACGCCACCATCATCATGCACCCGAAAATCTGGAAGGCTTCGGGCCACCTCGATACGTTCGCCGATCCCATGACAATGTGCAAGCAGTGCAAGAAGCTCATGCGCGCCGACCAGATCGACGACATACGCGCCGAACTCGGCAAAAAGGCGGCCGCCGTCAACCCGGCCTACGCGCTCTCCTGCCCGCATTGCGGCGGCGAAATGACCGAGCCAAAGCCTTTCAACCTCATGTTCAAGACGGTGGTAGGTCCAATCGACGACCCCTCCAACGTGGCATACCTGCGTCCCGAGACCGCCCAGGCCATCTTCGCGCAGTTCCAGAACGTCACCGCCACGTCGCGCCAGACCGTCCCGTACGGAATCGCGCAGATGGGCAAGAGCTTCCGCAACGAAGTGACGCCCAGAAACTACACCTTCCGCAGCCGCGAGTTCGAACAGATGGAACTCGAGTTCTTCATCAGACCCGATGAAGCCGTGGAAATCCTCCACGGCCATGTGGTCACGCTCGCCGACAATCCCGACCTCGACGGCCCCGTGCAGGACGACTGGGGCTGGGAGGTATGGCACAAATACTGGGTGGAACAGCGCAAAAAGTTCCTGAACGCCGTTGGGCTTCCAACCGAACATTTCGTGGAATATTGGCAGAAGCCCGACGAACTCGCCCACTACGCCCGCGCCTGCGTCGACATCGAATACGATTTCCCGTTCGGCCGCCAGGAGCTCGAGGGCATTGCCGCGCGCAGCGACTTCGACCTCTCGCAACACCAAAAGTGGTCGGGTGAATCCCAAATGGTCTTCGACGACCCCCTCAAGCAGGCTGCGAAGAAGATGGACGAGGCCGCGCGCCTGGCGTTCATCGAGAAGGTGAAGGCCGATTGGGTCGCACGCGGCAAGGATCCCGAAGCCGCCCAAAAGTTCTGCCTCAACCTCTTCGACGGCAAATACGTGCCGCATGTCATCGAACCTTCGGCAGGCGTGGACCGTCTCATGCTCGCACTCCTTTGCGAAGCCTACGAAGAGCAGAAACTCGTCGACGAAAAGGGCAAGGAAGACGTGCGCACGGTGCTGCATCTCTCGCCCAAGGTGGCACCAATCAAGGTGGCGGTCTTCCCGCTCATCAAGAAAGATCCCGATCAGGACCGCATCGCCCGCGAAATCTTCGGCAAGCTCCAGAAGAAGGTAAACGCGATGTGGGATGTTTCCGGCGCAATCGGCAGGCGCTATCGCCGTCAGGACGAAGCCGGCACCCCATGGTGCATCACCATCGACGCGCAAACCGTCGAGGACGGCACCTTCACCGTGCGCGAACGCGACTCCATGGCGCAGAAGCGCATGTCCTACGCAGAGTTCCTCGCCATGATGTACGACGCGCTCGAATTCTGAAACGCCGGGACGGCACAAACCACAAACACAGCAAGCATACGATAACATGACTATCACAGAAGACATCAAATATGTAGGCGTGAACGACCACGACATCGACCTCTTCGAAGGACAATATGTAGTTCCGCTCGGAATGGCCTACAACTCCTACCTCGTGAAGGACGAAAAGACGCTCGTCTTCGATACCGTGGACCAGCGTTTCGGCGAAGAATGGCTCGCCAACATAAAGAAGGAGATAGGCGATGCGGCAATAGACTATCTCGTCGTGCAGCACATGGAGCCCGACCATTCGGCCAATATCGCACTCTTCATGGAGAAGTATCCCTCCGCGAAAGTGGTCGCATCCCAGCAGGCCTTCATGATGATGAAGAACTACTTCGGCACCGACTACGCCGACAGGCGCATCGTGGTGAAGGAAGGCGACACCCTTTCCACGGGCAAGCACGTTTTCGCGTTCGTGGCCGCGCCCATGGTGCACTGGCCCGAAGTGATGGTTACGTTCGATACCACCGACAAGGTGCTTTTCTCTGCAGACGGCTTCGGCAAGTTCGGCGCAAACGACCGCGAAGACCCCGAAGGCTGGGATTGCGAAGCCCGCCGCTACTACATCGGCATCGTCGGCAAGTTCGGCGCCAACACCCAGGCTCTCCTCAAAAAAGCCGCCGGACTCGAAATCAAGACCATCTGCCCTCTGCACGGCCCAGTCCTTTCCACCCCGGAGGAGATTGCGCACGCCGTGAAGCAATATGACACGTGGTCGAGCTACGCAGTGGAAACGCCCGGCATCCTCATCGCCTATACATCGGTCTACGGCCACACGAAAGCCGCCGTATTGAAGCTCAAGGAAATGCTCCTCGCGCGCGGCTGCCCCAAGGTCTCCGTGATGGACCTTGCGCGTGACGACCAGCCCGAAACTGTTGAGGACGCTTTCCGCTACGGCACCACCGTCTTCGCCACCACTACCTACAACATGGACATCTTCCCGTGGATGCGCCACTTCATCGACCATCTCACGGAGCGCAACTACCAGAACCGCAAAGTGGCGTTCATCGAAAACGGTTCCTGGGCACCCAGCGCGGCCAGAGTGATGAAGGGTATGCTCGAAAAGTGCAAGAACCTCGTCTTCTGCGAAAATACGGTCACGATCAAGGGGGCGCTCAACGCCGAGAGCGAGGCGAAGCTTGCCGCCCTTGCCGACGAACTCGTAAAATAGACGTGGATGCGCAAGGCGCCATAATCGCCTCGCGCATCGTGCGCGTGGGCGAAATGCGCAGGGAGGTGGCGCGTCTCAAAGAAGAGAACGCGCGCCTCCGCGACGAGGCAGCTGCCCTTTCCGCGCATTTCGCCTTCGCCCTCCTGGCCGCCCGCGACCTGGAAACGCTGCCCAAAGGATCGCGCTTTATTATCGTGGACGGATGGAACATGGTGCTCGGAGACGGCTCAGACCCTAGACGCGCCAAATCTTCCCGCGACCTCGTCGCCAAATGGCAGGCCTACCTCGCCTCGCGCACCGGCGACTTCGTGTGGATTGTGTTCGACGGTCACGACGACAACACCCGCCAGGATGGTCGCCTCAGAGTCTCATACACAGGCGGCTCGGGTGCGCAACGCGCAGACCGTTTCATCTGCGACTTCCTGCGCATGGCACGCTTTCAGGGTCTGTCGCACAGGGTGGAAGTGGTCACATCCGACAAGAAACTCCTCAAGGAAGCCGAAAGGCTCATCAAGAAATGATTCTCTACACGAGCGGCATCCCGCCGAAGGCGAACTACCACACCCACACCACTTGGTGCGACGGCAAGGATTCGCCGGAAGCCGTCGTCGAAGCCGCAATCGGGATGGGGTTTGCCGAAATCGGCTTTTCGAGCCACGCAATGCTGCCGGGCGACCCCCTCGATTGGCCGCTCACCAAAGCGAAGCTCTCTCCTTATATAGAGGATATAGGCGCACTCAAACGCAAATACGCCGGCAAGATCCGGGTCTTGTGCGCCGTCGAGGCCGACTACATACCCGGCGTCTGCTTCCCCGATTCATCCATATATCCGAAGGGGAATGGAATAGACTACATTATCGGCTCCGTGCATTTCGTAGTCGCTCCCGACGGTGAATGGGTGTTCGTCGATAAATCGCCCGAATCGCTCGTCGAGGGGATAAACAGCCACTTCGGCGGTAGCGTGGAGGCTTATGTGAAAGCATATTTCGCGGCTCAGCGCGAGATGGTGCGCCTTTACGACTTCGATGTCATAGGCCACCCCGATCTCATACGCAAGTTCGACGGCAAACTCAATTACCTCGACGAACGCGCCCCGTGGTATGTGGAAGAGCTCGAAAAGACGGCAGACGCCTTCGCCCGCTCCGGCAAAATTGTGGAAATCAACACCGGCGCCATCTCGCGCGGCTGGATGGACGATGCCTACCCCTCTTCCGCTTTCCGGGCGATGCTCCGCTCGCGCGGCATTAAGATGATACTTTCGGCAGACGCCCACAGCGCCTCGACCATCGCCTGTGCATTCGACCGCCCCTGGTAGATGTTTTGCAGGTTTCGGGTTTCGGATGAAGACCAAGGTGGGGGTGACGCGTCTCGCCCGGAGGGCTCGCCCCACCTTGAGAGAACGCCCCACCCAACTCCTAACTTCCAACTCCTAACTAGCTCCTAACTCCTTTACCCACTTGCGCCGAATGGACAGATATGGTATAATGCGCGGCGTGAAAAGCTTCTTCCATAGCATCGTCCAGAACGCTCGTAGAATGCGCGTGGAGCATTTGCATGGAAGTTACCCCCCCCCCCCCC
>DFGM01000056.1:772-4504 GCA_002371755.1 Verrucomicrobia bacterium UBA3750 | reverse complement strand
GACCGCGTGGAAGGACTTTGCGCTTCTAATACCCCCCCCCATCAGCGCATGACGGACGCAATGTAGGCCATTCTGCGCGACGCACACGCCGCATTAGAGGGCCGTTCCCCAATCATCGTTTCTCTTCAGGAGGGTCGCGTTTTGCCGCGACTGATTCCCATTCCTCATTTTTACACTCTTTCATGGGCGCGGGTGCGTCCGTGTCCGTGAACACATCATCCATCAAGGAGACACGAAAAATGAACACAAGAACAATCAAGACCGCATGGCGCAAGGTCGCCGCGTCCGTAATGACTGCCGCGAGTGCCTATCTTCCATTGTGTGGAACGGAACTGATTAGCAACGGCAGCTTTGAGGAGTACACGGGCACGATTACCAAGAACTCCGGGGCGTGGCAGGCATTCGATGCATCATTCTATTGCCCTGGCTGGACAGCCAACGGTACGGGCATTTCGACAGAAAAGGATACGAGTACATGGAAAAACAGAAGTGCCCCAAAGGGAAACAACGTCTGCATATTCGGGAATGAGAAGAGCATGACGCAGACGTTTACAGTTGATGCATCTTCTGCAGGCCCTTGTTGGGTTTCATTCTTGTATGCATCGCGTCCATCCTATCCCAATACCCATATTTATGTTGCAATTGATGGGCAAGTGCTCGGCCATGTCGATTGTGGCTCCTCTACTGTGTTCAGGCATGCTTTAATGGAGGCTGAGCTTGCCGTCGGCACACATACGCTTGTCATCAGCAACAGCAATGCACATATCGCGGGCAATACAAAAGGCAACGCGGCCATAGATGCCGTTTCCATAACCCCGAAAAGGGATTTGATATTTAACGGCAGTTTCGAGGAATACACAGGCACGATTACTGGGAACTCTGGAATGTGGCAGGCGTTTGGCGAAGACTTCTATTGCCCCGGCTGGACGGCTGGCGGCACAGGAATCTCGACTGAAACGGATACCACGGTATGGAAGGACAGAAGTGCTCCGGATGGAACTAACGTCTGCATTTTTGGAGCCAATAAAAGCATGACGCAGACGTTTACAGTTGATGCCGCTAGTGCAGGTCCGTGCTTGGTCTCGCTCATGTATGCCGTGCGTAATGGTTATTCAGGAGCAAGCTTCCACGTCAATATTGACGGGGTGGAAGTTGGCCAAGTAGCTTGCGGTTCCACAACTGCATTCAGGCGTTCTGTCATGGAGACGAACCTTTCCGTTGGCGAACATACCCTTGTCATAGGAAACGACAGCGTGAATGCAGTCTTGGACGCTGTTTCAATCACTCCGAAAACGGCTTTGATTGTCAATGGCAGTTTCGATTTGGGCACGGTCGATGCAAATTCCGGTACATATTCTTCAGCGGAAAACGATGCCGGTCACTCCAATCCCGGATGGACTGTGACGGGCAAATCAGGTCTAGCGAAGATAGGATATCCATCGGGTGCGATGTGGGCTTCAAGCGAGTTGGAAGGGGCGGGCAAGTATTCAATGTACCTTCAGACGGCGAACTACACCTACGGCGATACGGACAGACAACTGCCTGCGGTCAGTGTAAGCCAGTCGTTTGACGTGGACAAGACGGGTGTCTATGAGCTACGTTTCTCGTATGCGGCGCGTCCATACAACAACTACGTTGGCGGACAAATATTCGCCAGAGTTTACAGTGGAGATGGTGTTGGAGGTGAAATGATATGGGAGCGTTTTGTCATCGCCAATTCCAAGACGGCATTTTCCGAGTTTGTCGGAACCGTAAAATTCTATAGCACAGGTAGATACACGCTTGAGTTCTACGCGCCGCAACTTGAGTATTCCACGACCGCCGCAAACGAGAAGGATTCAGTTCTTGACAATGTGTCACTTACATATAAGAGCAACATAAAGGGCATGATAATTTCGTTCCACTGAGGAGCGATTTCACGCGATGGGGTGCAGACGTTTTGTTTTTGCCGTTGCGTTGATTTGCGCACTTGGCGCGATCGTGGCCGCAAACGGCGACGATGCCACTGATGCCGCAAGTCTCGCCAGACTTGCCGAGGGCGAGCTGTTCAGGTATGTACACTGGAACATCGGGCATTTTGCCCTTGGGCTTGCGCCTCGGACGGCCATAGAGGCAACCGACTCGTCGGCGCGGGCGGCCGCCTATCGTGCGCAGATCGAGAGGCTACATCCCGACTTCCTCGGTTTGAGTGAGTTTGAGCCTGAGTTCGACAAGTCCGGGCGACTTGCGACGAACGAGGTGTTTGCCGCGTTCCCGACAAAACTGGTCGGCCCGAAGAACAACTACCAGTGCAACGCCATGTTCACGCGATTCCCGTGCGTTCGGCACGAGATAGTCGATTACGAGGTGCGTCGCCAGCGGACGTACTTCATCGATTCTGTGTTCATTTTCGGTACGAATGAAGTTCATGTCGTGCAGTCGCACCTTGACTGGTACAGGGGAGAGGACGGAAAAACTCCGTACGCACGCGGACAGATGCACCAGTTGATCGAAAGGTTCAAGGATGCGTCGTATGTCATCATCGCGGCGGACTTCAACGTGTGGAAGGTGGCGGACTACGCCCCATTCGTCGAGGCGGGATACACCGTTGCGAACGGGGGCGCGGATGGACATCTCAATACGTTCGGAAACAACCTGCGAGAGACTGAGAGGGTCTTGGACAACATTGTGGTCAAGGGGTTTGACGTTCAAGGCATATTCGTCGCCGACAACGACCGCAAGCTGAGCGACCACAAGATTTTCGGTTGCAATCTTGTGATGAAGAACGCAACTGTCAAATAAAGAAAGGTCAAATAAAGAAAGGATTGAGAAAGCAATGAACAGAATAACAATGGTTTTGTCGGCTTTGGTGTTTGTGCATTCCTCATTGGCGGCGACGCCCAAGGCACTTGTCGTCATGCTGGACGGATGCCGGGCGGATGTTCTGGAGAATGCCATAGCCCCGAACATGAAGCGGCTTGTCGAGGGGAAGTGGCAGAACGGCTACCGCTGTGCATGGTCGTTTTCCGCGCAGACAGTACCTGATGCGCTCGCGTCGAGTGCGCCGAACCATTCCGCCATTGCTCTCGGCGTAACGACCGCGAAGAACAAAGTCGCAAACAACGGCCAATATGCTAACACTGACTACACGAAATATCCAAGCTGGCTTGTACGTATTGCGAACGCGAATCCGGAGGCGAGGACGCTTTTCATGTATTCGTGGAAGGCCGACGGAGGGCTTTGCCCCAGCCCGAAGGTGGAATTCGTCTGGAGCCGCGAGACGGCGTCGGGGCAGGGGTTGCGCAACGGCACGATGCGCACATGCGACCGTGCGAACGGAAAGGAGCTCGAAAAACGCTT
The DNA here is from genome assembly GCA_002371755.1 of Verrucomicrobia bacterium UBA3750. Taxonomy (GTDB): domain Bacteria; phylum Verrucomicrobiota; class Kiritimatiellia; order RFP12; family UBA1067; genus UBA1067. Next base: position 1,165 of record DFGM01000056.1, on the reverse strand, counting down.
CGCGTCAGATGCTGCGCCCGATGCCACGCTACTCTTCCTAGACTGTCCTGACCATGCCGGACATGGGATTCTCACGGGCGAGGGCGTTGGTTTCTATCCTTATTCAACGGCCTACCTTGGCGCGATCAACGAATGCGACGGAATCATCGGCAGGTGCCTTGACGCGATTGCGAAGCGTCCGACGTTCAAGGACGAGGACTGGCTGATGATTGTCACGTCAGACCACGGCGGATATGCGAAGACGCACGGACTCAAGGGCGGACACGCCACCGCGATCCCGCTCCTTGTCGCATCCCGCCACGTGAAACAGGGGCGGATTCCCGGCACACCGCATAACTACGATGTTGCGCCGACAGTCCTGGCGCATTTCGGCATCGACTGGTCGGGCTTTGA
>DFGM01000056.1:0-710 GCA_002371755.1 Verrucomicrobia bacterium UBA3750 | reverse complement strand
GACGGCAAGGTTGTTGGCGGCGAAACGGTCGTTGACAGCGTTCGTCCGCTTGCGGAAGGGCTTGTCGCCTACCTGCCCTGCGACGGCAGAAAGCCGGAGTCTGCCATCAATCACGCAGGACGTGTCGATGGCACTTCCCTGTCCTCCTCTGTGGTCGCAGAGACGAGGGGTGCTGCTACGGTCTCTGGGTCGAAAGGCGGATTCTTCGAAGGCTGTCTTGCCATTGCTGCGGACACCAACGGCATCGGAGGCGTATGCCTGAAGGGTTCGGAAAGCCTGAAGTTTGAGAACGGCTCTGATTTCGCCATGACGATGTGGGTCAAGATGGCCGCACCGCAAAAAGGCGACACGTTGATTCTCGGCAACAAGGACTGGCGGTCTGGCGGCAACCCCGGCGTAGTGCTCTGCGCGTCGAAATGCACTGAGAAAGTGAAAAAACCGGGCGTCGTGTTCAATTCCGTCGCGCAGGGCGGACGCACCGATGTGGGGACATATGACGTGGAATACGGCAAGTGGACTTTCTATGCAGTCTCGCGTGGTGCGGACGGCGTGTTGCGGCTCTATCAGGGTGCGTCCGATGGGCAACTCTACTGCATTTCCGGCGAAACGGATGGCATCAAGTTCGCCACGGGCATGCCGTTTTTCCTCGGACAGGACGGCACAGGACATTATGGGCGCACGTTTGAAGGTCGCATCGACGACTTTGCGCT
>DFGM01000179.1:2284-24068 GCA_002371755.1 Verrucomicrobia bacterium UBA3750 | reverse complement strand
ATTTCGCTCGACTCCATGAACTCGTCAGGGACTCGTTCGGTGGTCTTGTTTATCTCGGTCAGGAAACGAAGCCACAACACCGCCATCTTGCGCTCCGCGATGCTTTGCGGCTTGAACTTCGGCAACTCCACAAACACAATGTGGAAACCCTCAATCAACTTGTCAGTGTATTTCTCGTGTACGACCTTGTAGTGGTGTATGAACTCCGGCACGTCCTTCTCGAAAATAGCGTCAACCAGATTAAGGGAATAGACGGGGCGGAGCAGTGAGAAATCTTCCGCGTGCTCCAACTGATCCACATACACCTTCGCGGAATTGAAAAGCGCCCTATCCTTGAAATCGGCAGTCCAGCACATCTGCATCTCGACGATGAACTTGCGCCCGTCCTTTGTCTTACAGAACACATCGACAATGCTGTTCTTCCCGATGGACGTGCGCGGCACCCGCTCCGGCGACATGTATTCAATATCGGCAATCTCCTCTCCTGCCGGAAGTGGCAAGAGGGAGTTCAAGAGACTAGCAACAAGATTCGGGTGTTCACCGAACACCTTCTTGAAGGTCAAGTCCGCCTTTGGATCAAGGTATTTTGCCATGTCTTTTGTCCTCGTTCTCCGTTCAAGGGCATAGTACCCCTATCGAAGAACATGTGTATTTTATCACATTTGAGGGAAAAACACAAGGGGGCGGGGCGGCGATGAGAAAGAAAAGATGTGCGAAGGGTTGGGATAACGCCAGCCGCCCTAGCTTCGAGCGGAAATGTGAATGCGGATGCCTTGGAAAGTCAAGTTATACGCAAGGAGTCGGGAGTAGCTGGGAAAGGCGTTTCAACAAAGCGGCGCAACCAGCCTGAACATCATCATAGGTCTCGTCGAAGTTGCCGGTGTACCACGGGTCGGCAATATCGCGCGTGGAACCGGCGAAAGAGAGAAGCTTGAAGATTTTCGCCCTGTCTTCCGGATGGACGAGCCGCTTCAGGTCGGCAATGTTCATATCGTCCATGCCGATGAGATAATCGTATCCGTGCGCCTTTTCGCTCGTGAGGAGCCAGGCGGCGCGACGGGAAAAAGGCACGCCCATCTGCGTCAACTTGGCTCTCGTGCCGCGGTGGATGTCGCTACCGATTTCGTCGGTGTGCATGGCTGCAGATTCAACTTCCACCGCTTCCTCCATGCCGGCCTTGCGCACAAGTTCCTTCATCACGAACTCGGCCATGGGAGAACGGCAAATATTCCCGTGGCACACGAAAAGGATTCTGACTCGCCTGGATGGCATTGCCGCCAATCTCACTTCGCTATTCTGACGACCCTCTTCGCCTTGCCTTCGGAGCGGGGAAGAGAGCCTACCGGGAAAACATCGCCCTTCGGGAGAAAGCCGAGGCGCTCGCGCAGATGCTTGGCCACCGTATGGCCCGTGACGCCAGGCTCGGCCTCGACATTTATAGTCACGTCCGTCATACCGTCGTGCTCCTCCAGGATGATTTGGAACTCATCTTTCACACCCGGAATCTCCATGAGAGCCTGCTCCACCTGGCGCGGATAGAAGTTGACGCCCTTGACGATAAGCATGTCGTCGGTGCGGCCGGTGATGCGGTCTATGCGGATATGAGTCCTGCCGCACGCGCATTTTTCACGGCTGAGAATGCGCGAAATATCGTGCGTGCGGTAGCGGATGATAGGCATCGCCTCGCGCGTAAGCGAAGTGAATACGACTTCGCCATATTCGCCGTCAGGCACGTTCTTGCCGGTGACGGGATCGACGATTTCGGTGATATAGTGGTCGTCCCAGACGTGTATGCCGGCGTGGGCCTTGCAGTCCTGCCCAGTCGTGCCGATGCCGCCGGTCTCGGTCATGCCATAAATATCGAAGCACTCGATATGGAGGCGCTTCTCGATTCTGCGGCGCATTTCGTCGGAGAAAGTCTCTGAACCGAAGATGCCGACCTTGAGAGAGGGAATGTCGTTGTTGCCGGAAGGGTCGGCATCGAGTTTCTCGATGATACGTGGCACATAGCTCACGACAGAGGAGAAGCCCTTCACGGAGAAGTCGCGCATGAGCTTGATCTGGCGCTCGGTGTTGCCGCTTGACGCCGGCACGCAGAAGAGCCCCGCCTTGCGGCATCCGTGATAGCAGCCGAAACCGCCGTTGAAGAGCCCGAACGTCGGCATTATCTGGAAAGCGTCGCCCGGCTCGAGCCCCGCCATGGAAAAGCATCTCGCCATGCATTCGGCCCACTGAACGAGGTCGCCCTTGGTGTATGCCATCACGACGGGAGTGCCGGTGGAGCCGCTTGACATGTGAAACTCTCGCAAATCGGCGCGGGGAACGCAGTTCATCTTCAGCGGATACGCCTCGCGGAAGTCTTCTTTCGTGAGGAACGGAAGCCGCACGAGGTCGTCGAGCGAGCGGATTTCCTCCGGAGCCGCAAGCCCCGCATTTTCAAGCCGCGTGCGGTAGAACGGATTCCCCCACACCTTGCGCAGAGTCTTTTGCAGACCCTTGAGCTGAAGTTCCATGAGCTGCTCGCGTCCGAGCGTCTCGAGTTCGCGGTTCCAGAATGCCATCTTTCGCTCCTCCTGCCTAGATTTTCCTGCCGTCTAGAGCTTATTTCGCCCCGGCTGCCTCGCGGCCGAGCTCGAATGCCTTGATGTTCAAATCGAGAAGTTTCGCCTTTGACCCGGTGAAACTTTCGCGCATGGTCTCATGCCAGTCTTCGGGTGCAAACGGCGTAAGCGTGGAAAGTGCGCCCGCGAGCACCATGTTCATCGTGCGTTCGTTGCCCACCACATCCTTTGCAATACGCATGGCATCGACTGTTATTGCGCCGGGAAGAGCCTTTGCGAGAGTGCCGTCCAAGTCTTCCACCTGCTTCTGCTGCCCGGAAGACACCGTAACCGGCACGAGATACGTATCGGCTACGATGGCCTTGCCGCCCTCTGAAAGCAAATGCGCCCAACGCACGGCCTCAAGCTTGTCGAACGACACGAGTATGTCGCTCGTCCCTTCCTGGATGATGGGAGATGCCACCTTGGCGCCGAATCGGACCTGGCTTATCACCGAGCCGCCACGCTGCGCCATGCCGTGGATCTCGCTCTTCTTCACATCATAACCCGCCCTCGCGGCCGCCTTCGCAAGAAGATCCGAGGTGAGCAGCGTTCCCTGCCCGCCCACGCCAACGAGAGATACATTCACTGTCTTAGTACCGTCCATGGCTTTACGCTACTCGCTCCACAGTGATTTCAGGGTCGATCTCCTGCAATCCGGCCTCGATACCTTGCTTCAAAGTCATCATTGCGAACGGACACGACCCGCAATGGCCCACAAGCTTGAGATACACAACCTTGCCGTCGATTTTGACGAGTTCCAGGTCTCCGCCGTCAGCCTGCAACCCGAGGCGCATTTCCTCGAGTTTCGCCTTTATCTGATCTTCCATCTTCTTTCTCCTTAATTATAGGGGCGCTCGTCGCCTGTCTGTGACAATTCCGGTGCTCCGCGGCCAGTGCGAAAAGGCACGGGCGGAGCCGCGAAGCTCCCCGCCCGCATCGCACCGCTTTACACCTGTCTTACTTCGTGGAGACGCGGTCGTTGTATTCGCCGGTCTCGGTGTTGATGCGCACCACATCGCCTTCATTGATGAAGAGCGGCACCGCGCACACATAGCCTCCTTCAACAGTGGCGGGCTTCGTCACCTTGCCGGAAGCGGTATTGCCCTTCACGCCGGGCTCCACCTTGATAACCTTGCGCTCCACGAGCTGGGGCAACTGCACGCCAATGACCTTGTCGTTGAAGAAAAGCGCACTCACTTCCATCTCGTCCATGAGGAAGTATTTCTTGTCGCCCATCACGTCGTAGGCGACGCGGATTTCCTCGAAGTTATCGTCCGTGAACACGAATGCCGTGCCGTCATCGTAGGAATACGTGACGCTCTGCTGCGTGAGGTCGGGCTTCTCGAACTTGTCGCCCGAGCGATAGCTCTTGCTCATGCCGCCGCCCGTCATCATGTTGCGCAGCTTGCAGTTGTATATGGCCTGGCCCTTGCCAGGTTTCGAGAAGTCGAACTCCGTGATTTCCCACGGTTCGCCGTCTATGAGAAGCTTCACTCCCTTGTGGAGTTCGCCTGCTCCGATTACTTCACCCATTGTTTGCTCCTGTTCTTTGTACTTTTGAGGCCATTTGCCGTTGTTGCCCCATATTATACCATATGTTGCCGCCTCCTGTCCAATGGCTTTCAGATGCCACCGAATAGTGTTGAGATTCTTCAACATTGTTGAAGAATCTCAACACTATTCACCTACATTTCAACACTCCTTCAACGTTCTTTTTGCTAATATATGTGCGTATCTGAAAACCGCAGAACGAAAGGAACTTGAAACATGTTGGCAAAATGCAGTTCTGGCGCGATAAACGGCGTCGAGGCCAATGAGGTGCAAATCGAAGTGAACGCCATCCCGGGCAGCGCATCCTTTACTATAGTAGGTCTCCCCGATGTGGCGGTGCGAGAAGCGAAGGACCGGGTGCTCACGGCACTCAAAAACTCGCTTTTCAGTTCGCGGCACGAGATGATGGTCACCGTGAACCTCGCCCCCGCCGACCTTAAGAAGGAAGGCCCGATATACGATCTTCCCATCGCCATCTGTCTCATGCAGGCCACTGGACGGCTCAAGACGGATGACCTTTCGTCTTTCGGCCTTGCCGGCGAACTTTCGCTTTCTGGCGACGTGCGCGGCGTGCGCGGCATCCTTCCCATAGTGATGACAATGCGAAAGCTCGGCAAGCGCGCCGTACTCGTGCCGCGCGAAAACGCCATTGAAGCGAGTATTGTCGACGGAATAGATGTTATTCCCGTCTCAAATCTCCAGGAAGCGGCGATGTTCCTTTCGGGAGAGAAGGAAATCAAGCCCGTAAAGACGTGTCTTGCCGATCTCGTGCGGGAAAGCGACGCCCTTGCCGATGACTTTGCCGATGTAAAGGGTCAGGAGACCGTGAAGCGTGCTGTAGAGGTGGCTGTCGCGGGTGGGCACAATATGCTCATGATCGGCTCTCCCGGCTCGGGGAAAACCATGATTGCACGCCGTATCCCCTCCATCCTTCCCCCTATGACCACGGAGGAAGCACTGGAAGTTTCGCGCATCCACTCTGTCGCCGGGAAGACCAAAGGCTCGACACAATTCGTGACGTCGCGCCCTTTCCGCGCACCTCACCATACCGTAAGCTCGATAGGTCTTCTGGGGGGCGGCACGCACCCGATTCCGGGCGAAGTTTCGCTCGCCCACAGGGGCGTGCTGTTCCTCGATGAATTTGCGGAGTTCCCGCGCAACGCCCTGGAAGTTCTCCGTCAACCGCTGGAAGATGGTCATGTAGCCGTCTCGCGCGCCGCGGCTGCGTTCGATTTTCCCTCGCGATTCATGCTGGTGGCCTCCATGAACCCGTGCCCATGCGGCTATTTCAACGACCCCACCCGCGAATGCAGGTGTTCGCAAACCCAGATTCTCCGCTACCAAAGGAGAGTTTCCGGCCCTCTCCTAGACCGTATCGACATCCAGATGGGAGTGGGTGCTGTAAGTGCACGCGACATGATGCGTATGGAGAAAGGCGAATCTAGCGCCAAAATCCGCGAACGCGTCCTGGCCGCAAGGGCCATCCAGCGAGAACGCTACAAAGACCTCCCGGGCGTAATTTGCAATTCCGAAGCGAAAGGACGCGATTTAGGCGACATATGCAGGCTCACCGCCGACGCAAGGGAAGAAATCCGCCGCACAATAGACACTTTGAAGATATCGGCTCGCGCCTACGACCGCATTCTCAGGGTGGCGCGCACAATCGCCGACCTTGCCGGCAGGCCAGATGTCAACATGGAAGATGTCTTCGAAGCTGCCACCTACCGCAGGCTGGATCGTTCAAGCGACTCATTCTGGCTGTAACCAAACCACTCCGACCCTTATCACCAAACCCGCCATTCCCTTATCCTTATTAATAGGAGACGACCTATGGCAATAGCGATGCCCTGCATAGAATCAATGCCAGGAGAGATGCTTACGGAGCGCCATGTCCAGGCCTTGTGGTACGATAGAGCGTTCCGTTCGCACCTCATGTATACGCAGGACGGCACCGAAGTGCGCGTTATCGACCCTGGCGAATGGAATCTTGAAAACGGCCCCGACTTCAAAGGTGCAGTTCTGGAAATCGGGCGTGAGCGCAAGCGTCTGAAAGGCGATGTGGAGGTGCATTTGCGCCCCATGGACTGGGAGGCGCACCATCATGGAAGAGACCGAGCCTACGATGGGGTGGTGGCGCATGTGACATGGACCGACGCGCCGCCTCCACCATCCCTGCCGAAAGGCGCAATATCCATACCCATCGGGAAATTCGTTTCCGGAAAGGATGGTTTTTCTCCCGAACAGGTAGACCTGTCGGCTTACCCGTTCGGACGGTTGCCCGCCGAGGAGCGTCCATGCCGCAAAGCGCTTGCCGGCAATCCCGACTTCGCACGAAGCGTTTTGCGTGCGGCCGGGTTAAAACGGCTTTTCGCAAAGGCGGGCAAGTTCGAACGGATGATTGCGCATTCCACACGCTCGCGCAAGCAGATATTCTACGAAGAGTTCATGGCCTCGCTCGGCTACAGAAAGAACACATCCGCATTCAAGACAATTGCCGAAATGGTACCCTATGAAATGATAGAAAGGGAGCCGGAAGTGGCGGAGTTCGCGTTCTTTTCGGCGGCGAGCTTTGTCGATTGGGACAAGCGAAACATCCGGCCGAACAATCGCCCCGAAGTGCGGCTTTCGGCTGCAGGAAAGTTTTTCATGGCCGGCGGACTCGAATACTTCACGCAAGTAGACGACTTTTCGCAGAAGGAATGCAGGGATATGATAAAGCTCCTCAGAAAAGACGCGAGTATCGGCAAGGGGCGCGCCGCTGCGATACTCGCCAATGTCATTGTCCCCATGGCTGTCGCGGAAAGACGCATTGTCTCGCCACCGGCATGGTTGCCGCCGGAAGATTTCTCCTCGCCCATGCGTCTGACCGCAATGCGGCTTTTCGGACGCGACCACAATCCAAACGCCTTATATCTCGACAACGGTCTTCACATGCAGGGTTTGCTGCAAATATACAGGGAATACTGCCTTGAACTCTATCCGGAATGCACTGGCTGCGAAATAGCAAAACGCTCGGCGAAATAAGAGCCGCTTGCGGTTTGCTGCCGCTTGAAATGCGCGCCATCGCCTTTTGCGGAGCGTTTGCCGTCGGCGAATACCTTGCGCTAAAGCTTGCCTGCTTTGCCCAAATGTGGCCTGCAGTGCTAGTTTTGGCTGTATTTCTCGCGCTTTTTGGATTTGGCATATCGCTTAGAGTCTGGCCCTACGCCGTTACGCTTCTTGTCGGCTCTCTCTTTGCAATGGAAACCGCCGTGCGACGGAACGCACTTCTTGATGCCGCGTGCACGCTCAACGCCTCGCAACCGTGCGAAGTCGTATTTGAAGTGAAAGACGGCCCGAAATTGCGCAAAACGAAGCGTGAAGGCATAAAATCGTTTGAATACGAAGGAGAAGCGCAAGGCTTTGCGATGCGCCTGGTGGCCGATTTTCCGGCTGACGCCACAATCCCTCGCGTCGGCGAGACATGGCGGATGGCAGGCTGGTTCCTCAGAAGAGACGGCGATGATTACGCAAAAGAGCTTGTCCTTGTAGCGAGAGGAAGGAAATCGTATGCCGTAAAGATGGCAAACAGCACGAGTCCTCTTCCTGCATTCCTCCTAGATATGCGCAAGCGTATTTCCCGGCGAATCGATTCTTTCGCCCCGTATTTCCCCGGCGACAGGGACTGGACTGGCATTCTAAAGGCGATGCTGATTGGCGAGCGCACCGAACTCGCCCCGGAAACGCGCCACTTTTTCCGCAATGCCGGCGCCCTGCATGTCTTCGCGATTTCAGGTCTGCACGTGATGGCTATCGCGCGATTGCTTTTGACGATTTCAACCATCGCCCTTGTCCCCTTCCGGATAACGCCTTTCATAACCGTGCCAATCCTTTGGCTGTATGTGCAGATGATAGGTGCGCCGCCAAGCGCAACGAGGGCGCTTGCCATGTTCGCAATCGCATCCTTCGCTTCACTCTTCTGGCGCAAGACGAGCGGCGTGATGGCGTGGGCAATCGCGTTCGTTTTCACTCATGCCGCGAACCCCCTGTGGGTAATGGATCTAGGCAGTAGATATTCCTTCGCCATCATGCTCGGTATCGTCGTATTCATGCGAAATTGCGACTTTCTCGAAAAGAGCGACAATCGCTTTTCATGGAAAACCCGGGCGCTCAGGCTTGCGGGGTTTTCGCTCGCCGCGTGGTCTGCCGGCGTGCCTATTTCGGTCTGCACGTTCTCCAGGCTCTCTCTCATCGGAATCTTATCCGGTCTCGTGGTAGTGCCGCTTGCCGTTTGCGCTGTATTCTCCGGCGTTTTCACGCTCTCTTTGGCGTTTTTGCCGGATTTCATCGTCTCGCATGTAGCGGCCGCAACAGGGCTTGCGGTGCACGCAATGTGCATTTCGGCGAAGATTGCCTCCGCAATGCCATATGCCGTCGTGGAATTGAAGCCGTGGGGATTTTGGGAATGCACAGCCTGGTACGCATTTGTCACATTCGCGCCAATGCCGCTTTGGAACATCCTTTCGTCTCTTCGCAAACGCTGGTGGTTCAAACTGCCGACATTTGGAGGGGGAGCACTCAAATCGCCACGTTCACGCTCACGACGAGGTCGCCCAGGACTTTTACGATATCGTGTGGATCCATGACGACAAGTATGCCGCGATGGCCGGCGTTGATGTATATCTCCTTGAGGTCGAATATGGTCTTTTCCACATATACCGTCATACGCTTTCTGGTGCCGAACGGGGAGGTGCCGCCCACATGATAGCCCGAATGCCTGTCGGCTGTTTCGGGTGTGCAGGTGGTCACGGTCTTGGAGCCGCGGGCGCGGGCGAGGTTTTTGGTTGAGATTTCCTTGTCGCCGTGCATGAGGCACACGAACGGTTTCTTGGTCTCGTCTTCGAGAATGATGGTCTTTATCGTGGCATGATGATCGAGACCAAGACATTTTGCCGCCAGTTCCGTGCCTCCGTGCGGCTCGAAATCGTAGCATTTCGCTTCATACTTCACTTTTGCCGCATCCAGCGCCCTGAGGGCGTTTGTGGCGGGTATCGTCTTCGGTTTCATGTCGTTTCCCCTTTTCCTCTCGTCCATCCGGGATTATACCATTGCCGCCCTCGCCCTGTCAACGCCATGCGAGGGACGGCGGCAGGCCGGCACAGATCCGTCATCCTGCGATAATCCGTTTCATTTCTGAAATGAAAGCCACGGCATTGCGGGAAAGCCCGACGCCCGAACGGCTGATGATGCCGACGCGTATCGTGTCGTTAAGCTTGAGCGGGACGGAAACAATCTTCGGATTGTACGCCTTGGCGTGCGCCCCTGAAGCCACAGTAAATCCGTCGAGCCCGAGGATGAGATTCGTCATCGTGGCGCGGTCTCTGACGCGAATGGACTTCTTGCGGTCGATGGCCGGCATGATTTCCTCGGCGAAATACAGCGCGTTCTCGACACCCTGTTCGTATGAGACGTAGGGATACGCATCCAGTTCCGATGGAGCGATTGCCGTTTTCTTAGCAAGGGGATGTTGCTTCGAGAGGAATACGTGCGGTTTTGCGGCAAACAGTTCCTCGAATGCAAGTTCTTCTTTGCGGAGTATCTTCGTGAGCGGTTTCTCGTTGCGGACGGAAAGGTAAAGGATGCCGATTTCGCTGCGATGCCGCGCCACGTCGTCTATGATTTCGCTCGTCACCGTCTCGCGAAGCGTGAAGTCGTAGGTATCTGCCTCAGCCGCCTTCACTACAGCCATAAACGCTTCCGCCGCAAATGCATAGTGCTGGCAGGAAACGGCGAACTGCGGCTTGCGCACTGCCTTGCCAGTATACTTTTCTTCGATTCGCGCGGCATCGTCCAGTATCTGCCGCGCCGAGGCAAGGAACTCTTCACCTTCGCGCGTCACGGCTATTCCTTTATTGCTGCGCGTAAATATCGCGACCCGGAGCTCTTCCTCCAAAGCGCGTATCGCCTCGGAAACCGTGGGCTGTGTGGCAAACACGCGCCTTGCCGCCTCGCTCACCGAGCCGGACTGCGCCACCGCGTCAGCATATTTGAGTTGTTGGAGCGTCATGCTATGTTCCCCTGCAAATCGTCAGGACGGCGCATATTATACCATTTCGCCGCCGCCATTTGCAAACCGCCAAACACCGGAACCGGCCTGAGCACAAGTGCGAATGCGGCGAAGGCCGAAATTGCCCAAGGAGTTTGGGGGCGCACGCCGAGCGGGGAATATGGTATAATATGCTCCATGAAAACAATAAGAGAGATGTTTGCGGCGGCAGTTGGCGCCATATGCGCTTTCGCAGCCTTTGGCTACGAAGCAAACCTGAATATCGATTGGCGCTTCACCAAGGGCTCCAACACGGCATGGGGGCTTGATGCCGCCCTCGCCGACGCCGCGACGCGTTTCGGGGGGGATGTCACCGCTCCCCGATTCGACGACAGCACCTGGGAACTCGTCTCCGTGCCGCATTGCGTAAACGCCCACGACACATACGACAACCACGCCGAGGATAGGGGAGAGGCGCAGTTCTGGCGTGGCTGGATGTTCTACCGCAAATCGTTCAAGGTGCCCGAAGGCAAACACTTCTTCATCGAGTTTGAGACCGTTCGCCAATCAATCTACCTCTACGTAAACGGCAAGTTCGCCGGTTTCTACGAGGCTGGCATAACGGCAAGCGGATACGACTTGACGCCGTTCGTGAAGCCTGGCGAGACGGCGCAGATAACGGTAGTCACCGAAAACACCGGTTCGCGCGGCACGAAGTTCTTTTCCAACGAGATGAAAGACAAGCCGGGCGACTGGGCCGGCCAGGCCTACCAGTGGGGCAGCACGGACTTCAACCCGATTCAGGGCGGACTCGTCGGCAACGTCAAGCTCACCGTGAAGAAGAATGACTCCTATATCACCCTTCCCCTCTGGAACGCGCTCAAGACGAAAGGCTGCTACATCTGGGCGGACAACTTCGACTTCGAGAAAGGCGAGGCAGACATCCATGTGGAGGCGGAGGCGAAGATTGCGCCAAACGTTTCGCGTCCCGGCATTCGCGCCACCGTGGCCGGGCAGACGATTGAAAGCAAGGCCGGTGCAGACGCTCTCACGGCATCAGGCAGAGTAAAGGGGCTCAAGTTCTGGAGTCCCGACACGCCCAACCTCTACACGGTCAAGGTGGAACTTCTGAACGGCTCCGACATCCTGGACGCCGTATCTATCCAAACCGGCTTCCGCAAGGTGGAGTTCACCCGCGAGAGCGGCCTCATGGTGAACGGCAAATATTGCTGGCTGCCCGGCTACGCCCAGCGTTCCACGGATTCGTGGGCCGCGATAGGCTACGCGCCGGACTGGCTGCAGGATTACGATGCGAACCTGATACGCGCCTCGGGAGCCAACTTCGTGCGCTGGATGCACGTCGCCCCCAAGCCCGGCCCCGTGAGGGCGTTCGACAAGGCGGGCGTCGTATGCGTTTGCCCTGCCGGCGACAAGGAAAGCGAGACAAAGGGCCGCGCATGGGAACAGCGCATGGAAGCGATGGAAGCTGCCATAATCTACTTCCGCAACTCGCCCAGCGTCTTTTTCTGGGAAGCCGGCAACAACCAGATTTCCGGCGAACACATGAAAGAAATGCACGACCTCAAGCAGAGGCTCGATCCACACGGCTGGCGCTTCATGGGATGCCGCACCTTGAAGAGCCCCGAACAGCTCAAGTGGGCCGAATACGTCGGCACCATGATCCATCGCCACGACGCCGCCGCTTTCGACTCCATGGTCAAGCTCGGCAAGTTCCTGCCCGTCGTTGAGACCGAATACTGCCGCGAGGAATCGCCACGCCGCAGCTGGGACCGATTCTCCCCTCCGGACTTCAACTTCGTCTGCAAGCGCCTCGCCTCTGGCGCCAAGCAGAGCGGCTACAACTGCTACGACATGACGCAGGAAGATTACGCGCTCTCCAACGCTTCAATCAACGACGGCTACGGCTACTTCTACGGCAACCGCGCCGGCGGCGGCGGCAGGCTCGGCCAATATTACGCCGCTTGCGCCATACTTTGCTGGACGGACTGCAACCAGCACGGGCGCAACTCCGACACCGAAAACTGCCGCTCCTCGGGCCGCGTGGACGCCGTGCGCATCCCGAAAGAGAGTTTCTATGTCCACAAGGTCATGTATTCGCGCAAGCCCAAAGTGAAGATACTCGGCCACTGGAACTACCCGAAGAAGACCGCCGACAACTACTGGTACAACGAACAGGTGAACGACGGCACCGTAATCGCCTACACAGGCGAACGCAAGCAGCGCGACCCGGAGCACAAGACGGTCTATGTAATAGGTTCGCTGAGCGTGGACAGCGTGAAGCTTTTCGTCAACGGACGCCTTGCGGGCGAAGCGAAAGCACCCGCAAACCTCTTTGATTTCCAATTCCCCGGCATCGATGTCACCGAGCCGGGCAAAGTGACGGCAATCGGCTACGACAAAGCCGGCAACGAGGTATGCCGCGACGAGATAGAGACTGTCGGCGCTGCGGCAAAAATGGAGATGAAAGTGACGACAGGGCCGAAGGGACTTCTCGCCGACGGTTCCGACATCGCGATGGTAGACCTGAAGCTCGTGGACGCAAAGGGCCGCGTACTCCCCCTAGCGAGCGAACGCGTCGATTTCGAATTATCCGGCCCGGCGGTCTTCATGGGCGGATGGAACTCCGGCACGTTCGACGAGACCTCGCCCGTTGGCAAGAACTTCGTCAACTTCGAATGCGGTCTTGCGCGCGTCTTCGTGAAGGCCGGGCGCAAGGCGGGTGAAGCCATCCTCAAGGCGAAATGCGCAAACGGCCTCGCCGCGAGCGTCAAGATACCAATTGCTCCCGTGGATGTGAAGAACGGCATCACCCTCACTCCGCCACAATCCTTCAAACCGAATATGCGCGACTACACCGTCGAGAATCCCGCAGAACCCGTACGCGACTTGGCGGGCGGCGTCTCCAGCCGTCCATACAAAGTCTTCGTGAACGGCAGGCAGATCACCTTCAGCAAGCGTTCCAAAGGAGCGTTCAAGCCAGACGATTCAACCGGCGTCGTCTGCCCGTATATGGACGTCCTCGAAGCCTTAAAGGAAGCAGGCGTCCAGATCGAGACGCAATATTCGCCCAAGAAGATTCCCGCCGGCAAGAAGTATCTCCGCACGGCCTCAGCTTCCCCTTACCGTGCCACGCTGACAATGAAAGCGAAAGGCGGCAAGGAAATCGACGCCATTGGCGGGCTTACCGTCCTTTTCGAGAACAATGGCGAGGATAAGAACCTCACCAACTTCGAGATGACGGACGAGCATGGCATACTCTCAGGCGAACTGGGGCCCCTTCTCGGCTACATTCCCGGCCTCGTCGTCACCACCGACGACAAAACACGGCGCGTGGACATAAAGACGAAATAGCTCCGCAAAGGCGGGGCGAGCCCTCCGGGCGAGCCGCTGCGGCCCGGCGAGACGCCGCCTTAGTTGCGACAACGCCCTGCGAAAGCAGGCGTTGTCTCGATTGCATTCGACTGCAATCGATTGCAGTCGAGGCAACGTCCGCCTCGCGGAGCGTTGCCGCAACTAAGACAACTCCTGACTCCGGCAACCACTTTAGGGGGATGAACACAGGGGCGGGGAATATGATATAATATTCCCGTAATGGGAAAACTAGCATTGATATTTGCGCTTGCGCTGGCGATATTGCCGGGATGGGAGCTTACCGGGAGGGAGTTTCTGCACCCCGGCATTACCTATACCCAAGGGGATTTCGACCGTATGCGCGCAATGGTGGCGGCGGAGCGCGAACCTTGGAAGAGCGCTTTCGACGCGCTTTTGCACTCCCGGTGGTCGTCGCTTGAAGCGGAACCTGCGGACAACGGCGATACGATTGGCGAAGGACGGTTCAACCACACGGTCGGGCGCGCCGGGCGGCATGCGCACGACCTGGCCCTCATATGGAAGATAACTCTGGACAGGCGCTACGCCGACAAGGCCGTAGCCTTCCTCAATGCAAACTCTCACTACACTTCCACATTCCAGCTCGGCACCGCCGCCCTTGACAACGCCAAGATAATCCTCCTCCTTGAAGCGGCGGAAATGTTGCGCGACTACCCCGGCTGGAAGGCGGAAGACCAGGCGCGCTTCAAGGCGATGCTGACGCGTCCCGGATGTTTCTTCGGCCCCATCCACAATTTCGACTGCGGCCGTTACGGCAACCAAGGCCTCTATGCCGCCCGCGCCCTCATGGCCATGGGCATATATCTCGACGATGACAAGATGTATGAACGCGCCGTGCGATACCTGAAAAGCGAAAAACACCGCGCAGACGACGAGCCATACCGTCCGGGCCCGCCGCTCCAAGGCTGCAAGATGGGCGAAAACGAACACTATCTGGAATGGCGCTGGGAAGCGAAGTTCGGCGACGAGCCGGACTATAGTTACGATGACCAGATCGCCGAATACATCAAGCCGAACGGACAATGCCAGGAATCGAGCCGCGACCAGCATCACACGTTCTTCGGGCTGCACAATCTCGCCGCGATTGCGGATATCGCGTGGAACCAGGGAGACGACCTCTTTTCATTCGCGGACTCTCGCATCCTGCTTGGGCTGGAGTGGGCATACCGCTACAATCTGAGTTTCATAAAGAGCTATCCCGACCAGCCGGAGCCATGGGAGCCGTCGGGCTATACGGAAGACGAAAAAGCGGCGACATTCGAGAACGGGATGTATCTGCAGTATCTTCACCGCTCGCGCCGCTGGAAGTCGTTGAAGCCCACCAACGACCGCGGCGACATCGCAGGTCCTGGAGGCACGCGCGAGGCGGCGCTCGCCCACTACAAAATCCGCGCCAAGCTCGATCCGGAACGCTACAAGTGGCTTGAACGCTATCGCGACTACATGATCGAAAAACATGGACTTGAAACGTGGGGCGTGCCGCCGAACTGGTTCTACGAATGGACGGGCTGGGGCACACTGACCAAACGCCGCACCGACTGGATGCGCGGAGACCCGCGCAAGACCGTCGAAGGCAAAAAGGTTTCCGGCGCACACAGGATTGGCGAGGGCGTTCGCTGGGCGGATTGCGATTTCTCGCCGATTTCCACGCCTGCCCAGGAAGAGAAGGTGCGCTCTTTCACGTTCATGGTTGAGAAGGAAGGCGAATACGACATCATTCTCGCCTACTCGTCCTACGGCAACGCGGAAATCGCGGCAAGCGTGGACAAATCGAAGATAGTGAAGCAGTTTCTGCCCAAGGCGGGGAAGAAAGGGACGGCGAAAATAGCCAAGGTGCCCTTCCCGGCAGGCGCGGCGGTGCTGCGTCTTGCCATCTCAAAGCCCGCGCCAGGACTCAAAATCGCAGGCTTCAAGGCTGTTCCGCACAAATGATTTCATAAAACCTAAGGAGAATAAGCACATGACCAGAATATCCTTACCCAAAGCGTTGGCAATTGCGTTCGCGTTCGGTTGCATAGAAGCCGAGGCTGTGAAGCTCTCTTCGCCTGACGGCAGGCTCGTAGCGGAAGTAGATCCGCCTTCCGTATCGCTTTCCTACGACGGAGCGAAAGTGGTGGACGTGAAACTCTCCCAAACCGGCAGCTTCGGCACTCCCGGCGCCGTCTCGGAACATCGCGGCGAATGGGAGAATAGTTTCGGCGAGCGCAAAACAGTGCGCGACGACTACAACTCGATCGTCTTCTCCGGCGCAACCCCCTTTGAAGTGCGCTGCTACAATGCAGGCTTCGCCTGGCGCGGCACAACGGACGAAGGCACGGAGTACGTGTTTGGCGGCGACTGGAAGTGCTGGCCCGTTTCCCACGCGCAGGGACATTACGAGCCTTTCAAGTTGAGCAACTTCGATACGGCGCGCGAAATGCCGCATTTCGCCCTTGTCGCGGCAGGCATCGGAGAAATGCGCAATTACGAAACCGTGACGCCCGGCTCAATGGAAGCGCCCTTCGTCGTGGAAGGTGATACTTTCGTCGCCTCCCTGGGCGAAGCGGCAAACACGAACTTCGCAAAATTGCGCTATCTCAAAGGGAAACAGCCGTATAGCGCCATCAGCCATCTTGAAGGCCCGGAAGCCGGAACGCCAAATGCCGACGACTTGCCGTGGCGCTACGTCCGCATCGCCAAGACTCCGTGCGAACTCTACGCAGGCAACGATATCGTCCTCAACCTCAACGAGCCAAGCAAAATAAAGGATACATCCTGGATCAAGCCCGGCAAGGTGCTGCGCGTCGCGAAACTCGACGAAGAGACAAGCAAGGAAGCGGTGGATTTCGTGGCGGCGAACGGACTTGACTACATCGAGCTTGACGCCGGGTGGTATGGTCAGGAGCACACGGGCAATCCTCGCGAGCCCCGCGACTTCGTCCGTCCCGTGATCGACTACGCAACGAGCCGCGGCGTGGGCACGCTCCTTTACGTCAATCGCGAACCGCTGAAGCGCACCGAAGGCGGAATCGACGAAATCTTGCCGGAGCTCAAGTCCTGGGGCGTGAAAGGCATCAAATACGGCTTCGTGAACGTGGGCGCCCAGAAATGGAACAAGTGGGTGAGCGAAGCAGTGCGCAAAGGCGCGGAATACGGCCTCATGCTCGATATGCACGATGAATACCGCCTCACCGGCAACCAGCGCACATGGCCGAACGTCATGACCGTAGAAGGCATACGCGGCAACGAAGAAATGCCCGACGCCTCGCACAACGCCGCATTGATATTCACGCGCTATCTTGCAGGCCCGGGCGACTATACGCCTTGCTGGAAAATCTCCCGCGTGAAGAACTCGCTCGCGCACCAGCTCGCTCTCGGAGTAGCGACATTCAGCCCGTGGCAGTTCCTCTTCTGGTATCAGAGGCCTGAACAGATAGACGCCGGAAATCCCGCCCTGGAAATCTGGAAAGAAATGCCGACAGTGTGGGATGAGACAGTGCCTGTCGCCGGCGAAATCGGCGAATACGCCATCATCGCCCGCAAGGCGGCAGACGGCGCATGGTTCGCAGGCGCGCTCAACGCCAACAAAAAGCGCACTTTGGAACTGCCGCTCTCCTTCCTGGGCGAAGGCGAATGGCGCATGACCCTTTGCCGCGACGAAAACCCCGACGCCACGAACGCGCTTGCAGCAGTCAAAGTGGAGCGCAAAACTGTTTGCGGACAGGATCTCCTCAAGGTAGAGTGTTCTGCCCATGGCGGCTTTGCGGCGATGTTCAAGAAGGTAATGCCCAAGCTCGAGAAGTTGCCCAACGGCGGCATTTGGCCGGATACCGAAGGTCGCCACATCAACGCCCACGGCGCGGGCATCATCCGCGACGGCGGCAAGTTCTACATGTTCGGCGAGCACAAGATTGCTGGCAAGGCGGGCAATCGCGCCTGGGTTGGCGTCAGGTGCTATTCCTCCGAAGACCTCGTGAACTGGCAGAACGAAGGCATCGCTTTGACGATAGGCAACAAGAAGAGCGACATCGCCCCCGGCTGCATACTCGAGCGCCCGAAAGTCGCCAAGGCGAAGAACGGCAAATATGTAATGTATTTCCATCTGGAGCGCAAAGGCATGGGCTACAATGACGCCCGCACTGGCGTAGCAGTATCGGACAAGATCACCGGGCCTTACAAGTTCATAAAGTCTCTTCGCCCCAACGCCGGCGAATGGCCGCGCTCCATTCCCGAAGACGAAAGAACCCCGGCCACGCTCGCGCGCTACGCCTCCATCCCCCAGCCCTGGGGCGGCACGGCAAAACTCTGGGGCGCACATTTCAAAGACGGGCAAATGAGCCGCGATATGACGCTTTATACCGACGACGGCACCATCTACCATATCTTCGCGAGCGAGGATAATTCCACTCTTCATATCGCCACCCTCTCCGACGACGGTCTTTCCTATACCGGCGAGTGGGAGAGAATATCCCATGGCGACTGGACTGAGGCGCCGTGCGTCGTGAAGCGCGACGGCTGGTACTATCTGCTCGGCTCCGGCTGCACCGGGTGGCGTCCGAACGATGCGAGATACTACAGGGCGAAAAGCCTGTTCGGTCCGTGGGAAAGAATGGGCAACCCCGCCAAAGGCGTGAACCCGGCAAACAAGATGGGGCCGGACAAGACATGGGGCGGACAATCCACCGCAATCGTCAAGGTGGGAGACGCGGCATACGCCCTGTTCGACCTCTGGCAGCCTTCCAACGCCATTGACGGCAGATACGCTTTCCTTCCCATAGCATTCGACGACAAGACGCACACCATCTCTATAGAATGGAAGGATGAATGGCGCGCCATAAAGCCTGACGAAAACAAAAAGGAGTCCAGCCCTTCCAAGGAAGATAGACTAGCCAAGTTCGCGGCGGAAGGCGACGATGCGCTCGCTGCAAGGCTTTTCATGCACTGGAATACGTGCGCCAAAGACGTGCTCGTGAAAGACGAAGCCGTGATTGGCACAGGAACTGACAAGGCGGACGTCCCCACCGTGATGCTGAACGGCAACCGCAGCCATCCGACGCAGTATTTGCGCCCGTCCATCGAAGAGCTCCCGCTCCGGCATGAAGACCCGCGGGGGCTGTTTCTCAAGCCCAAAGACGGCGGCGCAAAGACCTGGGTGCCTTATGGCAAGACCGGCTCCATAATCTCCTCCGTCAACCGCGAGATTCTCTCCCTCGCCTGCAAGGCCGCGGATAAATACCCCGCCCTCGCCTTCAACACCCTCGATACATATCTGCGGGGCATCCTCGCAAGAAACGTCCCCACAGACATGAACCGCGGCCATCTGCAGACGCTCTTCGGCATGCAGTCCATGGAAACGATACACGATTCCACCCTGGAGCCGTGCTGCTCGCTATACAAGGCACTGAAGCCGTACATCGAGGCGAATTGCCCTCAGAACAAAGCCATATACGATGCGGCGCTGAAGAAATGGGCCGAAGTGCAGATAGCCAATGGCGTTGCGGACAACAACTGGGACATAATGCAGCTAAACAACATACTCAGCATCGCTCTGACGCTTGAAAGCGATGGAGTCTACGCCGACAAGAAGGGCCGCGAACACTACATCGACGTGGTGATGAACAAGTCCAGCGTGCGCAACCTTTCCTTGAGAGATCTCTGCGCAAAGGGGTTCGACGATAAGACCGGCATCTGGTGGGAGTGCCCCGGATACTCCATCGTCACGCTGAAAGAGCTCGCAAAGATTGCCGACAGGTTGAAGGAAGAAGCAGGCATAGACGTTTTTGCGGAGATTCCCGTGCTCAAGAAAGCGTTCTCTGCGGCAGGCGAGTATCTCTACCCGGACGGCATGCTGCTCGGCTTTGGCGATACGCACCCCGCGGCGCTTCCGGCTGAAATCACACGCATCGCCGCCCCCCGCACCTCCCCCTTCTTCTACGCTCCCAACGCGAGCTGGCTCGCCGCGAGAAGCGGCATGAATCCGACAAACGACATCGCCTTCGCCCTCAACGCCGCACTCGGCAACCACATGCACGCCAACGGCATCTCCCTGGAGCTTTACGCGAAAGGCTACCGCATCGCACCTGACGCCGGCATCGGCTGGTCGCTCTATTCTGGCGATGACTACAAGGAATACTATTCCCGCTACCCCGCCCACAACACCGTGATGGTGAATTCGTGTTCGGACTTCTCTCCCATGAAGTGCCACCACCCGTTCCAGCTGGAAGCCCACGGCGACAACTGGGCGGCCGTCTCGATGCGAGACCCCGCCACCGGCGCCGAGCAGCAGCGCACCGTCGGCTATGTAAAGAAAGGCAAGGCCGCCTATTTCGTCGACTGCTTCCGCTCGCGCATACCCGGAAACGCCAAGGGTGCCAATGAATGGCACGACTACTATTACCACAACTTCGGCGACACGGTCGAGTTTGACGGCGAAACCCAGCCGACAGAGGCGATAAACTTCGCTGAAAGCGGCCTCTACGCTCTCTCCTATATTAAGGATAAAGAGGTGCGCAAGGGTGAAGGCGATTTGAAGGCCGCCTTTCCATGGAAGCGCCCCGAAGGAAAGCAGGAGACGCGCTTCTTTATGAACGGAGCCAAGGGGCGCACCTTCATAAAGGCGTTTGCCCCGGCGACGGAGGGGCTATCCCGCATGAAATCCCCCAACTACGCCATCACCCCCGAAAGCCGCACTCCCGTAATCGTCGCCCGCCAACTGGGCGAGGCATGGGATACGCCCTTCCTCGCCGTCATAGACCCGTCGGGCGAAGTGGAGAATGTCGGTTTCAAGCCTGACTCGCTCTCGCTTGATGTCAAACTCAAAGACGGCGAAATCCACCACATCGACCTTGCCGAAGGATGGAACTTCTCCTCGTCAGACGATAACAGCGCAAAAACCGCACCTTCCGCCAAAGAGCAGGCGCTTTTGGCCCGCATCCCATCCATCGTCGCGCTCGCGAAGAGCCAATACGCCCTTCTCGACTCGGAAATGGCCAAAAAGCCAACCTTGGCCTATTGGAAGGATGGCCGCAAGACGATTGTGGGCGACGCCAAGAACAAAGAATGGATCTTCCCGCGTTCCTGGACGCGCGGCACCTATAAGGTCGAGCCCGCCACTGGTTGGACAACCGGATTCTTCCCCGGCTCCCTGTGGCTCCTCTACGCGCTATCCGGCGATGAAGACTTCAAGACAGCTGCCGAAAAGTGGACTCCCAGACTCGAAAGCGCCAAGAATTACACCCGCAACCACGATATGGGCTTCATGTTCTTCTGCTCCTACGGGAACGGCATCAAGTATGGCGGACACGGCGACGACTACAAGAATATCATCTTCTCGGCCTCCCGCGCCCTCGCCAAGCGCTGGAACGATTCGCTCGGCATCATCCGTTCCTGGGACGAACCAAAGTTCATGCAGTGCCCCGTTATCATCGACTCGATGATGAATCTGGAAATGCTCCAGTGGGCAGCCAAGAACGGCGCAGGGGCGCAATACGACGAAATGTCCAGAAAACACGCCGACAAGCTCGATTCCACACACTTCAGGACGAACAACACTGCCTATCACGTGACGGACTGGAATCCGAAGACCGGCAAAATCTGGGCACGCTACGCCTGGCAGGGCGCATGTGTGGATGGCGCCTGGGCGCGCGGTCAAGGATGGAGCATATACGGTTATACGATGATGTACCGCGAAACTCGCGACAAGCGGTATCTCGACCGTGCCGTCAAAACCGCCGAATGGATTCTTTCCGCCCCCAACCTTCCCGAAGACAAGATTCCTTACTGGGATTATTGCGCCGCCGATATCCCCTCCGCCCCGCGCGATGCGAGTGCCGCCGCAATCATGGCCTCGGGACTCATCGAACTTGCCGGCTTCGTGCCGGAGAATAAAGCCAAACGCTACCGCAACTTCGCCGTCGATATGCTCGCCTCCCTCGCAAGCGACGAATATCTTGCAAAAAAAGGAGAATGCGGCGGCTTTTTGCTGAAACATTCCACCGGGCACTATCCCGAGAACACTGAAATCGACGCTTCCATCAACTACGCCGACTACTATTTCCTGGAAGCACTCCTGCGCCTCGCCGAAACCAAACGCTGACCCGTAGCGCCGTACCATTGCGGCGGTGAGGGGTCTCACCGCCCTACCACGCCCCTACCATTGCGGCGGTGAGGGGTCTCACCGCCCTACCACGTCCCCGCGCCGCCCCGGCGGTAGGGC
>DFGM01000179.1:0-2223 GCA_002371755.1 Verrucomicrobia bacterium UBA3750 | reverse complement strand
GCGGGCAGACCCTGCCCGCCGCACCATGCGCCGGTAGAGCTTGTAGTTGCACGGAAGAGGGGAATTTGGTATAATTGGCACTACCAATACCCTAAAGAAGGTCAACGCAAAATGAAATCGGCTCTAACCATGCTCGCATGTTCAATCGTTCTCGCACCTGCCAATAACGCCCTTGCGGCGGAAAGCGCACCCCTTTCCACCATCTCGCCAGATGGCCGCAACGAAATACGCCTCTATTCTTCACCTCTATCCTATGAGGTCATGCGGGATGGCACTACGCTCGTCTCGCGCACCCCAATCGCCATGCAAATAGACGGAAAGTCGCTCGGCGGCGATTGCCTTCCCAAAAGCGTCACGACCCGCAAGGAACCTTCCGCGTGCGCGTCTGAGCCATCCCCCATATACAAAAAAGGCGCGCTCAATCTCACCGCTTGCGAAAAGTTCGCCGATTTCGGCGATTGGGGTATCGCCCTTGTCGCACGGAACGACGGCGTTGCCTATCGTTTCGAGACGAAAATGCCAGGCATCATACGCGTGGAAGCCGAAACCGCCGGCATTGCCTTCCCGGATAGCGACGCAAAAGCCTGGGTAAACTTCACAAGCAAAGAAGGTTTGGAAGAGACTGTCCCCGTAGCTCTGCGAGCCAAGGAAATCGTCACGGACGGCGTGACGCTCACCGCAAACAAAACAAAACGCAACCTCGTCTATCTGCCGCTCGTCTATTCCACGAACGGTAAGACTCTTGCCGTGACCGAATCGGATGTAATCGACTACCCTGTCTGGTATCTGAAGCGTCCACCCGAGAAGCAAAACGAACCTCTTTGCGGCTTCTTCGCCAAATACCCGGCGAAAACAGCGCATGTATCCAACGACAATAACTGGAAGCGGTTTGACGTCGAAACCGGAGGCAGGTGGGTGGAGATCAAGGAAGAAGCACCTTGGCTCGTCGAAACCTCCGGCACGCGCACCTTCCCATGGCGCGTGTTCATACTCGCAGATGCGCCGGCAAAGCTTTGCGAAGCGGACATCGTCAATGCGCTCGCCAAACCGGCCGAAAAAGGCCACGATTTCTCATGGGTGAAGCCCGGCAAAGTCGCCTGGGATTGGTGGAACGACTTCGACAACATGGGCACCCAGGCCGGTTGCACCACCGAAGGCTACAAACGCTTTATCGACTTCGCCGCCGCAAATAACGTCGAATACGTCATACTCGACGAAGGATGGAGCGAAAAACTCAACATCTGGAAAGACTCCCCGCGCGTAGACCTGAAAGGCGTAATCGACTATGCCGCCTCAAAGAATGTCGGCATCATCCTCTGGATGGCCTGGGCGCAAGCCTATGGCGACGAAGAACACGTTGCGAAGCACTTCTCGAAACTCGGCGCAAAAGGCTTCAAGGTGGACTTCATGGACCGGGGAGACGCCGAATGCCAGCGCTTCCTGTGGAAATTCGCCGAAGCCTGCCGCAAAAACAAGATGCTTGTCGACTACCATGGGGCGAACCGCCCCACCGGCATGAGCCGCGCGTATCCCAATATCCTGAACTACGAAGGCATCCACGGTCTCGAACAGATGAAGTGGTTCAAGAATGGGTACGATATGATGTCCAACGACGTGCTGGCGTTCTACCTGCGCATGACGGCAGGCCCCCTCGATTACACGCCAGGCGCCATGGACAACTACGCTGTCGGGAAATACGCGGGCACCTACCGCAATCCCGGCTCCGTGGGAACGCGTTGCCGTCAGATGGCGATGATCGCACTCTATGAAGCACCGCTCCAGATGCTCGCAGACGCTCCAACGAAATACGAGAACAATATCGAATGCTTCCGCTTCATGGCCTCTACTCCCGTCATCTGGGATGATACGATTGGTCTTGACGGCACACCCGACACATTTGCCGCCCTCGCGCGCAAGGCGAAAGACGGCTCGTGGTATGTCGCAGCGATAAACAATGCCGAAGAGCGCACATGGACTCTCGACACCGCCTTCCTTGGCAACGCCAGCAAGGAGTGGAAGGCGGAAATCTTCCGTGACGCACCAGACGCCGCCGTTTCGCCCACCCATTACATCCACGAGACTGGAACCGTGACGGCCGGCAAGAAGGCTTCAATTTGGATGGCTCCCGGCGGCGGCACGATAATCCATCTGACGCCTTCCCTCTGAGCCTCTTCCATCTGCCCGCCGCAATGTCGCATGATACGCCGCGGCGGGCAGGGTCTG
>DFGM01000127.1 GCA_002371755.1 Verrucomicrobia bacterium UBA3750 | reverse complement strand
GTGAGCGCCTCCTTGAACGCCGTCAGATGCGTGCCGCCGTCTGTCGTATACTGCCCGTTCACGAAAGAGTGGTATTCTTCGCCGAAACGGTTCGTGTGGGTGAAGATGATTTCGAGGTTTTTCGTCTTTATGTGGAACGGGGCGTAGAGCTTCTCGAACTGCGCTTCGTCGGAAATGAGGTCGGCAAGCCCCTTTTCCGAGCATATTGTCTGGCCGTTCAAGTTGATGGTGAGCCCGGCGTTGACGTAGCAATACATCTTCATGCGCCGCAAGACGTGCTCTTCGCGCATTTTGAAGTTCTTGAGCACCTTAGCATCGGGTTTGTAGCGTATGAACGTGCCGTTCGGCTCGCGCTTTTCGCATTTGCCGCGTTTTTGGGATTGGAGGCGGCCTTCCTTGAACATCGCCTGCGAGAACTCGCCTTCGCGGAAGGAGCAGACCTCGAAAAACTCCGAAAGCGCGTTTACCGCCTTCGTGCCGACGCCGTTCATGCCTGCCGAGAACTGGAAGTTGTCCGAATCGAACTTGCCGCCGGTGTTCATCTGGGAGACGCAATCCACCACCTTTTCGAGCGGGATGCCGCGCCCATAGTCGCGCACGCTCGTCTCGCCCGTGAGGTAATTCACGTTCACATCGATCTTCTTGCCGCAGCCCATCACGAACTCGTCCACGGAATTGTCTATGACCTCCTTCATGAGGATATAGATACAATCGTGATACATCGCGCCCGTGCCGGGCTCGCCCACATACATTCCCGGACGCATCCTTATGTGCGTCACCGGATCTAGAGTCTTGATACTCTCTGCACCATATTCGCTTTTCGCCATATCGAGGGGATATTATACCAAACGCTCCCTGCTATGTCCATGGGCAAGATACCCAAAAATCGCTGGCGCGGAGTGCAGTTGACGGAGTGGGGGTGGGATATGGTATAATATGCGCGGAACTCTCGTGGCCAAGCGCCTGTTTCCCCCTACTATGCAAGAACTGAGACATGAGCGAACAAGATATAAAGCCGGTCATCGACGCCTCTCGCGCCGTGGGTCTGGAAAGGAATCAAGCTCAAACACCGCATATTCAAATAGGTGGTTGCAGAAAAATGAAGGTTGTCGCTCTTCGATACTCGTCAACTAACTAATCAATCGTTCTACCATGCAACGCGAATTGTACATAATCTTTTCCATCTACGCCTTCGCCATGGGGGCGGCGACGGGTTCGTTTTTGAATGTCGTGATTTGGCGCACGCCACGCGGCGAAAGCATCGTGCGGCCGCCGTCGCACTGCCCCAAATGCGGTGCGCGGATACGCTGGTGGCAGAATCTTCCAATTCTTTCCTGGCTCATGCTGCGCGGCAAATGCGCCAATTGCAAGAAGCCGATTTCCCCAAGGTACATCCTTGTGGAGAGCCTTGTCGCAGTTCTCTTTCTCCTTGCCTGGTACAAATACGGCGTTCTTGCGCCATTCATGTGGGTGTGGCTCTCGCTCATGGTCGTTGGTTCTTTCATAGACTACGACCTTCAGGTGCTCCCGGACTTCGTCACCGTGGGAGGAATGATATACGGAGTCGCACTGTCAGTGCTCGGCATCGTCTTTCTCCATTGGCCCGCAACGGAGCTTTTTGTGTCGCTTGGAGGGCTTGCGGCGGGGTTTGGCGTGATGTGGCTCATACGCTATCTTGGCACGAAAGCGTTCAAGCGCGAGGCGATGGGAATGGGGGACGTGTTTCTCATGGGGGCGATAGGCGCGATATTCGGCCCTGTGGCGGCGTGCTTCACATTGATGGCGGCCGCCGTCGTCGGCTCCATTGCGGGGCTTGGCATGATTGCCTTGAACAAGGCGAGGCTCGGGAAGTTCGTGGCGATTCCGTTCGGACCGTATCTTTGCGCCGGTTGCACGGTGTGGATGTTCTGGGGTCCGCAGATACTGGATTGGTACTTCGCCCTCCTCGGCTTGCGCGCCTGACGCTTTCCAGGATTTACGTGCCGAAATCGCGCTGACTTGCCAAGCTCATTGCCCATACACTGTCGGCATCTCCATTGGCAAGTCAGCAAAAGAGAAAAAACAAAAATACCCCCTTGCGCGGTGAGGGGAGAATATGATATAATATGCGCCGTTTTCCGATTTGGGGCTGTAGCTCAACTGGATAGAGCATCAGACTACGAATCTGAGGGTTGTGGGTTCGACTCCCGCCAGCCCCGCCAGTCGGAGAGCCCAGATTGCGGGGTGGAGCAGCCTGGTAGCTCGTCAGGCTCATAACCTGAAGGTCGTTGGTTCAAATCCAGCCCCCGCTACCAATTTAGTGAGTATCTGGCTCACACACGTCGGGGCGTAGCGCAGTCTGGTAGCGCGTTTGCTTGGGGTGCAAAAGGTCACGAGTTCAAATCTCGTCGCTCCGACCAAATAGCCAGTGACGTGTGGGGTGTGAAGATTCGGGGTTGCAAGGATACGAAACTTTATGGTATAATATGCGCCATATGCGCAACTTGGTGGGATGGCCGAGCGGTTAGGTAGCGGACTGCAAATCCGCTTACAGCGGTTCAACTCCGCTTCCCACCTCCAAAACACAATCATAGCTTATGATATTCTGGGGATTCATCTTGGGTTTGCCTCTCTTCGCATACGGCGGGGCGGCTCTCTTTTCACCCGAAAAAACCAATCGCTTCAACCTTTTCTTCGCGTCTTCACGCAAGATTGCGATTCTTCTTACATGCATTGCATGGGGTTGGACGGCACACGAACTCGACATAATAGGCATAGACGTCTTTGATATGCTCCTGAAGCGCTTCACGGGCGAAGTTTGGTTTCTCGCGGCGCTTTTGGCATATTTGACGATAATCTGGATGCCGAAAAACCTTAGCGTTCGCGCACTTACGGCGATTTTGATGCTGTTCCCTGCGCAAATGTTCCGCACATCGCGGCATTTTCTGCCCGAAAGCGGCGCCGCTCCCGTGCATATCTTCGTGATTGTGGCTTATGTGTCAGCCGCGGTCGGCATGTACGGCATGTTCTATCCTTGGCGGCTTGAGAAGGCACTTTCAATCATATTCGCCGCCCCGCGCATTTGGCCGCGATTGTTCGGCCTTGCCCTTGCACTGACGGGAATCGCCCTTCTCGCGGCGGGCTTCACCGCATAATCATATATATAAGGAATAATGATGATGCTCGATCTGGCTGTTGTGCTGCTGACGGTTTTGGGCGGGCTGGGCATATTCCTCCTCGGGATGAAGCATCTCTCCGAGGGACTTCAGACCGTTGGCGGCGAATGGTTGCGGCGTTTCATGGGCCACGCCACCACGCACAAACTCTCCGGCGTCGGAACGGGTGTACTTTCCACGCTTATCGCCCAATCTTCCGCCATCATCACCGCCATGGTCGTCGGCTTCGTATCGTCCGGAATGATGACGCTGGAGCAGGCCATAAACATGATTATCGGCGCAAACATCGGCACCACCGGCACGGTTTGGATATTCGCATTCGCCCCGACGCCTGGCACAATCGGTCTTGTTTGCCTTGCGATTGGCGGCCTTTTATACTTCTTTGTCCGGAAAGAGCCCTTCCACGACATCGGGCTTGCCATTCTCGGGTTGGGACTCGTTCTCATGGGCCTATATTTCATGGGCAAGGGCATCGCGACAATCAGAGGAAACGAGTCCATAAAGAGCCTGTTCGCCTGTTTTTCGGTATCGAACTTCCTCGGAGTGGCGCTTGTCGCGCTCGCGGCGACCATTCTTTCGGCGATGATACATTCCGCTGCCACAATCGCAATTGCGATGATTCTCGCCGCACATGGTCTTATCTCCTACGAAACAGCCATAGCAGCGCTATTTGGCGCAAATATCGGCACAACGACGACGGCTTGGCTGGCCGCAATCGGCGGAACGGCCGATGCGAAACGGACGGCTCTTGCCCATACGCTCTCAAATGTAGCCGGCTCGATTGTGTTTCTGCCGCTCGTCCTTCCAGTCCTCGTGCCGTTCGGGAAATGGCTCTTCCCGGGATGGAATGCAATCACCGAGACGGCGCAAGGTCCGATGCTGTACGGCATCATGGCGCCTATCGCGATAACCGACACGGTATTCGCAATCCTGCGCGGCATTATCACCTATCCGTTCACCGGACCCTTCGCCCGGCTTCTTGTTCGCATCATCCCCGGTCATGGTGAAGAAAAGCCGCACTTGAGCGCACTCAACATGCGCGCCAAACAGTCGCCCGTCATGGCCTGCGAACAGGCGCTCAAGGAAGTCCGCTTCATGGCGGAAAGCGGCCTCGACCTCCTTGAACACATCCGCAAAGTCCTTTCGGGAACCGCCACGAAACAGGATGAGGAGCACATCTTCCATCGCGAAGACGTGCTAGACAACGTGCAAAAGGAAATCACCGAGTTCATCGGCAAAATCATGGTCGCGCGTCTTCCGCTGGAAGTTGCGGACCGCGCCAGGATGATACTTCGTCTCTCCGACGAGTTTGAATCCGTTTCCGATGAGGCCCCCTCCATTCTCAAGGCAGTACGCAGGCTCAGGGCGGACGGACAGAAAATCAGCGATGCTTCGAGCATGGCTATCTTGAGTGTACACGACAGAGTGTCGGCATTTGCCGAGAAGGCATCGGCCTCGCTTTTCGGGAAAGGCCCCGCGCTTTCTGCCGAGGCGGCACACAGCGAAAGCCGCGACCTCCACCAGTTCATACGCAACATCCGCAAGGGGCAGCTCGGGCGCATCGGGCCGGACGACCCCACATCCCCGGTGCGCGTACTCGTGGAATTGGACATACTCAACGCTTTCGAGCGTCTCAGATCGTATTACCTTAATATCGCCCAAACCCTCGCCGGCGGGAAAAAAACAGCCGCACGCTGAAGCATCGAACGCCTTGAGACAATGCCGCAGTTCGTCAAGCGCCATCTCCAGTAATTTTGCCGCAAACGCCGTAAACGGCTCTTACTCCCAGTAGACCGGGGCGAAGGAATATGGTATAATAACCGACATGGGCAAACCAAAGGCAAAAACGGATCCCCGCCCGAGCTGGGACGAGTACTTCATGGGCATCGCCGAAGTGGTGGCGAAGCGCAGCAACTGCCTGCGCCGTCATGTCGGAGCGGTGGTCATGCGAGACAACCATATACTCTCGACGGGCTACAACGGCACGCCGAGGGGAGTGAGGAACTGTTTCGAGGGCGGTTGCCCCAGATGCGCCGGCGAAAGTGCATCCGGCACGCACCTCGACGAGTGCCTCTGCACCCATGCCGAACAAAACGCAATATGCCAGGCGGCGCTCTATGGCCACGCCCTTGAAGGCGGCACCATATATGTGACTATCTCGCCGTGCCTCACCTGCGCCAAGCTTATCATCAACGCAGGAATACGCGAAGTGGTGTACGGGGGAGACTACGCGTTCCTGGACACGGTGAAGAAGATGTTTAAGGAGGCCAAGGTGAAGCACCGCAAGTTCGTGCCACCCGAAAAAAAGCCCTGAAATCGCAAAGCGAAGCAAGGATTTCCGCAAACAACAAAACCGGAAAAGAAAAGCACCGGACTGCCGACAGCCCGGACGAAACAGGAAAGAAAGCAAAAATGAGAAAGAAAATCATAGCAGGCAACTGGAAGATGAACATCAAGCCGAGCGAGACGGCTTCTCTCGTGAAGGCCGTGGCGGAAGCGACGGCGGCATACGGCAACGTGGAAGTGGTGTGCTGCACACCGGCAATCGACGTTCCTGCGGCAGTGGCGGCAGCGGCCGGCACGCACGTGGGCATCGGCGCCGAAAACTGCCACTGGAAGGAAAGCGGCGCCTATACGGGCGAAATTTCCACCGGCATGCTTCTTGACGCTGGCGCCAAGTATGTCATCATCGGTCACAGCGAGCGCAGGCAGTATTTCGGCGAAACGGACGAGACGGTGAATCTGCGCGCCCGTGCCGCCATCGCAGCGGGGCTGACGGCCATCGTTTGCGTGGGCGAGACGCTGGAAGAGCGCGAAGCCGGCAAGCTCGTCGAGGTGATCGAGCGCCAGATGAACGTGGGTCTCAAGGATGTCACGGCCGCAGATTGCGAGAAACTCGTAATCGCATATGAACCCGTCTGGGCAATCGGCACGGGCAAGACCGCCACACCCGACCAGGCGCAGGAAGTCCACGCCCTCATCCGCGCCACCCTCGCAAAGCTCGTCGGCGCCGAGACTGCCGACAAGGTGCGCATCCAGTACGGCGGCTCCATGAAGCCCGGCAACGCCGCCGAACTGCTCGCCAAGCCAGACATCGACGGCGGTCTCATCGGCGGCGCAGCCCTCAAGGCCCAGGATTTCGCAGGCATTGTCGCCGCAGGAAACTGATTGATGAATAAAGCCAATTCCATATTGGCCGTGCTGGCGGCAGTCCTTCTCGCGGGGTGTTTCGACGAACCACTCCCCGCTTACAAGGACCCTGCCGCCGGCATCAGGGTTTATCTGCAGGACAAGGGCCTCGCCAACCTCGATTCATGCATGGATTCCTTCGCCGAAAAGGAGAAGATCGACTATGTGAATCTAGACCGCAACGCCCTCGAATCCCTTCCCTCCCCCATCCCTGATCTTGCCGCCTTGAAGTGGCTGCGGCTGAACGAAAACCGCCTTTCCGCCCTTCCAGACCTCTCGGCGCTCAAGTCGTTGCGCAGGATATACCTCAGGGACAACCGCTTCACAAGCGTGCCCGAGACGCTCAAAGACCTCCCCTCGCTTACAGACGTGGATCTTTCCGGCAACCCGATTGAAGAAATCCCGGATTGGCTCGCGGCGAAAGAGGGGCTCGAAAACCTCTCGTTTTCGCGCACCAGGGTGACGAAACTGCCAGCCGACATCTCAGCATGGCGGTCGCTAAAGTCGCTGCAACTCGGCGATTTGAGGTTTTCCGCCGAAGAAATGGCGCGCATCCGCAAGACGCTCGCGAATACGGCTATCGTGTTTTGAAGAACAACCTGCAAGAGCTGGCCACGGAAAAGCCCTGGAAACTTCTTGTAAAGTATTCCTGGCCCGCTCTTGTATCCATGAGCCTCAACGCGCTCTACTCTGTGGTGGACCGATTCTACATCGGCCACGGGTGCGGGGAGGCCGCAATGGCCGGCCTTACGCTTGTAATGCCGCTCATGATGCTTTTCGCCGCCTTCGGTGTATTCGTGGGCGCGGGGCACTCTGCCATCCTTTCCATAAAACTCGGCGAAAACGACCGCGTAGCTTGCGAAAAGCTCCTCGGGCAGCTCACGGCTTTCAAACTCGCCTTTTTCTTCTTCCTGACGCCAGCCGTCTACTTCAACATCGATACGATTCTCGGATGGTGCGGGGGCAACGGCGTGAGCCGCGAAGCGTTCAATGCGGCAAAGGACTACCTGAAGATTGTCCTGTTTTCGCACCTTTTCTCCCATCTCGCATTCGGCTATTCTGCGATGATGCGCTCGGAAGGGAGCGCAAAGAAATCGATGATGTGCATGATTGTGGGCTTCGGCATGAACCTCGTTCTGGATCCGATTTTCATATTCACGCTCGGTCTCGGGATAGAGGGGGCGGCATGGGCCACAAACATAGCCATGGTCGCAAGCTGCGTTTTCGCCGTATCGCACTATTGGAGCGGCAAGAGCGTGGTCAGGCTCAGACTTAGGCGCATCGGCTTCCACAAAGGGCTTTTGGCCAAGCCTTGCGGGGTGGGATTCGCGCCATTTCTGCAACAGCTTTTGGGCGCACTCATAAACGTGGCTTTCCCGGCCGCCTTCGCGAAATGGGCTGCGGACAAAGCTTCCGCCACCACCCAAATCGCCTCGCTCGGCGTATTCGAAAGCGTGCTTATCCTCGTCATCATGCCGATTTTGGGCGCACAGCAGGGCATACAGCCCATAATAGGATACAATTGGGGAGCCCGGAACTTCAAGCGCGTCAAGGCGGCTTTCATCCTCGGCTTCTGGGTGACGTCCGCCCTTTGCGTGGCCGCCACAGTCATTCAGGTCGTGCCGCCATTCCCGACCTGGCTCGCCCGGATGTTCGTTTCGGCCGACAACCCTGCCCTCGTAACTCTCGCGGCAAAAGATCTCGCGCTCGCCAACTGCATGCTCTGGTGCATAGGACTCAACATCGTCTGCACCACGTATTTCCAGTCAATCGGCAAGCCCCTCGCCTCCATTATCCTATCCACGATGCGCCAGGGCTTTATCATGCTGCCGATTATCTGGTTCCTGCCTTATTTCATGGAAGACCACACGTTCGCAATCTGGCTCTCGCTGCCTGTATCGGACGTCTTGTGCTGCCTGGCGACAATCGTCCCCTTCGCGCTCAATATGCGTTTCTTGACGCGCGTCCGGGCAAAAGGAGCTGAAACAATATGAATGAAGAACGCAAATGCCGCGGGTTGAGCCTCATAAGCGGCGGTTTGGATAGCCAACTTGCCGTCAAAGTGCTGGAAGATGCAGGCGCGGAAATGGAAGGCGTATGTTTCGCGACTCCGTTCTTTTCACCCGATGCCGCACGCAAGGCGGCAAGCGCCCTCGGCATAAAACTGCATGTAATCGACTTTACCGATGACGAAATCGCGCTTGTCGAAAACCCGCCACACGGTTTCGGCGGCGCAATGAACCCGTGCATAGATTGCCATGCCACGATGATACGGCGCGCTGGCGAACTCATGGAGAAGCTCGGCTTCGACTTCGTCGCTACCGGCGAGGTGATGGGCCAGCGCCCTATGAGCCAGAACAAACAGTCCCTCGGCGTCGTGGAAAAATCCTCCGGTCTGAAAGGTCGCCTCGTCAGACCGCTTTCCGCTAAGCTTCTCGAGCCAACCATCCCCGAAACGGAAGGTCTCATCGACCGCGAAAAGCTCCTCGATATTTCCGGGCGCAGACGCGAACGCCAAATCGAACTCGCGGCGAAATACGGTATCGTGGACTACCCTTCCCCCGCAGGCGGCTGCAAGCTGACCGAAGAAGGTTTCGGCAGAAAACTCAAGGACTTGCGCGACCATGAAGGCCTCCGGGACCGCAGACTCGTGGAGCTTCTCTCCGTGGCGCGCAGGTTCCGCCTTCCAGACGGTGCCGGACTCATCCTGGGCCGCGACAAACAGGAAAACGCCGTTCTCAAGGAAGCCGCCGCAGGAGGCGTCGGCACCTTGCTCGCACCAGTGAATTGCCCAGGCCCATCCGCCATTCTCACAGGCGAAGCATCCAAAGACGATTTCGAGACCTCGCTTTGCCTCATTGCCGCATATTCGCGCTGCGACAGGCTGGATGGAGACGTGAAAATCGCCATAAACGGCAATGCGGAAGGCGCGATTGCCGTTCCAAGACCTTATTGCAGGGATAGATTCAAGGAATACCAGATATGCTAGAGACTCTCGCTTCCCACCTAGACGCCATTGCCGCCCTTGCCCCCACGTGGGGCTTTGCCGCCATCTTCTTCTTTATGGCGGTGGAATCTAGTTTCATCCCCTTCCCGAGTGAAGTCGTGATGATACCGGCAGGTTTTCTGGCCGCACGCGGCGAATTAATCGCGACGACAGGCGCATTCGGCAATCAAGCCGCGCCTGTCGCACTTTCCCTCGCAGTTTTGACCGGTATCGCCGGCTCGCTCGCTGGAGCGTATCTCAACTATTACCTCGCCCTCAAACTCGGCAAACCCTTCCTCGAAAAATACGGAAAGTGGTTCTTCGTGAAGCCCGAACCTCTCGCAAAAGCATGCGAAGTCTTCAACAAATATGGCGCGGCTACCACATTCGTCTGCCGTCTCATCCCCGTAATCCGCCAGCTCATCTCTATCCCGGCCGGCATATCCAGAATGCCACTCGGCTCCTTCAGCGCGTTTACCGCTCTCGGAGCAGGCATATGGTCTGCCATTCTCGCCGCCGCCGGATATTGGCTCGGCAAGACTTCCGGCAGCATGACATACCTCGAACTCGTCACCAAGGGTAAGGATATGAGCGCAAAAGCCCTGCCATACGTCATAGTGGCGGCGTTCGCGCTAGTGGGATTGCATCTCCTCGTCGCCGCGAAAATGGGGAAGAAACGCTGATGCTCCTCAAAGTCGAACATCTTCGCGTCGCATTCAAGCTCGGCGGCGGCAAGGTCTCCGTGCCGGTGAGGGACGTCTCTTTCGACATACCGGAAAACTCCCGCATTGCCCTCGTGGGCGAATCGGGCTGCGGGAAGTCGCTGAGCGCACTCGCGATTGGCGGACTAGTCGACCGGGCCGAAATCTCGGGTGTCGTAGCCAAGGCGCCGGATACGCGAATTGCATATATTTTCCAGAATCCGATGCAGTCTCTCAACCCTGCCATTAAGTGCGGCAAGCAAATCGAGGAAGGACGAAGAACCGCGGCAAGCGTGGCCGAACTCCTCGCTTCTGTCGGATTGGACGCAAGCGCGGCACGCAAATACCCTTGCCAGCTTTCCGGTGGACAGCAGCAGCGCGTGATGATTGCCATGGCTCTCGCCCAGGAACCGGATTTGCTCGTGGCCGACGAACCCACCACCGCCCTCGACGTGACGACGCAGAAGGAAGTCTTGGACTTGATTCGCCAACTCGCGGCGGAACGCGGCATGAGCGTGCTTTTCATCACCCACAATCTTGGTCTCGTGGCGGAGTATTCAGACTACGTGAATGTGATGTACGCTGGACAGATAGTGGAATCGGGACCGGTTGGGAAAGTGCTGGTAGCTCCGCGCCATCCTTACACCAAAGGGCTTTTGGCCGCAGTGCCTTCCCTATCCGCGCCGAAGGATGCACCTCTCGCCGGAATCCCTGGCGTCGTCCCTCAGCCTGACGCCTGGCCTTCAGGATGCGCATTCCATCCCCGCTGTCCTGTCGCCACCCCCGCCTGTTCATCGGCTTCGTTTACCGCCTGCCCCTGCATGAAGTAGGCAGGGCGGCGAGACCCCTCGCCGCCGCGATGTCGCGCGATACGCCGCGGCGGGCAAGGGTCTGTCCGCCTTACCGGTGCAACGGTGCCGGGGCGTGGTCGCGTGGTAGGGCGGCGAGACCCTTCGCCGCCGCGATGTCACGCGGCGTCGCGTGGTAGGGCTTTGCAACTGACACACAAGAAAGTCAGACTGCAACAGGCATGAAAGCCCGCTGCAGTCTGAAACTTCAATCGCGAATCGCGAATTGCCTCTTACCGTATTATAATACGCGTCGGGTTGGATTCGGGTATGACCGCGAGAGCATATCCGCCCTTCATCGCAACCACGCCAACCGTCCACTGCCACATGATCTCGCTCACATCTTCGGGCTTCGCCGGCATGACGAGTTCAATACGGCCGCGCCTGAAGCCGGTTATCCCCTCGGCGGAGGAGGCAAGAATCCACTGACGATCGGTCTTCAACGCATTGATTATCGTCTCATTGGCGGCGGAAAGATCCACCTTCGCGACGCCTGCGACATCGATAGCGAACTCGTTGCGCACATCGTCTGCTTCTTCAGTGCCGTCCAGAACAGTGCCTGCGGGATAGGCGTAGCCGGTGAGAATGGCGTTCTCGTACGTGCCGGCAGAAAGCGGGTTGAGGACAATTTCCTTATTCTCGGTCGCGTCCAGCTGTGCCGGGAATACGATCTTGCCGTCCATGATCGAGGTGATGCCGGTGTAGAGCGGCTTCTCGCTAAGCGTCAACGTGCCCGCGCCATACTTCGCAAACCCGCCGGTATTGCTATCCGCAATCGCAGACGCCCAAGTCTCGTTTGTCTCCGCACCAACGAAAACGGAGACTGCCGACCGGGACTTGATTATCAGCGCCGAAGGATCGACACCCGTAGCCTCAAGTGTGCCGCCACCGAATTCAATCCAGTAGTCGCCGTACTCGTTTTTGTTCGGCAGCGCCGAAGCCTGAGCGAACGCAAACGTGCCGCCGTTGATCTCTACCGTTCCGGTGTTTGTCGTGTCGATCGTCAGCTTGGCCGTGCCGACCTTGCGGATCGTGGTGCCGAAGTTTTTGTGAGTCGCGTCATCAAAACGGCTGGCGCAGCCGCTGAATGCGCAATCCTCGTTGCGCGCACCGATCTCAAGAACGATGCCAGAATATGAAGATCCTTCGTAGATGCCGTTGTTCAACGCGCCGAAATAGTACGTCTTGTTGCTCTCCTGAAAGATGTTGCTGTTCTCTTTTCCACGTAGCGTCCATGAAGCGGCGGCGCTTGTAGCGCCCGCCTTGAAGAACCGGGTGTTCGAACGAACCGCGCTTGAAAGCGTGCGGTAGACCTCGAACACGCCGCTGAAGGACGAATTGTCTTCGCTGTACAGGTTAAGACCCGCGCTGTTCTGCCCATTCTCGTCAATACGCAGGTTGCCGGAGCCCGACAGATTGCCGTAGAACGAAATCTGGTAACCGCCGCCATTGCCGACGAGGATGTCGTTCGTAGTCCCCTCAACTACCTCGATGTTGTTGCTGATTACGCCGTATTTCCCGCTGACATTGCCGAGAAGACCGCCGGCAAGGCGAAGCGACCCCTCGCCGTTGAACATCAAAGCGTAAATATACTTGTTGCCTGTCACAGTAAGAACGGCATCGGAATTCACAACGACATTCGAAACCGCCATTGAGTCTGTATTCACCGTGCAGGTTGCCGTTGACGGGAAAACTACCTGGTCGTCAGGTCCGGGAGTATCACCCGACGCAAGGCCGCCGACAGTCCAGTTGGAGGGTGTCTGCCATGCTCCGCTGGAAACAGCCCAAGTGAAAGAACTTGGCACACGCTTGGCGGTAACGGCCGTGCCGTCGCCGGTCACCCCCATCTCATAAGGTCCGCAAAGCACAACTTGATCGACAGAAAGCGTTGAGCCATCCTTAAGCTCCGGCAGCGTGAAAACAGTCGCTTCTTCCGTCACGCCGCTAACCAGCAATCCCAGCCGCGCACCAGTGCCAACCGACAAGGAGCCGTACGCGACATCAGGCGAGATGTAGACGTCGCCGCTATCAGGAGGAATCACGACTTCATCCAGAGACGTTGGCGCTGTCAGAGGGACATCATCACCCGCCAGCCAGTTGCCTGCGGTCGTCCAGAATCCATCGCCAGCCGCGCCGGTCCAGGTGTAGGTCGTAGCCGTCGCAGGCAAAGAGACGACAACGTCATCTAGCGAAAAGCCGTGCTTGTACTGCTTGGCCGTATTGCGGATATAGATTGCCTCAACGACGTCGAAATCGTCCTGCAACTTTACTTCCGCCATTGTATGTCCGGATGCATTGGCGTTCGCGACGGACATAAAGATGCCATCTGCCGTACCACGAACAGTTACGTGCATCCACCAGTCCGCTTCGTCCACAGTGCCGCGCGTGCCCGTTCTGATTGAAGTTGTCAGCACATCGGCAACATCATCGCCGCGATACACACTAACATTATAAGGGCCGTCCCTGTCGACCGGCCCAATCGCAAACGACGCCAAGATGCCATTAGCGCCGACAATCACAAACCCGTTGCTGCTGGTATTGGAGCCATTGGTATAGCTCGGGCCGAGATAGTGGTCGAACTCGACAATATAATCAGTAGCGGTCGTCGCCTCGCTTGGCATCATGAACATCAGATTAGCCGATGTTCCGGCGCGCATCACACCGCGCAGGCAATGGCTGGAAGTCAAAGAATCGTAAGCCGTGCGTTCCTCGTATGAAATTTGGCATTCGAGTTTGCCGTCATCCACGTACTCATAATGACCTGCGTGCACCGTATACGTCACGTCTTTTGGCTCAGACGCGGAAGTTCCGAGCACGGCACTGGCAACCGAACCTTCTTTCAGGTTAGATGCATATGTTGACGCATCCTCAAAGTCCTGCCGCCAAGCGACTTTATAGACTGCATCAAAACTCTTGGACTCGCCGGCCGGGATTGTGGTTCCATTGATCGTCACCTCGCCGGCGCCGGCCGCGACTGTAATCGTGCCGGTGAAAGCGGAAGTATCGCCCGTGAACGCGAGCGGACGCGTGCCGGTCTTCGTTATCGTGCCTGAGCCGGAGAGAGCGCCGCTGACCGCGAGGCGCAATTCGCCATTGCCCGTATTGATCGTTCCGCCATTCGCACCGATGGTCAGAGGGACGGTAATGATTCCGTAGTCATCCGTATAGTCGGACTTGTCGAACGAAAGCGTGCCGCCATTGAGCACAAGCGCACCGCCGTTGCCGGAGACATAAGGCGTCTTGAGCATTCCGCCGTTGACATTGAGCGTAGGCGTGCCGCCATATGTTCCATCGGTATTAAGGTTGACGCTTGCGAACTGGTAGGTGCCGCTGGCAATATTCAGCACGGTAGAATATGTATACCACCAAGGCCCGACAACATTCAACGGCGCATTCGCCTTGGTCAGACCATACGAGGCTTCATCTGCCATGAAAGTATGAGTGCCGTTGTAGGCAAGCACGGCATACTCATCGTCCGCAGTTGCGGTCGACTTGAACGCCACATCCGAGCCGTTATTGCCCAGACGGTAGTCAGTGAAATCGGCGGCTTCAACGGTCCAACTGGTATCATCCTCCCAGTAGGCTTTTTCCGTGGCAGCCTATTCATAGTAACTGCCGAACGCTGTAGTGCCCGCAGCCATCGCACCTACTAGCGCGACAGTCTGGAGCAATGTCCGTGTAGTTCGTTCTTTCATCTCTCTTTTTCTCCTATTGTATTACGCTTTTGGTAATGCTTGAAATTGTGACTGCGGCACGACAAGAATGGCAAGGAACTTCGTCTTCCCTCGCCAATCCAAGGTGCCGCTTGGCTGATTCGATAAGCCTTTTCACATTTTGCGGCGGTATTTTAGCATTTATGGTTGTCGCGGTCAAGGGGGAGCGGATGTCGCGGCGGGCAGGGGTCTGCCCGCCCTCCTATGGGAACATTTGTCAATAGGCTAATCGCAAAGCGATTGCCGATCCCG
>DFGM01000031.1 GCA_002371755.1 Verrucomicrobia bacterium UBA3750 | reverse complement strand
CTTGCCCTCCGGCAGAAGCGACGGCCGCGGCACGGGACGGCCAGGCGCCAAATCCCGAAGCGTCTTCAGCGCTTCGGCGGGGACAGGCGAAAATCCTTCTCGTCCGGCCGCGTCCCCAGATGCGCCCAGCACCGATAAAGCAGCGAGAACCGCAAGTGTCATGCTCGCCTTGACTTTGATCCATTCCATCGTGTTTCGTCTCCTTATCTGCATTTTCTTCCCGCAGCAGAATAGTCCCACCGCCGGAAACCCAGTTTAAGCGCCGGTGATGTCGGCTTGAGGCGGAAATCGTTGTTGGCCGCATCGACAAACTGCGGATCGGCGAACGATCCATCCTTTTCGAACCCCAGCTGCGTCCATGCCGCCCAAGTCCCGCCGCCGATTGTCGCGGCGCTTTCGCCGCGCACGTCGAACCAGAGGTTGTTTGACCAGTCGCCCTTGACCTTTACCGCCTGCGCGTTCGCAAGGGCGCATGTCGAAACAAGGACGATGTTGTTCTTGAAATCAAGTGTCGGCTCGATTCCCTCTTTGTTCCGGACGACAAAGAGCGAACGGACGGCGTCGCCGATTCTGTTCCACGCGAAGATGTTGTTCCTGACCGTGCACCCGCGTCCGAAATGCTGCATAAAGCCGCCGTCTGTCGTATTCCAACAGAGATTTCGCTCCGCGACGATACCTTCCGATCCCTCGTCAAAGTAGATTCCCCAGCCGCCGTAGGAATAACTGCGGACATCATGGATGACATTGTCGTGAATCGTCGTCCCGAAACTTGTGCCGAGGGTATAGACGCCGCCCATGTCGCTCATCAATCCCTTGCCGATGTTCCAGATGCGATTGTATGCGATTTCGTTGCGCTGCGCGATGCTTCCGCCGTAGCCCCATGCCAGCCCGGCGGAAATGGCCGAGTAAGCGCAATCCGTCATGTCGCAATGGACGATGCGGCAGTCGCTGGCATGCGTGAGCGTCACGGCGATGCCGGCCGGAACATAGCGTCCAATTCCCTTGAAGAGACAGTTTTCAACCGTGTTGAATGCGACCGAGCGCGGCGCGAGCGTTGTGATTTCGCGACGTGAAAGCGTCTCACCCGGCGCGACATGCGGATTTTCAGATCCCATCTTGACACCTCCCGCGCCAATATCCGCGAATGTGCAGTTCTTGACGGTGTTGGAAATGCAACCGTCAATCAGGCGCATAGCAAACGCGCCGAGATGCTGAAATCTGCATCCGTCCCAGACGATGCGCCGCGCACCGGTGGCCGTAACGCATCCGACGGTCTCAGGCAACGTCTGTCGCGTGTAGAACTGCACGGGGACCTTTTCTGCGGAAACGGCATTCTTCGCCCCTGGTTTCTCGGCGTAGTCCGTGAACGCAAACGACAGGTTCTTGAATTCGATGTCATGCACCGGATCGCCGTCGCAATCGCCACGCAAAACGACAAGCACGCCGCCGGACGCCGTCGGCGCGATCGCCGACAGGGAACCGATTGTCTCGCCCGGAAGCGGACGGTAGAGGACGCGCCCGGCCTTGGCGTCATAAAACCATTCCCCCGGCGCGTCGAATGCACCGCGCACATTTTCAAACCAGACAATCGTCTCTTTGGCCGTCCACGCGCGATTGCCGCCGACGCTCTCCCTGCGGCTTGTCTCGACGGACATCGTTTCGGAATCGACACGAAGGATCCCCTGACGCGCCGCATTCCATTTGTGGACGGCGCAGAGCGAAACGTACGGCAGATCTTCCGCCGCCGTCGACACGACCTTAGACATCGCCGCGTTTGTCGAAGCGATGCGCTGTACGTATGAAACCGTTCCGTCAACCGCATTCGTCACGACTCGTTCTTCGGACAAACTCAGTTTCATGCAGCTGTGCGCCGGATCGTCCGGCACGGCATCCGGCGCACGGGCGC
Organism: Verrucomicrobia bacterium UBA3750; assembly: GCA_002371755.1. GTDB lineage: Bacteria > Verrucomicrobiota > Kiritimatiellia > RFP12 > UBA1067 > UBA1067. The sequence continues at coordinate 4,710 of DFGM01000031.1, read as the reverse complement.
GTTCGGCGCGCCGTCCGTTCACCCAAAGCTGCTCGAACCAGACAGGCTTTCCGTCTGCGCCCTTCGGAATCGGTGCAGACCACACGCCGCCCCCTTCGTCCCGCCAGCCCTTCAGCCGCTCGCCGCCGGCAAAAACGGGGCCGCCTTCGCCAATCCAGCGGACGGGCGAAGAGCGCGTCCCGGAGTCGGCGGCCGTGAAAACAAGCGGTGCTTCAAGAAAATACGCGCCACGCCGTATATGCACCGTCCACGCAGACGCATCGCCCTTCGCCTTCGCCTCGCGGATGGCGAGAAGCGCCTCGCGCGGCGACATGCCGTCCGGAGCAACCGTCAGTTCACGCGTTTCGGCACGCGAGGCAGCGACGCACGGCCGCGCAAGCGCCAGGCACGAAACCGCGATCGCGGCCCTGACCGCACGCATCTTCAACGGCATCGCGCGCGCCGGCGCTCCTTTCATCCTGGACATATTTCTCGCTCCTTTCATTTGCCGCACCCGGCGAATTCCGGCAACAGTTCGAACAGCACAAGCGGATCGTCCGTGGCGAAATTGTCGAAACCGAGCGACCAAATGCGGCGCAGGACGTCTTTGTTCGCGCCTTCCGTCCATGTGAACGCCTGGACGGTTATGCCCTTCGCGTGCAAAAGTTCGATGGACTTCTTCAGGCATTCCGTCGAAGGGCAAAACGGATCGGGTTTCGTAAGATCCGTCCGGATATGCAGCTGTATCTGGCTGATGCCCTTCCAGTTCGCATCTTCCATCTCGCGGAACGTCCGTTCCAGGAACTCATCGGCCCTCGCGACGGACTCGGCCGAGTTGTCCGTCGGCCACGTGCCGAGCCACACCATGCCGAGGCCGTCCGGCACAACCTCCTGCCACCGCGCCATCAGACGGAAATCCGGCGAAGTATAGTAGATCTGCTTCTCCACGCCATGCTTCCGGGCCATCTGCGCCATCATCTCGGGCGGCGCCCCTTTTTCGTCCAGGTAGAGTATTCTATCGGGACGGCCAGCCATCGCGGCGAAGATCGAATCTATCGTCGCGATGCGCGTCGTTGCATACTCTTCGCCCATATACGAGCCGACATCGACGTCCTTTATTTCGTCCCATGCCATGTCCTTGATTTCGCGGGTCTGGAGTTCGCCGGGAATGCCGCGCGCAATGCGCTGGAGCGTCGGATCGTGGAAAGCGATTGCGACGCCGTCCTTTGTCAGCCGCGCATCCGCCTCCGGCGCGACGCCGTGCCCCCAGCACCAGAGAAACGTCTCGAGCGAATTGTCGGGCCGCGTATCGCGTCCGCCGCCGCGATGCACCTGGCAACGGCAAAGCCCCTGTCCGCGCGTCTCCCGCCTGGCGGAAACGCCATTCGTCATCCATTTGGCGGTATCGGTCTCGCCTTCGTCGCCAAAGCCCCACTCGCGGTCGGTGTAGGTGTTGAACCCCCAGTGGACGATGCCAATGACATCCTCATCGGCCGCCAGCCGCGCCGCCATGGCCGCCCGCGGCGCGGGCCGCGCAAACGCCGACAAGCCGCACAACGAAAGTTGAGTTGGATTTATGCTTCTTCGGTCCTGCAAATCAGGAAAGACTGCAAGACGCAACGCAGTGTTGCCATAGGGAACCAGCGAGATGTATTCGATTACATCCGAAACCGGAACAGGGTTTTCCGGGAGGTCTGGCGTAAAGCGATCGTTCTCGAGTTCCCACTTTATGCGCCGCACGGGAACCTTGACGCAAACGGAATCGCCGTCCGCGACCGTCTCGGCCTCGTGCGCGGCAAGCGCGTAATTGAACGGACCCGCAGGTCTGAGGTTCCAGCACTTGAAATCCGGGTTCGCGCTTTTCTTGCCGCGCATGCTTGCATGCTCGACAGTGTCTTCCGTCCGCTCCGCCGGAACCTGATAGGCGAAGACAAGAGGTCCCCTGCGCACCACCGTTCCCTGGCTGACGCTGCGCCCTTCGATCTTGCCGGTCCACTTGCCGACGAAATCCTTTATAACATAGTGACGTCTCGGAAGAACCTCGAATACCGTGTCCATGGGGAAATCCAACTCTATCGTGTCGCCGTCCCTGAACGTGCGCCTGATTGCGGCAAAACTCCCGACATCGCCGACGGGCACCGATTCGCCGTTCACCTTTGCGCTCGCGCCCTTGACGCACCATCCAGGGACACGGTAAGTGAACGCCGCGTCTTTCTCCCCTTCCATGCCGAAACGGAATACGATTTTCCCGTCAAACGGGTAATGCGTCTCCTCCGTTATCCTCGCCCAGCCGAAATCGACTTCGCACGGCCCGTAGAGCGCGGCGACCGGCGAGCCTTCGGCGTCTTTAAGCCACATGCGCGAGATGTAGTTGGGGAGGAAGCGATGCATATTGCCGGCACAGCACTCCGTTTCATGCGTCGGACGGTACTGCGACCACGTCGTGCCGTAAAAAAACGGATTGTGGTTGGAATCGGACGTGGCAATGAACTGATTCAGATTCGAGAAGTACTGCAGCGATTTGAAGTCGTTCATGACCGAACCCAAACCTGCGTTGAACACGCAGCGTTCTATCTTGTCGGCATAATGCGCGTCTCCAAGCACCTCGAGGAAATAGCCGAGCGACCAGGTGTAGTCAGAAACGACGCATGTCTCGTGCCCCCAATGCACGGAATTGCCTCGCGTCTGTTCCGTTGAGCTGGGGCATCCATCCGGCAGCATGTGGTCGCGCACGAGTTTCCACTCGGCATTGACGGCCTGCTCGAGATATTCACGCTTGCCTGTGCAGGCGTAGAGAAGGAGCGGTATCTTCAACTCTTCGGAATAGCTTACGCCGTGCATGTATATCGGCGCGCCATCGGAACATTTGGCGGGAACAAGATCGTTGGACCAATTGTCGGCGCTTTTCTTCGCGTTCCAGGCCTCCTCCGCCATTTCCACCAGCCGTTTGTCGCCCGTGCGTCCGTAAGTCCAGGCGATGCCCTCGACATTGATCGTGTTGCGGCCCTTGGCGAGCATGTCCGCACCGCTCAGCAGGTAGTATTTTGCGAGCGCCGCCGGGATGCGTTCGTCGCGTGTCGCATCGTACTTGGCCTTCATAGCCCTGAAGAACACAGCCATCGGCCACATCTCGAAACCGCTGTCAAGCTTGTGCTTCGTCGCATCCCAAAGGCACGGGTCGCCAAGCATTCCGTCCGGCGAGGCGTTGTCCAGCGTGTAGTCGACGCCTTTTTCGCCTTTTGCGATCAACTTGGAGTCGCCCAGCGCGTAACCCAGCCGGAGAAGACCGTCGGTGTAATACGCCGTCTGTTCGTATCGCCACCAACCGTCCACATCCGATCTGCCGTTCACGATTCTGCCGGCCCACAGACACGAATCGTACGGATAACTCAAGGCCTCAGGGTGCCCCGTCAAGCCATCCGCCTGTGCGTGGCAGACTTTTCCAAGCCAGCCGCGCGGCTGCGTGACGGAAAGCATCCCGTCCCCGAACCGGGAGTACAAGGCGGCACTGGCTGTGAGCACGGCCACAAACCCGCCTTTTGCGCGGAGAGCGAGTTTCAGCGTATCGGATGGCGAGACGGTGCATTCCGAAATGTCGAATTCGGTATTGGAACCTTCCGCGTCGGCGAACTTCTTCATCCGCCACTTGCCGGACTGAAGGAACGAAAGCGGGATTTCAAGGCTGCGGTCCTCCGCGCCGTTCTCGATTGCAATGAACCACTTCTCGTCCTTGCGCTTTGCGACCGCGACGCATTCGCCGATTTCCGAGCCGGGAAGGACAATCGTCTCATCATAGACTGGGTTCAACGCCTTTATGATTTCAACCGCAGGGCTTTCGATATAGTTCTGCGGATAGTCACCGAGACAGAGGAATGGAGCAGAAAAGATGATCCCCTGTGCAAGTTCCCTTGCCCGCGTATAGCCGACAAGCTCTCTCTCCTCGAAGACGACGGGCGTGTAGTCGGCGTGTCCCTGAACGAGACGATTGAAAGGCAGGATGCAATCATGCTCCGGCGGAAGGGACCTGTCGTAGCGCGTGATGTGCCACTCGTGACCGCGGATCGCCTCCCGCGCAATCTCGTGCGGCCACGTCTTCTCGCGTCCCGACGGTTTCACGCAACCGTGGTAGTCTGTCATGAGCCCGAATTCGAGGGTGTCGGCAAGAGCCTCCTCGTACCACGCCATCTGTGCGCACGAAGGCGCGGGATGGAAATCAATCTTTATGCCTACCGCACCCGACGCCTTCACCTTCGCAAGATACTCGCGGCGCGTTTCGGGATTGCGCATTTCCTTGGAGTCGACCCACATGAAAGTCTCGACGCCGATCGACTTCCCATAGTCAATCCACTTCTTGAGGCACGCCCACTGGTCCATGTCGCCATCGCGCCAGTCACGCCAACCATCGTCTATAAGATAGTACTCGAAGCCCAGCGCCTTCGTCCTGTCGTACCACTCCTTCTGTTCCCCGTATTTCGGCGCGCCAGCGGGTAGCCACTGCCAGACGGCGCGGCCGGGGCGCACGAACTTCGCCGCCTTCGCCGCGACTTCGGCGGACGGCGCTGGGCAAAGCCGCCGCACGATGTCGCTCGTCGCAAGCGTCTGCAAATCCTTGGCGACAAGCATCACGCGCCAGGGCGTCGTATCCGCGCCCTTCTGGTCGAACCCGTCTGGGTCGTTCACGTAGAATACACCGAAGCGTCCATCGCCAAGATACTTCGCGGCGGAATCGGT
>DFGM01000069.1:9256-12112 GCA_002371755.1 Verrucomicrobia bacterium UBA3750 | reverse complement strand
GCCCTACCACGCCCCCGCGCCGCCCCGCCAGTGGTACCGCTTCGTGCGCTACTTGCCAGATTGGGACGGAAAATGGTATAATATATCTTCAAAACTTCCCCGAAGCCCTAACTGGGCGGCGGGTCATTTTGGCATAGGTGAAAGCAGTGCCTGCACAAAGAAAGAGAACAGAAATGGAAACGACGAAGAATGACGGGAAGAGTGCGCTAGCGGTTTTCGGCGCGATATTCGGCCAGATACTCGTGTGCGCCGTTGGCGTTGCAATCGGCTGGATGGCCAAGGATTGGATGCCTAAGTCCAACGAAGCCCAGAATCCCATGGCTGCAATGGCGGGAATGGCGCAGACCGTGGCTGTGACGAACGCAGAGATGAGGGTCTACAACCTGCCGAAGTCGTTTGTCGCACACGCGGAACCCGTGCAGGAAGTGGATCTTATGCCGCAGGTCGACGGCTATATCGTGGAAATCAAGTTCAAGGAAGGCGATACCGTAAAGGAGGGCGACCTTCTCTACGTGCTCGACGACGAACGCTACCGCGCCGTAGTGAACCAGCGCAAGGCCGACCTCGAGGCGGCAGAGGCAGAAGCCCGCCGCGCCAAGCGTTATTACGACCGTATGCAAAATGCCGACGAGCGCGGCATAACCCAGCTCGAACGCGACAATGCGGAGGCGCAGAGCGAATCCGCCGCCGCAGCAGTCCTGCAGGCCAAGGCCAACCTCGTCGTGGCTGAATACGATCTCAAGAAGGCGAAAGTCTACGCGCCGATTTCCGGCCAGATCGGCAAGACCTCGGCGCACGTGGGCGACTATGTGGCGCCATCCAAGGGGGCACTCGCCAAAATCGTCCAGATCGACCCGATGCGCGTATCGTTCCCGCTCACAGACCGTGCATACATCCAGTGGCGCGAGGCTCAGCGCGACGGCAAGGCGGAGGAGAAGCTCCGGCTGCGTCTCCTCCTGGCCGACGGCAGCGAGTATGACCGTCACGGCACGTTCGACTTCGACGACAATGAAATGAGCGCATCCACCGCCACAATCCAGATGCGGCTCAACTTCCCCAACCCGGACCGCATGCTAATCCCCAATTCCTACGTGACGCTCCTTTCAGACCTCGAAAATCCGCCATCCTATCCTTCGGTGCCGCAGGCGGCGATCATCGACCTTCCCGGAGGCAAGCTCGGAGTCTGGGTGGTCAAGCCGGACGGCACCGTAGCGTCGCGTCCGGTCAAGACGCTTGAGGCGTTTCGCGGCTGGACTCCCATAGTGGAGGGGCTGGAGGCAGGCGAGAAGGTGGTCATTTCCGGTGTAGCCAAGCTTCAGGAGGGCATGAAGACGATGGAAGTCGCGCCCACGCCCAATGAGGACATCACCGAGAACTTCAAACCCGCCGTGGAAGACTAAGGGAAGGAAAGCTGCTTTATGAAGCTATCCGTACGCAAGGCGGTAGACGAGATAAAGACGTTCTCGCGCACTTTTGTGGAGCGTCCGCGTTTCGCGATGGTGATAGCCATCGTGCTGTCGATAGCGGGCACAATGGCCATATTCAACCTGCCGATAGCGCAGTATCCGCAACTTACGCCGCCGGAAATAAAGGTTTCCTACAGTTATCCCGGCGCGAACGCCCGCGAGGTGATGAACACCGTCGCCACCCCGATCGAGGACGAAGTGAACGGCGTGGATGACATGATTTACATGTCTTCCGACTCTGGCGACGATGGCTCCTATGCGCTCACAGTGTCGTTCGAGGTTGGAACAGACCGCGACATGGATCTCGTCAAGGTGCAGAACCGCATTTCGCAGGCCGAGGCGAAGCTGCCGGCCGAAGTGAAGCAGCTCGGCGGCAGGGTGCGTGCGCAGGCCACGGACTTCCTCGGCTTCATAGCCATCCGCTCGCCCAAGGGGACGCATTCGCGTCTAGCGCTTTCGGACTACGCCTACCAGAACATCCAGCCTGTCCTTTTGCGTGTGCCGGGCGTGGGCGAGGCTCAGATTTACGGGCCCAAGCTCTCCGTGCGCGTGTGGCTCGACCCCCAGCGCATGGCGGCGCAGGCGATGAACTCGGAAGAGGTGATAAGCGCCATTTCCAAGCAGAATATCCAGGCGTCGCTCGGCGCGGTGGGCGCTTCCCCGACGCAGGATTACGGCGCATTTACGTATTCGCTCGTCGCGAAAGGGCGCCTCATGACGCCGGAAGAGTTCAACGAGATAGTGATTCGCCGCGACGACAAGGGCGGCATTGTGCGGCTCAAGGATATAGCGCGCGTCGAAATCGGCGAGCAGAACTACTCCTTCTCTGGTCAGTACAACGGCGGCAACACCATTAATATAGCGGTGCAGCAGAAGCCGGGCGCAAACGCCATCAAGTCGATGAACGCGCTTCTCCGGGAGCTCGAACATCTGCAGAAGTCCTTCCCGGAGGATATGGACTATGTCATCGCCTACGATGCCACCGAGTATGTGCGCATGTGCATCCGCGAAATCGTCACGACGCTGCTCATCACGTTCGCACTGGTGGTGCTCGTGTGCTACATGTTCCTGCAGGACTGGCGCGCCACGCTCATACCGTGCCTCACCATCCCCGTATCCATCTGCTCCACGTTCATCCTGATGGCAGTCCTTGGCTACTCCATCAACATTCTCACGCTGTTCGGCCTTGTGCTTGCCATCGGCGTGGTGGTGGACGACTGCATCGTGGTGGTTGAGCGTGTGCAGTTCATAATCGAGACGCGCGGCTACAACGCCAAGGAGGCTACGATACAGGCCATGAAGGACGTGACGGGCGCGGTGATCGCAACGACTCTCGTCCTGCTGGGCATATTCGTGCCGGTCGGGTTCATGAGCGGCATCACGGGCCGCA
>DFGM01000069.1:0-9193 GCA_002371755.1 Verrucomicrobia bacterium UBA3750 | reverse complement strand
TCTACCAGCAGTTCTCCGTGACGCTTTCGGCGGCGGTCTGCTTCTCCACGCTGTGCGCACTTACGCTTGCGCCGGCCTTGTGTTCACTCCTCCTGCGTGAAGCGAGGCCTTTCAAGCACGGCCCGCTCGCATGGTTCAATGCCGGCATCGAGAAGTTCAAGTCCTTCTTCGTCTTCCTTTCCAAGGCTCTTGCAAGGCGGCTCGTCCTTTCCGCGATGCTGCTTATCCTTACGATTCTGCTCACCTTGCAGATGTTCAGGACCACCCAGACCTCATTCCTGCCGGACGAAGACCAGAGAGTCGTGTTCGTATCCATGGAACTTCCCGAAGGCTCCACGATGAAGCGTTCGCGCGAAGTCTCGATGCGCGCCACGGAAATGCTTCTTGCGATGACGAACGAGGTGCACTCCGTGCTGGCCATCAATGGCTGGGGCATGGTGGGCGGCCGCGGCGAGAACCAGACTTCGCTCATCGTGGATCTCCTGGACTGGTCTCAACGCCGCAAGCCCGAGCAGTGGGTCAAGAACCTGGTGCCGGCCATCAAGAGCAAGCTTTCCGCGATTCCCGAGGCGACCATACAGGCGTTTGCTCCTCCGGCCATCCCCGGTCTCGGCATGGATAACTCCATCGACTGCCGTCTCCAGTCCAAGGAGTCCACCGACCCCATGCTTCTCGACGAGACGAAGAACATGGTGCTTGCGAAGCTCAACGCACTGCCTTCCGTGATGGTGGCGTATTCGGGCTATACGGCGAAGACGCCGCATTTGAGGCTCGAAATCGACCGCACGAAGGCGGAGATGTTCCATGTTCCCGTGGCGACGGCCTATGCGACGCTTCAGAACTACCTCGGCTCGCGCTACGTGAACGACGTGAACCTTGGTACTCAGGTGAACCGCGTGACCGTGCAATCCGACTGGGCGGGTCGCGCGACGCCCGAAGCCGTCGCAAACCTCTACGTGCGTTCCGATACGGGCGCCATGGTCCCCGTGGGCTCTCTCGGCACGATTTCGCGCGAAATCGGTCCGCGCTCCATGAACCGCTACCAGATGTTCCCTGCGGCAAGCCTCAAGATAATGCCGATGCCCGGCGTCGCTTCCGGACAGGTGATGAAGGATGTGAAGCGCGTCATGGATACTGAACTGCCCGAAGGCTTCGGCTACGAGTGGAGCGGCATCACGTTCCAGGAACAGCGCAACGCCGGCTCCGCCGCCCCGCTTATCGGGCTCGCCATTCTGTTCGGCTACCTCTTCCTCGTGGCGCAATACGAATCGTGGACTATCCCGCTTCCGGTGATGCTTTCCATCTTCGTGGCGACCTTTGGTGCGCTCTTCGGACTGAGGCTGTTCGGGCTCTCGCTTTCCGTGTACGCCCAGCTGGGCCTCGTCCTTCTCGTCGGACTCGCCTCGAAGAATGCGATTTTGCTTGTCGAGTTCGCCAAGGACAAGCGCGAGGTGGAAGGGTATTCCATCGTGGACGCGGCAGGCGCGGCGGCGGGCGAGCGTTTGAGGGCAATCTTGATGACGGCGCTCACCACGCTCCTCGGCACTCTCCCATTGTGCATGAACCTCTTCTTCCCGCGCTGGTGCTATCCGGGTGCAGGCGTGGCAAGCCGCAACGCCATCGGCATCACGGAGTTCTTCGGCATGGCCGCCTCCGTCGTATTCGGCGTCCTGCTCGTGCCGGGCCTCTATGCGCTCTTCCAGACCCTGCGCGAGACGGTGAAGAGATTCTTCGAATATCTGAGCGTGCGCGCTTTCCGCGCTCGCCAGCTCAAGGACAGGAAAACGGCAGCAGCAGAAGGGAACACAATGTAATGACGGACAGGGAATGGCTATCGAAGTATTCGGACAAGATTCGCAAGGCCGACTACATAGACCCCGCGCTCTACGGGAAGTACGGCGTCAAGAAGGGCCTCAGAAACGATGACGGCTCCGGCGTTCTGGTGGGTCTCACAAACATCGGCAACGTCCACGGCTACGTGATGAGCGAAGGTGAAAGGCGGCCGGTGCCGGGCGAGCTTTTCTACCGTGGCATCAATGTGGAGGACATCGTAAACGCCGACAAGAAGGAGCATCGTTTCGGCTACGAGGAAGTATCGTATCTGCTGCTTTTCGGAGAACTGCCCACTGCGCGCGAACTGGTGGACTTCAAGACGAAACTCGGCTCCCATCGCAGGCTTTCCGATGGCTTCAAGGAGAATGCGATTCTGCGCCATCCGCCGCAGGACTTGATGAACGCGATGGCCAGGAGCATCCTTTTTGCATACGCCTACGACGAAAACGGTGCGCCGGAGGATATGTCGCTCGAGAACACTCTCGATACTTCCATCGATCTCATGGGCGCAATTCCCACGATAGCCGCCTACACCTATCAGGCAAAGGCGCACTATCACCTCGACGGGCCTCTTCTCATCCGCAACCCCGACCCCAGGAAGTCCACTTCCGAAAACCTTCTTCTCCTTCTCAGGAACGACGGCAAATACTCGCGGCTTGAGGCGGAGACGCTGGACCTCGCGCTCATTCTCCATGCCGAGCATGGCGGCGGCAACAACTCTTCGTTCGTCACCCATGTTGTCACAAGCGCACACACTGACATCTATTCATCCATCGCCGCCTCCATTCTTTCGCTGAAGGGCTACAGGCATGGCGGCGCCAACCTGCGCACGATGCGCCAGATGGACGAGATCAAGAAGAATGTCAAGGACTGGCGCAACGAAAAGCAGGTCGCCGCATATCTTGAGAAGATTGCTGACAAGAAGGCCGGCGACGGCACTGGGCTCATCTACGGGCTCGGGCACGCGGTCTACACCATTTCCGACCCGCGCGCGCAGATGCTCAAGGCCAAGGCGAGGGAACTTGCCAAGGTAAAAGGCAGGTGCGACGAAATGCGCCTTTTTGAGTTTATCGAGGAAAAGGGTCCTGCAATCATCAAGAGCCGCCACCCGCGCGCCGAAGACCTCTGCGCCAACGTGGATCTCTATTCCGGCTTCGTCTACGACATGCTGGGCATCCCGCGCGATCTCTATACGCCGCTCTTCGCCGTCGCGCGTTGCGTAAGCTGGTGCGCGCACCGCATGGAGGAACTCGTCAACGGCGGGCCTATCATCCGTCCCGCTTACAAGCCGCTCTTCCGTCCGCGTCAGTATGTGTCGCTGAAGAATAGAAAGTAAAATGGCCTTCACGATACCAGATTCGACTCTCGAAGAGATAAAAGCCCGCATTGACCTGGGCGATTTGGTATCTTCATACGGCATACAAGTGCGCCACGCGGGAAGTTCCCTCGTGGCGTGCTGTCCTTTCCACCATGAAAAGACGCCAAGCTTCCACATCAACCGGTCGCGCGGCTTCTACCATTGCTTCGGGTGCGGAGAATCAGGCGACGCGATAAAGTTTGTGATGAAGCAGGAAGGGCTGCCTTTTATCGACGCCGTGAAGAAGCTTGCCGACCAATGCTCCATAAAGATAGAGGAAAGGGCAGACCCGGAGGCCGAGCAGAGAAAGAGGCTCTACGCGCTTCTTTCCGAGCTTGCGCAGTTCTACAGGCGCTGCCTCAAGCAAATGAAGGCGGCTCAGCCGGCGAGAGACTATCTCGTCAAGCGCGACCTGGACGAAAAGGCGCAGGAGGACTTCATCATCGGCTTTGCGCCCGAAGGCGTGGAGCCTATGCTCACATGGGCGGGAAAGCACGGCTATACCGTCAAGGAGATGGAGGCGGCGGGCGTAATCAAGCCGCCGGATCCGTCCCGCCCCGGCGACAGGGGCTACCATAGATTCTCCGGCAGGCTCATGTTCTCGATCCGCGACAGGATGGGGCGGGTCGTTGGCTTCAGCGGCAGGCAGCTCGTGGAGCGCAAGAACTCCGGCAAATACGTGAACTCTCCCGAGACAATCGTCTTTAGAAAGTCGCAAGTGCTTTTCGGCTTTGACAAGGCCGCAGGCAATATCGCCAAGGCTCCGCATCGCGAGGTAATCGTTTGCGAAGGCCAGATAGACTGCATCCGTCTGCATATCAGCGGATTCCCCGTGGCCGTGGCCAGCCAGGGGACTGCTTTCACGGAAGAGCATGTGAAGATGCTTTCGCGCGTAGCCGATGCGGCCGCTCTTTGTTTCGATGACGATGCGGCCGGGCACAAGGCGGCGATACGTTCCGCCGGCATGCTCCTTTCCGCCGGCATCCCTGTGAGAGTGGTTCATCTGCCGGATGGCGACGACCCCGATTCCTTCCTGCGCACGAAGGGTCCGGAAGCGTTTGCAAAACTCCTCGACGACGCCGAATCTGTCGTCTCGTTTCAATGCCGCGTGGAGAAGGCCAAGGAGAAGAACCCCGGATCGCTTGACGCCGTCTCGCGCATCACGAAAGCGGTGCTCGGCACGATATCGAATTGCAGCAGCGAGGTTCTCAAGGCAAGCATGGTCGCCGAGGCGGCAACGCTTCTCGCCCTGCCCGCCGCCGCGCTTTCGGACGAGTTGAAGCGGATGGGAAGCCGCGCAGCATCTCCGAGGGTGCAGCCGAAGCAGCAGACGGCTCCGGTGGAGGACGAATACTATATGCCCGATGTCCCGCCGGAAGACTTTGCCGATGTCGACGAGGTTTCGGACGAGGATTTCAACGTCGCCCCCACCCTGCCTCCGCCGCCCGGCGAAATGGCGTTCATGGCCTTTTTGGCGGACAACGCGGATGACTCCGCCCTCAAGGCGCTCGCCGCGGAATTGCTGCCGGGGGATGTCTTTTCCAACGATTTCACGCGTGCATTCGTTCAGGCATGGTGCGGGCGCGAAGACGATTTCGATCTGTTTTGCTCGAAGTGCGAAGGAGCGGCTGCCGGTTTTCTCAACAAGGTGCTGTTGGAGTCGGGCAAGGCCCAGGCGAGCCAGCTCGCGCCGGAGGAAGTGATGCGCCAGATGGTGCGGACGCTCTGGGCGAAGAGGCTCAAGGCGATACGGGGCGAAACGCCGGCGGCCGCCCAAGACGAAGAGACCGTCTCGCTGCGCTCGCGCCTTCTCTCCGCCGCAAGGCGCGTCATGCTCGCCCCATGGGAAGAGTTCGTGCCGATGATAGACAATTTCAAGAAAGGAGAATATTGATGGACAGCAAACAAGCCGCGGCCGCAATGGCAGGCCGCAAGGAACTCGTCGCCGCAATCCGCGACGAAGTGGGCAAGGTTATAGTGGGGCAGGAGAAGCTTGTGGACAGGCTCATCCTCGCGCTCGTCACGGACGGGCACATCCTCCTTGAAGGCGTGCCCGGCCTCGCCAAGACTCTGAGCTGCAATACGCTCGCAAAGGTGCTCGGCATGGACTTCAAGCGCATTTCGTTCACGCCAGACCTCCTGCCCGCCGACGTGGTCGGCACGCTCGTGTACTCGCCGAAGACGGGCGAGTTCACTCCGAAGAAGGGCCCGGTCTTCACGAATCTGCTCCTGGCGGACGAAATCAACCGCGCTCCGGCGAAGGTGCAGTCCGCCCTGCTGGAAGCGATGCAGGAACGCCAGGTGACGATTGGCGACGAGACGTATCCTTTGCCGAAGCCGTTCCTCGTGCTTGCCACGCAGAACCCGTTGGAACAGGAAGGTACGTATCCGCTTCCCGAGGCGCAGGTGGACCGCTTCATGTTCAAGTGTCTCGTCGAGACTCCCGGAAAAGCCGACGAGCGCCGCATCATGCAGCGTTTCGCCGAAAGCGCCGAGCCGCCGGAACCCAGGAAGGTGTGCACTCCCGAGGATATCGCTTCGCTTCGCGCCGCGCTCAAGGATGTCTATTGCGACGAAAAGGTGGGCGATTACATTCTGGACATCGTCTTCAAGACGCGTGAGAAGAACGAGCACATCCAGAACGGCGCAAGCCCCCGTGCCACGCTCGCCCTCAATCTTGCCGCCCGCGGCAACGCACTTGTCAAAGGCCGCGCCTATGCTACGCCGCAGGACGTCAAGGAAGTCGTCCACGATGTCTTGAGGCACAGAATACTCCTTACCTACGAAGCCGAGGCCGAGAACGTCACCTCCGACATGGTGATAGACCGCATCCTCGACGAAGTCAAGGTGCCGTAACGAAATGGCGACAGACGTCAAGGAGCTGATGGCCAAGGTGGGGAAGATTCGCATCCTCACCAACCGCCTTATAGACGAGCGGCTTAGCGGCGACTACCACTCCACCTTCAAGGGGCAGGGCGTGGAGTTCGACGAAGTGCGCCCGTACATGCCGGGCGATGACGTCCGCACCATAGACTGGAACGTCACCGCCCGCACCGGCGAACCCTTCATAAAGCGCTACAGCGAAGAGCGCGAGCTTACCGTGCTGTTTATGGTGGACGTCTCGGGTTCGCAAGGCTACGGCACTTCGGGCAGATCGAAGATGCAGCTCGCAGCCGAACTTACGGCGCTCCTCGCGCTCACCGCCATACGCAATCAGGATAAGATCGGGCTCGTCCTTTTCGCTGGCGGTATCGTGAAATACATTCCGCCGCGGAAGGGCAGGGATGGCGTGATGAGGCTCGTGCGCGAAGTGCTTGCAGCGGAAGATGGCGCCGAAGGCACAACCGATATCGCCGGGGCGCTAAAGTTCTTGAACGGCATCCAGAAGCGCAAGGCCGTGGTCTTTCTGGTGAGCGACTTCATGGACCCGGGTTTGCGGGACGAAGACGGTGCTGCGCGCAAACTGTTGGGCGCCGTCTCGCGCCATCACGACATGGTTTGCGTGGATGTTTCCGATCCTGCGGAAAGCGCACTTCCGGATGTCGGACTCGTCGAACTTGAAGACCCCGAAACCGGAGAGTTGCGACTGGTCGATACATCCTCGCCTGCGCTCAGGGAGGCTTTCGCCGCGAATGCGCGCCTGGAGAGGGACGAGATGGAGAGATTCTTCCGCAAGAACGCCATTGATACCATCTCCGTTTCCACTGACCGCCCGTACATAGACGCAGTGCGCACCCTCTTCAAGCGGCGCGCCTCCAAGAGGAGATAGTCGCTTGCTGCAGGATGGCACATATTCCGTTCTTGTGGTGGATGACGATTCCCTCTTCCGCTCCATGGCTACGCGCATCTTGGAGCCTGAAGGCTATGCCGTCAGATGTGTTCAGAGCGGAGAGGAGGCCTTGGCCGTTTTCCCGGAAATGGCGCCGGACTTGGTTCTACTAGACATGATGATGCCCAAAATGGATGGCTTCGCCGTTTGCGAGAGATTGCGCAGAATGGATAATGCCGTCCCGATCCTTTTCGTCACGTCCGGCGACGAGACGGGCGACGAAGTGCGGGCCCTTGAAACAGGAGCCGATGACTTCATAGCAAAAGGCGATGTTTTGCGCGGGCTTCTGGCCCGGATCAAGCGTGCAATCGAGCGCACCAAAGTCTTGAAGGGCGCGTCGGTCGCTGCGGAAACTGCCGAAATAGACGGTGTGAGAGTGAACTTCTCGTGCCGCACGGCAGAGCTGCCGGGCGGCGAAAAGGTCAAGCTTACTGGCGCAGAGACGGATATTTTGCGCCTGTTCGTGCGGAATCGCGGTAGTGTGATGGGCTTTCACCAAATCGCCGCTGCAATACATGGCGGCCCTGCAGCCGTGGAAGAGGGAACTATCCGCTCCCAAATCTCGCGTCTCAAGACAAAACTCGGCCTTGCCGCGACGGCGATTTCTTCCGTGCGCGGCTCGGGATACGTTCTTTCTTCGACCAGCTAAAAGAGGTAAAACAAATGCTTTATTCCATTTCTCGCCTTCTCACACCCCACTGGGGTCCTTTCAGACTCCTTTCGTCCCACGCGCTCTTGCTCGCTGGCGGCACGTTTTGCGCGGCGCTACTCGTGGTGCTCGCGCTTCCGCATCTGTGGAATCGCCTCCCGCGCGACAGAGGCAAGGTGGTGGGAAACGAAAAAATGGGCGAAAGCGCCAAAGGCAAACCTACGGGCGCCGGATTCTTTGTCGCTCTCCTCGCGCTCCCGGTAATCCTGCTCTTCGCGCCGCTTGCGCCATGGGATGCCATGACAGTCCTGGCCATATATGCCGCAATGGTGTTCGGCTACATGGATGATGCCGCTGCAGTTCCGTGGGGCGAACTCAAGAAGGGTCTCCTCGACCTTGCCGTCTCGCTTGCGGCCGCGTACTTCATCTTCATGGGGCACAGCGACCCCGTGGAAGGGTGTTCTACCCGTCAAATGCTCGTGTGGTTGCCGTTTTTTACCGGTTCCGTTCAAGGCGGACTCTATATCTCGCCATGGATTTACGTGCCAGTGGCGGCGTTTGTCCTCTGGTTTACTATGAATGCCACCAACTGTTCCGACGGCGTGGACGGACTTGCGGGTTCGCTTACTGTGATAACGCTTGTCATTCTGGCGGTAATCCTCTATGTGGTCGTGGGCTATAGACCCGTGGCGCACTATTTCCTCATTCCGGTCTATGCCGAAGCGGCGCGGTGGGCGATAGTAGTCATGATTGCGGCAGGGGCTTTCGGCGGATACTTGTGGTTCAATGCCGAGCCTTCACGCATTCTCATGGGAGACGCCGGTAGCCGATTCCTCGGAATGCTCGTGGCTGCCGCTACTCTGATGACCGGCAACCCGCTCCTTGTCCTCGCGCTTTCGCCAATCGTGCTCGTCAATGGCGGAGGCGGCATGGGCAAACTTGTTTTGCTTAGGACCGCTAAACGCCTCGGTTTCGAAATCGGCGAGGATGCCGCCATACGCAAGGTGCGTTTTCCGCTCCACGATCATTGCAAGAAGAAACTCGGCTGGTCTAACGCCCAGGTCCTTATGCGTTTCATACTTCTTCAGCTCATCGTAATGCCTATCCTCCTTATCGCTCTCCTTAAGATAAGGTAAGCCGCGAATACTTGTTTGGGCGAGGCATCACGGAAGATGCCGGCTGCATGTGCGCCAGTAGGATTGCAGCCGGGTTTTGCAGGGTGGAGCATTGGGCAAATATTCTGCAAAATACCCCCTTGCGCGGTGAGGGGGAAATATGATATAATATGCACCCGTTCGCCTGAAAGGCTTGAAGCGCACGGAAAGTGCGGCAGGCGCAAAGGCGATGGATCTTTGATTTAGGAGCTTGAGGCGTGTCCCGATGGGTTCTTCCAGGTTGCCCAACCGCAAAGAAGAGCCTCCGGAAGGGACGCGGAACACAAAAAGATGTTTGTGTGGAGCCAAAACAACAAAACTCAAAACTTTCTTTTTCTGAGAGTTTGATTCTGGCTCAGAACGAACGCTGG
>DFGM01000012.1 GCA_002371755.1 Verrucomicrobia bacterium UBA3750 | reverse complement strand
TGATGAAGCGGTCGTGGCAGATTCCACAGATGGTCTTCGTGAACTTGCCGCATTGCGCTCCGAACGCCTCGAAGTCCGATTCCTCCAACTCGCCGTTGGAATGCGTCACCAATTCGATATTCACGCCACGTCCGCGCTTCGCGAGCATGTCCAATGTCGCCACGCCGGGATAAGCGTCGATCACGATCAGCTCCTTCTTCGCCCGCCGGATGAACTTGAGCAACAGCGACTTCGCGTCCCAGAACTGGTTCTGATAGAAGATGCTCTGCAACGGCGGCTCCTTGGTCTGAACGAAGAAATCGATCTTCCCCTTCAGCTCGGCCACATCTGCCTCGGTCTTGGCAAGCCGCCGGTCCACCTTGTCCTCAAGCTGAGCGAGCCTAGTGTTTACGACATATCCACGCAAGAGATATTCGCGAAGCACGTTAGTCGCCCAAATGCGGAACTGTGTCCCGCGTATCGACTTGACACGATAGCCAACCGAGATGATGACATTCAGGCTATACGCCTTTACTGGCTTGTCAGAAAAAGGAATGTGCAAAAAATGCACGTTGCTTTTCTCGTCCAATTCGCCCTCTGAAAACACATTGTTTATATGACGTGTAATGACAGTGCGATCCCTTTGAAACAAATCCGTCATCTGATTCTGGGTAAGCCAGACCGTGTCACCGTCAAGACGAACATCCAGCCGGACGGTTTCGTCTGGCTGATAGACAACAATTTCATTCGCGTTCGCTGTCATTTCGTCCTGCCTTTCACACGAATACCATATCGAATTTAACGATTTTCATGTCTTTCTGATTCATGCCGTCTTCTTCACTGGGATATGAAATACCTTTATCGGCTATGCTTGAGGGGATGCAAGGCTGGCATCGTGCGCATTTTCCGATCCATCGGGAACATACGAAACGATGTCGCCAATATCACATTCAAGCACTTTGCAAATCTTTTCAAGAGTTGTGGTTTCCACAGGTTCACACTTTGACAATCTTGCAAGTGTGCCAGAAGACATCCCCGCAGCCATGCGGAGATCGGTCTTTGACATACCTTTGTCTATCAACTTTTTCCACAAGCTATTGTAATTCGTAGCCATGTTGCTCCTTTGCTCCTTGCGAGCCTGTATTATATCATTTAACGACCTTGGAAGTCAATGGCAAGTTGCACTTTTTATGTTCTATAATGAACGAGGTATTCACCATGGGTGCCAATACGCTCCCTATAGTAAAATTACAATGGACTGTATATGCACCCGCATCGGTCTAATCAAACAAGGCTATGGCATTCGTTGATGCCCATAGCCAAAAAGCGGGAACAAAGCAGTATGTGTGTTTATGCTCTTGCCATAGTTTCCTCCATTCTGTAACCGACCGATGCGAGATTGAGGATTGTATCCTCGAAATCTGCGTCCGGGTCATAATTGTCGATGATTTCGCGGACTTCGTGTTTGAGTTCGTTCATGGTGGTCTCCTTTCGAGTTGGTGTTTCGTGCGGTTCGATTTTCCAGATGATCTCGTCGCCGATGTGGGCGGTGTTTTCGTCAGGCCAGCACACGTCCTTCGGATCGAATCGTGGGCGCGGGCTCTTGCGACCGCTTCGCGGCTCACTCGCTTCGCTCGTTCGGCCAACCTGATCGCCTTCGGCGACAGGCGCATCTTCGCCGGCCAGCAATTTGCAGATTTCGCGTTCTACGGCCTCCCGCGGCTCCTCGACGCTTCGGCAGGCAGGTCGTCACTACTGGTGTTCCTTGCCGCTATAAGGCGAGGTCTCGGTTACAATCCATTTAAGTTTCATCTCGTCTCCTTCCTGCAGAGCCAGAGGTCGTACCAGTAGTCGTATGGCTTTCCGGTGTGGCGTTCGAGTTCCGCAAACACCCATTCGCGCTCCTGCAATTCGGTGCAGTTGCAGATGTCGTAGAAATCCTCTCCGCGCTCAATCCGGTCTACAACCTCGTGGAATGTGACGGTTTTCGAGAAATCGCCCCCTGAAAAGAGGCGAGGAGAGAAAAACGCAAGGGGTGAAAAACGAAAAATCCCCAAATTACTGGGGATTTTCTTGTTTCCGCATACACGCAGAATGAACCATTCTCCGTTTCAGCGGGATTTTAGATGGTCGGGGCGAGAGGATTTGAACCTCCGACATTCTGCTCCCAAAGCAGACGCACTACCAGGCTGTGCAACGCCCCGATTGTCAAAGCGCAGATATTATATCATATTTGCCGCATTCCGTGTTGGGGAAAATTATCCCCGCATCCGCCGCCGGCCGATGTTTTTGCATAAATATCTCTTCGCTCCCTCCGATTCAGAATCTCGGGAGCTTGGCGAGAGAATCGATACGGCCGCCTTCGCGCGAGCGCATGCGCCAGATACGGCCGTGCTCGTCTCTAAGTGCTCTCAAGCGGGCTTCGTCGCGCCTGTGGCAGGCGCAATCGACGAGGTCAGCCATATAGACTATTTCTTTCGCCCAGTCGTTATGGTCGGCGTATTTGCCCGCCGCCACCCTGATTCCGGCGGCAATGCCGGATATTTCGTCGAGGACGCTTTGCGTAAGGCCTGGATGGCGCGAATAGCCGTGGCCATTGAGGAGTATATTGAAAAGTTCAGAAGAATTGGTCCTGAGAGCGCCGCCCCTCAGATACAGTGTGCCCAGTTTGAGCACCATGCCGCCCAAGGGGGCATCCATGATGGAGTCGAGCTCTCGCTCGACATCCATTTTTGCGGCTTTGTGTCCGGAAGAAGCGAAATTGCCAGCCAAGACGATTGCCGGCAATGAAGCGGCGAGGGGCTGCCAGTGGCCTTCATCGCCCCAATCGGTCAGCATATAGCCTTTTGCGCCGAACTCGCGTCCCGCCTTTTCAGCGGCTTCAAGGTTTGAACGCATATTTTCCACGCGACCGCACAAGGAGCGCCAGGACGAAGTGCCGGGGCACACATAGAAATCCAATCCTGCGGCGGCGAAGAGGGCGGCTTCCTTTTCGAACGGATGATTCGCTTCATAGCCCCAGTCGAGCAGAACCACATCTTTGGGAAGTTTATCTACGAGTTCGGGGTGCTTCAGTACGATATCTCCCCACATCATCGGCCGCTTGCCGTGATTTCGCACAATATCGCCCACCTTCAGCGCGAATGCAAGATATTCGGAAGGCTCGGCTACCTCGAAAGTCTCATCGCAGCCAATATTGGCTAGGGGACTCTTGAAAAGCGGGAGGAGTTCATCAAGAAGTTCTTCCACGAGAGCGATAGAGCCTGGGTTTGCGGGGTCTAGCGTAGTGGGGAACTTCTTCACCGTGCCCCACGGCGTCACTGCGCCGCCATTGGGAAACTTGGCAAGGTGGTTGTACTTCGGCTTTACGAGCCAGCGTTCCATGTGCCCGAACGTATTCTGGTTTGCGACAAGTTCGATGCCCTGCATCTCGCAATACGCCTGGAGGCGCGAAACTTCCGCCGGCGTAATGGGATCCGCCTCTTCCCAGACATCGCGGTGGGCGGAGTAGGCGAATGTATGCTCGGTATACAGTTGGAACTGGTTGTAGCGGTAGCGCGCGAGCAAATCCACTATAAGGAAAAGGGTGCGCATGGTAGGCACCCTGTCGCGCGAAATATCAAGCATGTAGGAACGCGTGGCAAACATCGTCAAAAACGCTCCTAAAGCGTATATTCCGAGCAGTTCTGGTACTGGTCGCGATCGCCAAGCCTGAAGCGCAAGTCGGCCAAGGCCTGCTGCAGGACTCTTATCCTCTCGCGGCAGGCGGGGTCGGTGTAGCGGTTGTGAAGCTCCTCCGGATCGGTGGAAGTCTCGAAATACTCCCATTCGCCGCGCTTATAGTAGAAGACGAGTTTGTCGGTCTTGGTTACGAGGCCGAACCATGCGGCTGTATTGTGCTCGCCACCTTCCACGTAATAGCGGCAGTAGAGCATATCGCGCCAATTGCCGTTCTCCTCGCCGCGCATCCTCTGGAGGAACGATACGCCTTGCATCTCGCCCGGCCTCGGAGCGCCGGCGATTTCCATGAACGTGGGAGCGAAGTCGATGTTCGCAATCAAGTCTGAATTGACGCTCCCGGGCTTTATTATGGCAGGGCACCGCGCCACAAACGGCATCTTCAACGTCTCTTCCATTATGAAGCGCTTGTCATAGAGACCGTGGTCGCCCAGGAAGAACCCCTGGTCGGAGGTGTAGACAACGAGCGTATCGCGGTCAACCCCACGCGCCTTGAGATAATCCATCATCTCGCCGACGGAATCGTCGACGGATTGGACGCATGCGAGGTAATCCTGCATATATCTAAGGTACGCAAGGGCAGTTTTTGCGCGCTCATCCATGCCCTCGGGCCAATCGTCGACAAACCTTCCTTCCTGGTCGCGCTTGCCGTAATAGGTCTTGCCCTCGAACGAGAAGACATGACCCTCGGAGAAGTATTCTGCCAGTTTCAAATCGGCGCCCGGGCGCATATGCCGCAAAATGGTCATTGCGGTGGTCTTTATCGGTGTTGCCCTGCCCTCGTAAGTATCGAAGATTGTCGACGGCAAAGGAATGTCCTTGAGCGTCTTCGACCTAAAGGCGTCGCGGTATTTCGCGGAAGGAATCCAATTGCGGTGCGGCGCCTTGTGATGCATCATCACAAAGAACGGTTTTCCCGTGGCGAGGCCTTCGTCCAGAGCGGCTTTTGTTACTTTTGTGATGTTTTCGGTGGCATATTCGCCCGGAAAGACCGTCTTGCCCACGGTGCCATCCTCGCGCCTCTCCCAGAACCACGGGTCGAAATAGACGCCTTGGTTCTCATAGACCATCCACTTATCCCAGTCGCTGTTGCGTATGGAAGCGGGACCTCCACAATGCCACTTGCCGATGAAGCCGGTCCAGTAGCCGGCCGTGCGCATATACCCGCCCACGGTCTCTATCTCGGGTGAAATCGAATTGAAGACTGGGACGCCGTTCATATGCGAGTAGCGTCCCGTAAGGATGCCGGCGCGCGACGGTGTGCAGATAGGGTTGGTGCAATAGACATCCCTGAATATCATGCCTTCGGCGGCGAGACGGTCGATATTCGGCGTCTTGTTCACCTTGCTGCCATAGGCGGATATGGCATGGGCGGCATGGTCGTCAGTCATGATAAAAAGGATGTTGAGACGTCTGTCGCGCGCGAACTCCAACAGTTCCTCTGCGCCCGCAGCGAGCGACAAAGCGCTTGCGCCGGCTCCGAGCAGAAACTCTCTTCTTGTCATATCTGCCATAATCACATCCTCCTCTTTACTTCCGGAAACATTTCTTAGCGTAAAGCGTGGCGGTCATGAGCCCGACAGCGCAAATAGCAGCCGTTTCGGCCCGCAAAACAAGTTCTCCCAGGCTCACCGGGGTCGCGAAACCGGATAGCGCGGCCGCTTCTTCCGGCGTAAAATCCCCTTCCGGGCCGATAAAAACGGAATATTCGCCGCCTTCGCCCGCTTTTTCAGCAAATACCGCGAGCATTGGTCTAGGGGGCGGATCGGAAAGAATCCCGGCGAAGCACACCGTCTTCTTTGCGAGTTCCACTGCATCGGCGAAGTCCAGCGGTTCGACGATTTCCGGCAGCCACGGCGTGCCGCACTGCCGCGCGGCATCTTCCGCCACACGCTCCCAGCGTTCCCGCTTCGCCGCACGCTCCTTTTTGTCAAGCCGCACGATCGTGCGCTCCGATATCACAGGCACGATACGCCCGACGCCCAGCTCCGTAGCCTTTTCTATCGTCCAATCCCAGCGCGAACCCTTCGTCACGCACGCAAAAAGCGTTATCCGTCCATCCGGGCGCACACGCTCCACAACGGGTCCGGACGCTTTCAACGCCCCGGTAGATGCCACATAACGATACTCGCGGCTCTTGCCGTTGCCGTCGAAAAGCTCCACCTTTTCGCCGTCTTTCGGACGCAACACCTTCAAATGGCGCCGCGCTTCGGCGCCGATATCTGCTTCCTCCCTGGCGAGAAGCGAAGTTTCGGTGCGCAACCTGTGCATCAACCAAATGCCGCTTCAATCTCTTTCGTGTCGGTGACGCCCACGAACTCCGCCACTTTCCGTCCGTCTTTGTAGCAGAAGATCGCGGGTATGGACATTATGCCAAACGCGGCAGCCAGCTCCGGCGCTTCGTCCACATTGACTTTCACGACCGCCAAATCCGGCATTGCGGGCTCGAGTTCGCCCGATATCTTCTCGCCCATCATCAGGCACGGACCGCACCACGTGGCCCAAAAATCCACCAGCACCTTGCCGGACTTCACGGCTTCGTCGAACTCAGCCTGCGTCTTTACTTCTTTGTGCATGTCTGCCCCTCCTTTGAATCCTTCACGCTCCAGCCCTTGGCGGCGATTTCGTCGCGCAATCTGTCGCTTTCCGCCCAGTTTTTCGCCTTTCTCGCCTCGGCGCGCTCGGCAAGAAGCGCCTTTATGTCGTCGGGGAGTTCAGCCTTTTCAGCCTTGCCGAAGAAGATTACGCCCAGCACCTTGTCCATCTTCCGGAATACGTCGAGCGTACCGGCCGCACCCTTTGCGTTCGCCTCGCGCACAAGCTCGAAAAGAGCCGCGAAAGCGCGGGGAATATTGAGGTCGTCATTGACGGCGAGCGTGAAAACCTCGAGATGCTTCTTCGCCCACTCCGGTGCTTCGCCTTCCGTGGCCTTTTCCACGCATGCGTCTATGCGCGAAAGCGCCTTTCTTGCATCCTCGAGAGCCGAAAACGCGAAATTAAGACCAGCCCTGTAGTGCGCGTTGATAAGCACATAGCGTATCTCGCGGCCAGACCACCCCTTCTCGATCAAATCCCTGAGCGTGAAGAAGTTGCCGAGGCTCTTGGACATCTTTTCGCCGTTCACCCTGAGGTGTGCGCAGTGCATCCACGTCTTCACAAACTCCTTGCCGGTGGCGGCTTCAGCCTGGGCGATTTCGTTTTCGTGGTGCGGGAAGAGGTTGTCTATGCCGCCAGTGTGCAGGTCGAACGTCTCGCCCAGATACTTCATGCTCATGGCGGAGCACTCGATATGCCATCCAGGCCTGCCGCGCCCCCACGGCGAATCCCAGCCGACGGGGCCGTCAGACTTCTCCCACGCTTTCCAGAGCGCGAAGTCGCCCACGTTCTCCTTGTCGTATTCATCCGCAGCGCACCTGGCACCGGTGCGCTGGTTGTCGAAATCGATATGCGCGAGCTTGCCGTAGCCGGGAAACTTCCGCACATTGAAATAAACGCTGCCATCCTCGCTCTTGTAGGCAACACCCTTCTCGACAAGCTTTTCGACAAGCGCGATCATCTCGGGAATGTGGTCAGTCGCCGCGGGATAGACTTCGGCAGGCTCGATATTGAGCTTTTTGAGATCGTCGAAGAAAGCCTTCTTGTAGGTGTCCGTATAGGCGTTAAGGGGGATATTGAGCGTATTGGCGCCGCGAATCGTCTTGTCGTCCACATCCGTCAGGTTCATCACCTGCTTCACCTTCCAGCCGTTGAACTCGATGGTGCGGCGGAGTATATCCTCGAAAGTGTAGGCGCGGAAGTTGCCGATATGCGCATAGTTGTAGACGGTCGGTCCGCATGTGTACATGCGCACTTCCCGGCCGTCCATCGGCGCGAAATCCTCATCGCGCCGCGTTAGAGAGTTGTATACTTTCATGACGAAGGATATTATACCATATTCCCGTGGTCGCGGGTAGCGGGTTTCGGGGCGGAGTTCAAATGGCCGCCAAAGCGTTGCGGCGGCGAGAGGTCTCGCACCCTTACCATGCCGACGACACCGTGCTATCACCCATATTCCGGCGAACAGCCCGTGAAACAACGCCATCCTGCCGTTCTCATCCCGCGCCTTGTTTTGTGTCCGCGTCGCCGTATGTGACGGCGGCGAAATCGACGAGATGGCGCGTCTTGGAATCGAACGAGAGGCCGACGATCCAGATGGGGCGGCCGTAGGCAAGATACGGCTCGGCATAGTTCTTCTCGTAAATCTGCTTGAACGCCTTGTCCACAGGCTCGTCCACCTTCAGTTCGAAGATGCAGACCTCCGCAGGATGCTTTGCAACCACATCGGCGCGCCCGTTTGACTGGACATTCTCCATCGTGAAGTCGAATCCGCAGCTTGCGAGAAGAAACGAAAGGCAGCGTCCGTACGAGTTCTCGTGTACGCGCCGCTCGGTCGAGCCATATGCCATCGCAGCGTAGAGCGACTGAAGCCCCTCGAAAAAATCGTCCCACATCGCGTTGAGAAGTTTCTGTCCAAGAGACGCCGCCCATTGCATGTCGGTATTCGCCGCGACGCCCGTCATCAGCGTGCACAAATCTTCGCGCACCTCTTCGTCCGGGACGCCAAGCGTATAGGACTTTGTAAGCGGATTGTAGTCCTTGACCGTCAAATATCCCGACTGGAACAGCATTGCAATCGGCTTGAGGTTGCGCAACTCGGCCACGTCGAACTCCGCGACGGAAACGCCACGAATGCGTTCCGGGTCAATGCGCAGCATATCCTCGCGCTTCAAGTAGTTCATCAGCATCGAGGGCCGCCCCGTCGTCGCCCATGTCGCCTTGAAGTCGCGCTCCTTCTTGAAAAGCGTGAGCGCGACGGAGACAGGGTTGTACACCGTGGTCTCCACCTCGGTCGAGAACCGATAGCCATTGTACCACTTCTTCATCTCGGCTCGGTATTCGTCGTAGGGCTTCCCCATTTTCTCGGCGTGTTCGCGCAGATGCTCCTCGAAGTTCGCCGAAAGTTCCTCCTCTGTATAGCCGAACATCGTCGCGTATGCCTCGTCCTGCGAGACGTCCACAAGGTTGCTCAGCGCGGAGAAGACGGAGAGCCGCGTGAACTTCGAGATACCCGTCATCAGCAGAAAGCGTATGTCGCCCGTCCGGTTCTTCATGCGCGAGTAGAGCGAGGCCATCCTGTCGCGGACGGCCTCCGCTTTCGCAATGTCGTCAAGGCAATGCCCCACCGGCGCGTCGTATTCGTCAATCAGAATCACCACGCCCTTCCCGCCGTTCGCGGCGGAAAGGGACTCAATGGCCCGTCCAAAATTGATTGCCGGTGTCATCGCTTCGTCGTACGCGTAACCGGCGACTTCTAGACGCTCGCGGACATGAGCTGCAAATTCAGCCTCGAACTCTTCCACGCTCGTCGTGGTGACGTCGTTGAACTCGAAGTGGATTATCGGATAAGTCTCGCTCCAGTTCCAGTCCGTCTTCTCCGCGATATAGAGCCCGTCGAACAGTTCCCTCCGTCCGGAGAATATCGCCTTCAATACTGACAGCGTAAGCGACTTTCCGAATCTCCTCGGACGCGAGATGAAAAAGAGCTTCGTGTTGGCATCGCTCGCCATGCGGCAGACGAACGCTGTCTTGTCAACATAAATCTTCCCGTCCTTTCTCAAGGAAGGGAAATCATTCGTATCTGTGGCTATCGGTCTCATCCGCCAGTATTCTATCAAAAACTGTCCGCTCCTGTCAATTGCGAAAATCGCGCCGTGGGATTAACTCCCGGCATCCCCGAATTCGGGGATGTCATAGGGCGGCCGGATATGGTATAATGTTTCTATCTTATCAAGGCTTTCTACAATTCAAGAAGGAACACACCGATGACGCACTCTATCACAAAGGCAGTGCTGCCCGCCGTTCTTTCGGCGGCGGTCGCGATCCCCGCACTCGCGGAGGAGACGCCCGTCCCCGAAGAGGCGGTGTACCAGTGGGCGGCGGATGTCGAAGGCGTCATCTCGAAAGAAACGCAGAAGCCGCCGCGCGCATACCTATGGATTCCTCCGAAGACGCGAAGCGTGCGAGCAGTGGTCGTCGGGATGCACAACATGCTCGAGGAGCCCATATTCGCCCATCCCGCATTCAGAGCCATGCTCGCCAAGTCCGATGTGGCCATACTCTGGATTACGCCGATGGTTCCGCAGGCGTGGGACAAGCTGGAAGCAGGCGAAATAGCGGCGATTGAAGGAGTCCTTGGAAGACTCGCGGAAGATTCCGGGCATCCGGAGCTTTCGACCGCGCCGCTGGCGCCGTTCGGACATTCCGCGATGGCGACTTTTCCGTACCTCTTTGCCGCGGCGCGTCCGGAGCGGACGCTTTGCGCCGTGTCGATCAAGGGCGACTGGCCCACGCCGGGGCGTCCGTGCTGGGAGGCAGCGTGCAAGGCAGCCCGCAAGAGAGTGCCGCTTATGCTCATCTCCGGAGAGTATGAAGACGGATACAACAGGAGGGAGCTTTCGCGCGCGCTCATGAAGGAGGTGGAAGGCGCAACGTTCTCCATGTGGGTCGATGTCGGGGGCGGGCATTTCGACTGGTCGGACGAGCTGTGCCGCGACCTCGGACGCTACTTCGCCTTCATGGCCGTAGCGTCGTCGCGCAAAGGCGGCATTGGCGAGGGAGTCGTCAGCAACGGCTGCTGGTATCCTGACGCGCGGATCGCCAAGATGATTTCCGACTACGAGTCACTGCCGCGCGGCAAGGGCGCGTTCACCGTCCTTGGATACGAGCAGGACGGCGAGGTGCTGAAGCAAAACCCGAAGGCGCACCTGCAAGTCGTGTTCGGAACGAAGGACATGGAGTTCAGCGTGAGGCCCGTGTTCGACAAGATCGTGCCTGAAGGCCGCCCTGTGACATGGACGGGGCTGGAAGCCGGAGCCGAAAATCCGAGACCGACCGATCCTGACGCCGAGGAGCGGATTATGCTGCAGAAGATACAAGGCCCGGTCGAGTATGCAGGCAAGGGAAGGTGGCTCGTCAGATACAACCGCTACGACCCTGCCGGACGCCGGGCGAGGTCGGCATCGTTCCAGATGGTTTATCCGGGAGATGACAAGTTCAAAAGATGCGTCCAGCAGGCTGAAGTGAACTTGCCGTGGCCGCGTACGGACTTCGAGATGCTGGCGGACCAAAAGGCGTCGCGGTCTGATTTCCCTCTCAGGGTGCCTGCCGGACGGCTCGCTTATGTGCGCGAAGGCCCCGCGAGGGTAGTTGGCGGGAAGATTGTCATATGCGACATGCCGGAACACGTCAAGAAGCCGATTTCCGTCACAGTCTGCTTCTACGACGAAAACCGCGCTATGCGTCCGCAACTCCAGCGCATAGTGATAGAGAAGTAGCCGAAGCCGTTAGTCGCCCCATGCCCATCACCTGGGAACTCAATGCCCATCACTCAGGAATTCAATGCCCATTGGATTCCAATTCAATGCCCATTGAATTCCCGACCAATGCCCATTGGATTCCCGTCCAATGCCCATTGGATTTCCGACCCATGCCCATTAGTCGCAGGAGGTCTGCTCCCGCGACCGATAACCGCTTGGTTTTGCAGGTTTTAGGTTATTTCCTTGGACTTTCGCCCTCAAACGCCCCTAATCGCCCCGCCAAGGCGCGGTTTGTCGGCGCCCTCCCCCTGCGGCAACATTGCCAGAGGCTCATTCTTTCAGCGCGGCGAGTTCGGCGGGGGTGAGGTCTCGCCAACCACCGCTTTCGAGTTCTTTGGGGAGCATGAAAGCCCCGATGGCGATGCGTTTAAGGGAAAGGACTGTAAGATGAGCCGCCGAACACATGTAGCGGATTTGCCTTTTGCGTCCCTCGCGAAGCCTAAATTCGAGCAAAGTGATATTGTTTTCCTGCGTTTTCAGCACTTTTACCGCAGCGGGGCGGGTCATGTAACCATCTGGCATTTTCACACTGCCCCGTAGGATGGCGAGTTTTTCGTCGTTCCATCTGCCGGCGGCACGCACGATGTACGTCTTTTCGTGCGAATAGCGCGGATGGGTGAGGCGCAAGGCGAGATCGCCATCGTTGGACATTAGAAGAAGGCCTTCGGAATCTTTATCCAATCTGCCCACAGGGACGAGGCGTTCGGGGATTTGCCCGCGCAAAAGGTCTGCCACGGTCTTGCCGCCAAACGGGTCGCTCATCGACGAAAGCACGCCCACAGGCTTGTAAAGGACTATGGTGCGTTTTTTCTCTGCCGCCGCGATACGCCTGCCGTCAACGAGTATGAGGGCGGTCTGCCCATTCACCCTTAGCCCGGGCTCGGTGACGATTTTGCCATCCACCACCACCCTTCCCGCCTCGATTATCGCCGCTGCCCCCCTTCTGGATGCGACGCCTGCGTGCGCCAGTATGTTTTGGAGTCTCTCTTCCATATATACGCCCCAAGCCGTTTCAGCGCCCCACGAACCCGAGGACGCCGCAGTTTTCCCCAACGAGATAAGACGACGAAATCGCCTTGTGGACGTGTTCCTTGGCACCTTTTACGGCCTCGGGGAGGTTGCGTCCCAGAGCCAATTCCGCCGCCAGCGCCGCCGCCAGCGTGCACCCGGTGCCGTGCGTCGAGACGGGATGTTCTATGCGTAAAGCGCCAAAACGGGCTATCTCGCCCGCTTCATCGCACAAAATGTCGGTGACTTCGTTGCCGTCGTCGTGTCCGCCCTTGACAAGCACCGCGACGCCAAGATCATCATGGAGAATCTTTGCGAGTTCCTCGGCTGTGGCATTGGCGTATTTCGGGCCTGCGAGCTCGCGCGCCTCGGGCAAGTTCGGCGTGACGAGCCGCGCAAGAGGCAGGAGCTGCGCCTTGAGAGTGCCAATCGCGGCGTCGGAGACGAGTTTGGCTCCGCTCGTCGCGACCATCACGGGGTCGATCACCTTTGCAATCTCCGGATGGCGCGAGAGCTTTCCGGCCACACATTCAATGATTTGCGGCTCCGCCATCATGCCGGTCTTCAACGCACGGATGGCGTAGACGCCCAAGACGGCATCAAGCTGCGCTGAAATGAAGTCCACGCTCACGGGGAGTATGGCGGAGACCCCAAACGGATTTTGCGCGGTAAGCGCGGTAAAGACGGTGCAGGCGTGGAGTCCGTAGGCATGGAAAGCCCTCAAATCGGCCTGTACGCCGGCGTTGCCGCCGGAATCGCTTCCTGCAATGGTAAGGCAGCACGGGGAGATGGCAGCGGTCGGGTGGTTCATAGTCGTTGCGGTGGATGGTTTTTGGGTCATAAAGCCGAGAAGAAGTCGTTGACGCGTCCGGTCAACTCTTCGATATTCTTTACGGAATGGACGCTTGCAGGGATGGCGTGGCGGAAAGAGGCCCCATAGTTTTTGGTGACGATGCGGGAATCCGCCACCACCACGACGCCACGGTCGCTCCTCGACCTGACAAGCCTGCCGAAGCCCTGGCGGAACTTTATCACGGCTTCAGGGAGATAGTAGTCGCGGAAGGAACTCAACCCTTCGCGCTCGATCTTTTCGCTCCTCGCCTCCACGATAGGGTCTGTGCGCTGGGCGAAAGGCAGTCTCGCCACAAGTACGCAGCTCAAAGCTTCGCCTGCCACGTCCACGCCTTCCCAGAAGGACTGCGCTCCAAAGAGAACGGTTTCCCCGGGCGAATCCTTGAGAGCCTTCGCCATTGCCTCTCGTGAGACTCCTTCGCCCTGAACAATGAGGTGGATGCCGGCGTCACCGAGGGCGTCGCGGACGCGTTGAGCGACGCTGTTCATCATTTCGTAGCTCGTGAAAAGCGCAAGCGCCCTTCCGCGTGTGGCGCGGAAGAGCTCGACCGTCAAATCCGAGAGCGCGGCGACATAATCCGATGCGCGGCTTGAGGGATCCGGCATGCACTCCGGCGCCAGGACGAGGGTCTGGCGAAGATAGTCGAATGGGCTAGGCGCGGTGAGGGAGCGGAAACGTTCGCCGCAGCCGAGCCGGCGCATCATATACTTGAAATCGCGCCCGACGCGCAGCGTGGCCGAAGAAAGGATAACCGAATCCTTTGGTTTGTAGAGCATCTCCTCCAAGTCCCCCGCCACCGAAAGGGGCGCCGCCACAAGGCGCAGGTAGGAGTGGCGCTTTTCCGGGTGGACGAACTCGCCCCAGTAGGCATACGTCTCTTTCTCGCCTGCGACAACAAACGCCGCCATGTTGGCGAACTCCACTATCGCATCGGCTATGCCTTTAATCTGCGTGGCGAGGTCGGCATGGGGCGAAGGGAGGCCCTTGGCCTCATAGCGGTCCACCAGCTCGCTTCGCATGGAATGGAGTATATTGACGAGCGAGGCGAGATGAGTCTCGAGTTTCGCCTGTGCCGCTGCGAGGTCTGCTTCGCTCCAAATGCGGGAGTCGTAGTTTTCAAAGATGCCGTTTACGGAATGCTGGCGCACCTTGACGCCGGTTTGCACTCTCGAGACGCGATAACGGCACGCACCCTTGCCGCCGGAAGGAGCGACAAGTTTCTCCAGGACGTCGAACAAGCCCTCCGCCGCATTCACTATGCCTGGGATGGATGTGGCGCCCTTGTTGAGGAGCGAGCCTAAAGTCTCTACGCTTGTTTCATCCACCAAGTCGCGTGCGAGAAGTCGCGCCACGCTTGCAAAGACGCCGCTTCGCCTGGCCATGCGGGAGCGGGAACGCCTCTCGAGGCGATTGAGTATGCGCATGAGCTCCGGCATGGAAAGCTCCTTGCTGAGCTGGTCGGTGGCGATAGCTTCGAGATTGTGCGCCTCGTCCAGCACCAGCCTGCCGTATGGCGGCAGCAACTGCGCTTCGCCCGCACTGGCCGCATCGGCTATGACCAGCGCATGGTTTGCTATCACCAAATCCGCCTCCGCCGCCCTTTTGCGCGCCCGGTAGACGAAACAGCGCGCATAGTGAGGGCAATGCCGACCGGGGCATTCCTCGCCGGGCAAGGTGAGCACGGAACGCGGCAGAGCGTCGAAAAGATCCAGGTCGCCGTCTTTCGTCCTTTTGAGCCAGTCTATGAAAGCGGGCATGGCGGCCTGGTCTTCCTTCGACATCGTCCAATAGCCAGACTCGAAAAACTCGTCCACCGCTTTCAGGCAAAGATAGTTGCCGCGCCCCTTGAGCAATGAGACCTTGAAGCCCTTCCGCCCGTCTCCAAGCACCGAAAGCGCCCGCGGTATGTCGTGCTCGACGAGTTGCGACTGGAGATTGCGCGTAGCCGTGGATATGACGACGGGCGTATCGTTCAGATGGCTCCAGAGAATGGACGGTATGAGATACGCCAACGACTTTCCTACGCCCGTCCCTGCTTCTATCATCAGGTGTTCGCGCTCGTTGTAGGCGCGGACTATCGCCTTGAGCATGTCTATCTGCCCGGGACGCTCTTCGTAGCCGGGCATCACACCGAGCGTGCCGCCCGTTTTGAGGTGCATGGCCGCGCCTTCGGCTTCCACGGGCGAGCAATCCTCGTGGGCGGGCACGCTACGCTGGCGGGGGGCGTCGTACGACGCCTCGAACATCTCCGCCCAGCGCGGATTGTCTATGAACTCCGCCTCTGTCACATCTTCAGGCGTTCGGCAAGAGCCTGGAGCGCCGCCATGTCGCCTTTCGAGTTCACGAACTCAAGCTTGTCCCCGGCCATGCGCGGCACAATGTGGAAATGGATGTGATGGACGCTTTGCCCGGCCGCTTCGCCGTTGTTTTGCAGGATGTTGTAGCCGTCGCACGGAAGCGTTTCCTTGATATGCCGGGCTATCTTCTTCACGCGCGAGACGAGCATGGCAAGCGTTTCGTCGCTTGTCTCGGCGAGATTGGCGCTGTGCGCCTTCGGAATTACGAGCGTATGGCCGAAACTGAAGGGGTTTATATCGAGGTATGCAAGCGATACTTCATCTTCGTATATCTTGAATGAAGGTATCTCGCCAGCGCCAATGGCGCAGAATATGCAATCGTTTTTCATGGCGCGTATTGTAGCAGAAAACGGGCTGAAAGTCAATGCGGCCGCCTCACTTGACGGATATGGCGGCGAGGTGGCCGGTGGCGAATGCGAGGGTGAGGTTGTAGCCGCCGGTGGGCCCGTCTATATCAAGCACCTCTCCCGCGAAATAGAGCCCCGGCACCAGACGCGAAGACATGGTGAACGGATCGACCTCATCCAGTTTCACGCCGCCTATGGTGACGATAGCCTCTTTCAGCGGACGTGGTTGTGGATTCTGGAACTCGAACACTCCGGCTGGCGTATCGAGGCGCAAGGTAAACGATGTCACGCCGTGCTTGGCGACAAGGCGCTGGCAATTGTATACGGCGGCGCCCGTGACGCCCCACGGCTCGAACTCCACTTCGCCCTGATACGAGCATAATTCCTCGCCGCCCTTATATAATATGGACGCGCGCGCGAAGGCGAAGCGTTCCTTGCCACGGCCGTGACGGAGCTCGAAACCCGTCAAACCCGCCCGGCAAGGCACAAGCGTGTGCCCCAGCGACTTCGCGAAACGGTATCCGTCGCCGAAGCAGCCGGTTTTCGGGAAAGACATGCCGCCTGTTGCGATAAGCACGTTCTTCGCCCAAAGCGTAAACCCTCCCAGCCCCACGATAAAGCCGTTCTTCATCTGCTGCAAACCAGTGACGGGCGCGTTGCAGAGAAGCGGCACCGCCTTGTCCCTCAGCATGTCGCCAAAGATGTGCACCACGTCCGCCGCCTTTTCGCTCGCAGGGAAGAGCCGCGAATCCGTCATCTTCTTTATCGCGAGTCCGCGCGAACGGAAAAGCCCGGCAATGGAGGATGGCGGAAGGCTCTTGAGCGCGGGCGCGACAAATCCCGCCGCCTCGCCACCGATATCCTCCAGCATCTGCCGGATGGGGATATCCTTCGTGAAGTTGCACCGCCCGTTGGCGGTCATGAGCATTTTGGAGCCGATACGCGCCTTGCGCTCGATTACAATCACATTGAGGGAACGCTTTACGGCAGACCACGCCGCCATCAAGCCTGCCGGGCCTGCCCCGATTATCGCCAAATCCACAGGTTCGTGCTTCATCCGCCTTTCTCCTCTTTCTCCGTTTGCAACGCGAAAACTTGCCGGGAAGCGGATTGTGTGCGCGATTCCGGCAAGTTTTGGCTCTGCCTTCGGGCGGCTCGTCAGAAGTCCAGATTGCGGACGTTCAGAGCGTTGTCTTCAATGAACTTGCGCCTCGGCTCTACCTCGTCGCCCATGAGAAGCGTGAACATGCGGTCGGCGGCGACAGCATCTTCCATCTTCACGCGGAGCATGCGGCGCTTGGCCGGGTTCATGGTCGTGTCGAAGAGTTCGTCGGCATCCATTTCGCCAAGACCCTTGAAGCGATAGATGCTAAGCCCCTGCTTGCCGTGGGCGCGGACGTCGTCGAGAAGTTTGCGGAGCTTGCCGCCGAACCAATCGTCGTGCGTGTAGCCATAGCCCGAAAGCGATGCGAACTCCTTCCTGAGCATGGATGCGCCGCTGCCCTGCTGGGTGGAATCGGCAACGAGCGCTGCCGCGTCGAAACCGCGTTCCGCAACCATCTTCTCGGTGGCTTCGATTTCGGCAAGGAGCGTGAGGAACTCACGGGCGCGCTCCTTGTCCATGGAGGCGCCGGAAGCTTCCGGCACGTCGAAGTCGTCAAGGCCGAGCGTGAGCAGCTTGGAAGTGAGCTCGCCATCGGTCAGGACGTATTCGATCTTCTTCTTGCGCTCGACCTTGTAGAGCGGCGGCTGCGCGAGATACACATAGCCCTTCTCGATAAGTTCGGGCATCTTCCGGTAGAAGAAGGTGAGAAGCAACGTCCTGATGTGCGCACCATCCACATCGGCATCGGTCATGATGACTATCTTGTGGTAGCGCGCCTTCGAGATGTCCCACTCCTCGGCGAAACCGCAGCCGATTGCAGTGATGAGAGTGCGGATTTCCTGGTTGGCGAGGACGCGGTCGATACGCGCCTTCTCGACGTTTATGACCTTGCCTCGCAGAGGGAGAATCGCCTGAGTGGCGCGGTCGCGCCCCGTCTGCGCACTGCCGCCTGCGGAATCGCCCTCGACGAGGAAGAGTTCGGTCTTGGCGGGATCGCGCTCCGAGCAGTCGCGGAGTTTACCGGGGAGGGAAAGCCCATCCATCACGCCTTTGCGGCGTGTGGATTCGCGCGCCGCACGCGCAGCCTCGCGGGCGCGGCACGCGAGCAAAGTCTTTTCAATCACGGTCTTCGCAACGGCGGGGTTCTCTTCGAAGAACGTCATGAGCTTGTCGCTCACGATTCCCGCCACGATGCCATCCACTTCGCCGTTGCCGAGCTTTGTCTTGGTCTGACCCTCGAACTGAGGCTGCGGCACCTTCACCGAGACGATTACCGTAAGTCCTTCGCGCATGTCATCGCCAGTGACCTTGTCCTTCTCCTTGATGAGCTTCTGGTCGGCGCCGTACTTGTTGATGGTGCTCGTCAGTGCGCGGCGGAAACCGGATAGGTGCGTACCGCCCTCGATGGTGTGTATGTTGTTGCAGTAGGTCTGCTCAAGCGTGGTATACGACTCGGTATACTGGAACGCCACCTCGGCCTGCACCATTCCCGTGGTGCCTTCCTTCTCGCCCTCGAAGTGTATGACGGGCGAAAGCGCCTTCTTGTTGACGTTGAGGTATTCCACGAACTCGTCAATGCCGCCCTCGTAGTGGAAGGTCTCTTCGTGGTGCGCCTCGCCCTCATCGTCGCGGAAATGGATGGTCACGCCCTTGTTGAGGAAGGCGAGTTCGCGCAGGCGGGCGCACAGGGTTTCCCACTTGAAGGCACGGCAAGAGAATATGGTGTGGTCCGGGAAGAACGTCACTTTGGTGCCGGTTTCAGCTCCGCACTCGCCAATCACCTCGAGAGGCTTTGTGACATGACCGCGCGAAAACTCTATTTCATGCACCTTGCCCGCACGCTTCACCTCCACCTTCATCCAGTCGGAAAGCGCGTTCACGCAACTCACGCCCACACCGTGGAGGCCGCCCGAGACCTTGTAATTCGAGCCGTCGAACTTGCCGCCGGCATGAAGCACGGTGAGCACCACCTCGATCGCGGGCCTGTGCTGCGTCGGATGCATGTCCACGGGAATGCCGCGTCCGTTATCCTGCACCGTAAGCGAACCGTCGGGGTTGATAATCACATCGATCATCGTGCAGTATCCGGCAAGAGCCTCGTCGATGGAGTTATCCACCACTTCGTACACAAGATGGTGGTAGCCGCGCTCGCCCGTATCTCCTATATACATGGCGGGGCGCTTGCGCACCGCTTCCATACCTTCAAGAACCTGGATGTTCGCAGCGTTGTAATTGCTCGTAGTTTCAGGCGTATCTGACATATTCGCTCCTTGAAATTGTGCCTTGGCGCGTCACTTCCCCGTGAAGCGTCCGATTACCGGTATCAAATCCGCTTCCCGGTTGTAGATAAAGAAGAGGAACGGACGGTTGAACACGAACCTCCTTTGCCCCTTGTCGTTCGCTTGCCGCTTCTTTGCGCTCTTGCCGTCTTCGGCGGGTTCCGCGGGTGCGCCTTCCAAGATGAATCGCGTATACTGGAAGGATTCGCGCTTGGCGAGGGAAGAATCGATGTGCACGAAACCGGAGGTGGGAATCTTCGCGACCGTGAACGCGGCATCGGTATCGACGATGCTTGTGAAGTCCATGGCCGGGAGTTCCACTACGCCATCCACCGAGCCGCAATCCTTTTCCGTGACGGATTCGACACCTGCGATGATTTCGCGGATGTTCTCGCCCTTGACGGAGGCTTCAAGCGAAGCGAGAGACTTGCCTTTCAGAGGGGTGAGAATGTAGAGGAAGGTGTTTTCGGCCAGCGGCACGCGCACGGTAAAGCCGCGTTCGTTCCGGCAATATGACACTGTCGCGGGAAAGCGCAAGAACGGAACGACCGAGATTTTCGCGTCCTCGGGCGCAAACCCTACCGCTTTTAGCTGCGCTCCAGTGCCCACCCCGACCGTGGCCCTGACTACGACAGCGTCGATAAAGCGGTAGAGCGATGGGTCGTGGCGCAGACTCACGGGATACGCGAAGTCTTCCATCTGGGCGTCCATCATCGCCTTGAACCAGGATTCCGCGCCGGTGGGCGGGTGATCCAGGCATACGGCGGTGCCGTTCATCTCGTTTATGCGTTTGCGGTATTCGACATTCGCCTGGAATACGTCCGGCAGGCACAAGGCGCGCGCCGCCAGCATCGAAAAGCCGTTCGTGGCCGCATTCGCCTCGGGCGAAAGGAACTTCTCGACAAGCGGGCGGTAGGCGGAATCGAAGTCTGTCAACACGCCCATGTTCTCGGCTATATCCGCCCTGCCTATGGAATCGAAAGCCTCTGCAAACGAGCAGCAGGCGAGCTCGAAGGAAAACGGAGAAAACGCAATGGCGGGCGCGCCCTTTTGCAGGACGCCATCAACGACTGGCTTCAGGCTTGCATATGCATCCACACCGAGGCCGAGGTTGCGCTCGGCATGAAGCGTCTGCAACGCCGCAAGCGCCATGACAAGGGAAAGAATAGGCTTGTTCTTCATCATTGACCGTATTGGAGACGTTCTGCGAGGCGCTCGGGGAGCCCGGCCGCGCGTATCTTCGCCTGCGCCGTTTGGATATCGTACTCAAGCCTGCGGAACCTGACTTCGCGCGTGGCCTGGTCGTAGATGACGTATGTGGCGCGCGGATTCCCGTCGCGAGGCTGCCCCACGGAGCCTACATTGATGAAGTACTTGCGCCCCATCTGCAGTTTCATATCCTGCGCGTCTATCCTCCACACCCCGCTCATCGACTTCTCGTATATCATCGGGCAGTGCGTATGCCCATGGAAGCAGAGCGGCGTCTTCTGCTGTATGAAGTTCGCCTCCGCCTGAAGATTGTCGAAAACATAGCCGAAGTTCTGCGGCTGGTCGTTTGTGGAATGGACAATCGTCATGCCGAGTTTCGTGACGGTGTAGGGAAGAGCGCCCAGCCAGGCGATGTCGTCATCTTCAAGCTGCTCGCGAGTCCACTCGATTACGCGAGCGGCATGAGGATGGAAGTTGTTGAGGTCCTGCCCCAGATCGGAGACATAGTCGTCATGGTTGCCTTTCACGACAGGGCAACCCAAATCGCGGACGATCTTCATGCACTCGCGCGGGGAGGCATTGTAGCCAATCACATCGCCGGTGCAAAAGAAATCCGTCACGCCTTCCCGGCGGCAATCGTCGAGAACCGTGTTCAGGGCCTCCAGGTTGGAGTGTATATCCCCTAATATAGCGAACTTCTTTGCCATGGCATTACTTCAAAAGGACGCCCGCGATCTGCAAATCCTCCACTGTGGTAATCTTAAGGTTGGGCTTGCGGTTTTCGCAGACCTTCACTTGCACGCCGGCGGCTTCCACAATCTGGCAGTCGTCGGTGACGCTCTTGTCCTGGTTGTTCTTATACGCATCGCGCAAAACCTTGAACTGGAAGGCCTGGGGCGTCTGCACCGCCCAGAGCTTGTCGCGGTCCAGAGTCTCGACAACCGTAACGCCCTTGTCGATGCGCTTTACGGTATCCGTCATTCTGCGCGCGACCGTGACGGCGGGGTTGCGTTTGACCATCTTCACGACCTCGGAGATGACATCGCTCGTTATAAGCGGGCGCGCACCATCGTGGACGACCACGTAGCGCGTATCGATATCGCATACGGCGAGACCCGCCTGCACCGATTCCTGACGCCTGTTGCCGCCAGGAACGACAGTCTGGAGTTTCGAGATGCCGAACATCTTCGCCACCGCCTTCGAGGCGAGAATCTGGTCTTTCCGCACTACGAGGATGATGCGGTCAATCTCGGGGCATCTTTCGAACGCCAGGAGACTCCATGCGACGACCGGCTTGTTCACAAGGGAAAGGAACGCTTTATCGGTTCCGGCTCCCATTCTTTCGGATTTACCCGCAGCAACTATTATGGCTGTAGTCATGGCATGTTCCTCCCGCAGCATTTCTTGAACTTTTTACCCGACCCGCACGGACACGGATCGTTGCGCCCGACATTCCGGAACGCAGGATTTTGCGCCTGAGGCGCGCCCACCCCGACAGCAGGACCCGCGGCAAGCGAAGCCGCCATCCCCGGATTGGACATCATCGAAGCAAACACATCCGCAACCGTTTTGGGCTGTGCACGGTCTTCCCCTACCGGAGCGCGCTTGGGCGCATCGGCCACGGCTTTGGCCGGAACCGCAGAGGCGCGTGCCGCAGGATCCCCATCCACGCCTATCGCGTTCTGGTTGGTGGAAGCCGCGCGCCGGCTCGCCTCTATCGCCCTCATCATCCTCTCCATGCGAGTGCGCGTGGCACTGCGGAACTCCGTCGTGACAACCTTCGTCTTTATTGCGGTCATCAACTGCTCGAACATCCCGAACGCCTCTTTCTTGTACTCGACAAGCGGATCCCGCTGTCCATACGCACGCAACGACACGCCGTGACGCAGGTCGTCCATGGCACGGAGGAAGTCCTGCCATTCGCGGTCGATTACGGAAAGGAACACTCCGCGCTCCATGAAAGGCAGCGTTTCGGGGTCTTCGCTCGCGCACTTCGCCTCGTAAGCTTCCTCGACGCGCTTGTAGACGAGTTCGCCGGCCGCATCTGGCGTACCCATGAGAGGCCTAAGCTCTTCTTCCGTCACGGAGACGGGGAATGTCACGCCGAGCCAGGCGAGAAAATCGTCCACGCTCCCGTCCTTTTCGCTTGCAAGATACCTCTCGGACTGCGTGAGTATGATGTCGTTTATGACATCGAGGACGAGCGAGTGGACTTCTTCCGGGCTGCCCATGAGCACGCGCGAACGGAGTTCATACACCACCGAACGCTGCTTGTTCATCACGTCGTCGTATTCAAGCGTCCTCTTTCTGACGGCGTAATGCTGCTGTTCGACGCGCCTCTGGGCCGTCTCGACGGAACGGTTGAGCCACTTGTGCTCCATGACTTCACCCTCTTCGAGACCAAGGCGCTGCATGAGCCCGGCTATCTTCTGCGAACCGAAAAGCCGCATGAGCGGGTCTTCGAGCGATATGAAGAACTGCGACGAGCCAGGGTCGCCTTGACGCGAACAGCGGCCCCTGAGCTGACGGTCGATACGCCGCGATTCGTGGCGCTCGGAGCCTATCACATGAAGCCCCCCGAGCTCCGTCACGCCTTCGCCAAGCTTGATGTCCGTGCCGCGGCCTGCCATGTTCGTGGCGATCGTGACCGCCCCCTTCATGCCGGCAAGCGCCACAATCTCCGCTTCGCGCGCATGGTTCTTCGCGTTCAGCACTTCGTGCGGTATGTGCGCAATCTTGAGCATGCGCGAGAGAATCTCGGAAGTATCCACCGTCACCGTGCCGAGAAGTATCGGCTGACCCTTCGCGTGCCGCTCCGCCACATCGGCGACTATCGCCTTGTACTTCTCGCGCTGCGTGCGATATATCTGGTCGTTGCCGTCCACCCGGTTCACCGGCTTGTTGGTGGGCACGGATACGACGCCGAGCTTGTAGATGTCCTTGAACTCGCGTGCCTCCGTCTCCGCCGTGCCGGTCATGCCGGAAAGCTTCTTGTAGAGACGGAAGTAGTTCTGGATTGTAATCGTCGCGAAGGTCTGGCTTTCCTTCTCTATCTCCACGCCTTCCTTCGCCTCCACGGCCTGATGGAGCCCGTCCGACCAGCGGCGGCCGGGAAGAACGCGCCCGGTGAACTCGTCGACGATATACACGTGGTTGTCCTGGACTACATAGTCGACATCCTTCTCGTAGAGGCAGTATGCCCTCAAGAGCTGATCCACCACATGCACGCGGTCGCTCCGCTCCACGAAGTTGCTCTGCGCATCGCGGCGCTTTTCGAGCCGCTCGGCGTCAGTCAGGCTCTTGTCGCCGTCTATCGCGCTCATTTGCGCAGCAAGGTCTGGAAGAACAAAGAGAGTCGGGTCTTGCGGATATATCTTCTCGCACCCCTTGTCGGTGAGCGAGACCTCCCTTGTGCGCTCGTCTATCGTGAAATAGAGCTCGTCGCGCAACGACCTCGCCAGCTCCTTGCGCATCTCCGAGAGCATCTGCATTTCGCCATCTTCATGCAGCTTGCGTATCTCGGGATTCTCAAGGAGGTGCATGAGCTGCTTGTGGCGCGGCATGGAGTGGTAGACCTGGTAGATCTTGTTCTTCACCGTCTCCACGTCCCCCGCGTCCCACGCCTTCTTCGCGTCATGTATGAGGTCGTTGCATTGCGTCGTCTGGACGCGCACAATCGCATCCACCATCGGACGCAAATCGCGGTAGACATGGCTTGTGGATATGCTCGCAGGACCGCTGATGATGAGCGGCGTCCTCGCCTCGTCTATGAGAATGGAGTCCACTTCGTCGACAATCGCGAAGTTGTGACCGTTCTGAACCACGCTTTCCGGCTGCTGGGCCATGCCGTTGTCGCGCAGATAGTCGAAGCCGAACTCGCTGTTTGTGCCGTATGTGATATCGCACCTGTATTGTTCACGCCTCTCGGCAGACTCCATTGAGTTCTGGATGCACCCCACGGTAAGACCGAGGAACTTGTAGAGGTGCCCCATCCATGTGGCGTCGCGCAACGCGAGGTAGTCGTTCACCGTCACGAGCTGGACGTTCTTGCCGGCAAGCGCGTTCAGATAGAGAGGCAGGGTTGCCACCAGAGTCTTGCCCTCGCCGGTCTGCATTTCGGCAATCTTGCCCTGGTGAAGCACGATGCCGCCCAAAAGCTGCACGTCGAACGGAATCATGTTCCATTCAAGCTCATGGCCGCAAACCATCGCCTTGGTTCCGACAAGATGACGGCACGCGTTCTTCACAAGAGCAAACGCCTCGGGCAAAATCGAATCCAAACTCTCGCCGCCGGCTACACGCTTGCGAAACTCTTCGGTCATGCGCGGATAATCGGCATCGGCAAAGCCTTTGGCCTCGTATTCGGCCTCAATCTTGTCGATCTTCGCCACAATCGGCCAAAGCTTCTTCAGCTCGCGGTCGTTCTTCGTTCCTATAAGCAACTTCAAAAGGTTCATATGGTTGCATATTATACCATATTCCGTCGCCATTATCAATGCCCGCAACCGAAAATCCAGCTTCCTGCCGACTTTCCAAATCGCCCATTGACTTTTCGCGGCACAAATGCTAAACTTGCAACAATCATTGCCTCGGCAAATAAAACACGACAAAAGCCGCCAACATGAAAGTCTCACTCATAATCCCGGTTTACAATGTCGAGAAGTATCTCAAGAGATGTCTCGATTCCGTCCTTGCCCAGACGTTCAAGGATTTTGAAGCGATATGCGTAGATGACGGTTCGCAAGATTCCTCCAGTGAAATCCTGGCCGATTACGCCATGCGCGATAAGCGCATACGCGTTTACACCCAAGAGAACAAAGGGCTTTCCGGTGCGCGCAACACGGGGCTCGATGCTGCAAGCGGCGAATGGGTAACATTCCTCGATTCGGACGATTTTCTTCCAGCGCATGCGCTCGAGACATTCATGCGCGTGGCGGAAGAATCCGGCGAGAGCGTGGTAGTCTCGGCCATTTACGATAAAGATGCCGATTCCTCCGCCTCCAAGCAGTCCGGCGCGAAAGCGGCGGAAACGCCATTGCGCGTCAAGTGGCGCCGGATGGCGCCGGCGTTGAAGAAACTTGTCGGCAAACGAAAAATTCAGTCCTCGGCATGGAATAAGTTCTTCCGTGCGGACTTGCTGAAATCGCGGCGTTTCATAGAGGGGATTTACTTTGAAGACTGGCCGTTCATAACGGAACTTTTCGGCGATATTCCGTCGTTCGCACTAGTCGAAAGACCATGCTACGTATATTGCACCAATGGAGACGCCGCATCGATCGTCCGTTCGCCGTTCAACGAAAAGAAGGCCGAGAGCTACCGGACAGGCATAAACCACGTGACAGAATACTTCGCCTCCCATCCGCAACGGAAATGGGCGCTCAAGCGGGTCGCTACGGCCAGGAAGATGCTTTCCAAGCGCCTCAGGCGCATGAAAAAGGCCACGGGGGAAAACGCCGGCAAAACGGTGCCCGCGGCAATATGGAAGGCGCTTCAAAGAGCACCGAAGGAGTTCTTCCGCCGCATATGCGCGGCTCTGGGCAAATAGAAATACCGCCATGAAGAGACAACGACACGGGTATCGCACTTGCCATAGCAGGCGGTGGCGGGGTCCGACCAATGGGCATTGGTCCCGAACCCCATGGGCATTGGTCGGGAATCCAATGGGCATTGGATTGGAAAGTGATGGGCATTGAATTCGGATTCAATGGGCATTGAATTCCAGTCCAATGCCCATTGGATTCCCAGCCCATGCCCATGACCCGCTGGCACTCTGGTGCGAAAAATGGTACAATATGCGGCATGGATATGTCCAAACAGGTAGTCGCCTCTCCCATGCCTCGTCCTTCTTCCATTTTTACGGTGGAGGGCGTCAAAATCGACGGCATCCATGCATGCCTGCCGGCAAGAAGCGTGGACAACCTCGATACGCTTTCAAAAATCACCGCCACCCCGGAAAGAGCGAAAGAAATCGTTTCCGCCCTCGGAATCGTTTCCCGCCGCGTGGCAGAAGAAGGCGAGAGCGCTCTCTCGCTCTCGGTGAAGGCGGCAAAATCACTCCTCGCAGACACAAAAACACCAATATCGGAGGTTGGAGCCGTCATTTTCGTCACTTTTACGCCAGACCGGCAAATGCCATGCAATGCATGCCAGGCGCAAAAACTGCTCGACCTTGAAGAAAATATCATCGCTTTCGATGTCAATCTCGCCTGTTCCGGCTACCTGTATGGTCTATATCTCTCATCTCTTTTAGCAAAATCCACGATGCGCAAGGTGCTTCTTCTGGATGGAGACGTCCAGACACCGCGGGTGCGACCGGATGATGAAGCGACCGTTCCCGTGATGGCGGATGCTGGCACCGCTACTCTCGTCTCGCCCGCTTCCTCCCCTTCTGTGCCTTGGCGTTTCCGTTTCCTATCGGATGGTGCGCACGGCGAAGCCTTGACCTTGCCGCACGATGGTCACATAAGTATGGATGGCTTTGCCGTCTTTTCCTTCGTGTCGACGAAAGTTTCCGCTCTCATCAAGGCATTTCTTGCAGAAACAGGCACTTCGGAAGCAAATTACGCCGCTTTTGTGCCGCATCAGGCGAATATGTACATGATAAGACAGCTTGCGCGCACCATAGGCTTCCCGCGCGAGAAACTTCTCCTCTCCGGCGATGCAATCGGCAATTCCGCCTCTGCAACGGTGCCTGCGACAATCGTCTGGTGCGGGGCAAGGGGACGCCTCCTCGCCTCTGGTTTCGGCGGCGGTCTTTCAGTGGCGGTGGCGGATATTTCCATCCCCGAATCTTCCAGCCTGAAAATAGTGTAAAAAAAGTCCGGCGGCAACCGCGAAGAGTTGCGAATTATGTTTCGCGGCTGGGCTCTCGGGGGCGGGGCGCGAGCACGCGGAGACGGTCGAACGAGGCAGGGAGCATATCGGATGAGTGCTCTATCCAAATAGCGGCTGCACGGGGGTGGTCATCGAGCCAGGCGGATACCTTTGATGCGAATTGCACGGCTTCGGCATGGGTGAGATTACAGCAAGGTTCATCCAGAAGCAAGAGCCTCGTGCGCGCTTTCAACGCCAAATCCAGCTGTTTTTGCGGCGAAAGCCCCAAATATGCTTGCCTTTCCGACGAAACGACGCCGATTTTATCGCGTATCTTTTCCATCGGGACTGCACATTTCCCGCGATTGAAGCCGAACACCGATATGTCGCAAGCATAGGCAAGGGGAGAATCTCCCGTTATAAGCGCAAAGAGTGTCGTTTTGCCGCTGCCGTTCTCGCCTTGGAGCACCCAACGCTCCCCTTCACGGATGATCCAAGAGAAATCATCAAACAGCAACCGCTTGCCCACGCGAACCGTGATGTTGCGAATTGTGACGATTTCTTTGCCTCTATTATCGTTTTTGGGCACATTTAGATGAGGCGGAGGATGTGCGC
Organism: Verrucomicrobia bacterium UBA3750; assembly: GCA_002371755.1. Lineage (GTDB taxonomy): Bacteria > Verrucomicrobiota > Kiritimatiellia > RFP12 > UBA1067 > UBA1067. The sequence continues at coordinate 8,889 of DFGM01000012.1, read as the reverse complement.
GACCCTCGGGATTGCGAGCGCGCCCGGGCAATACGAGCCTTACGCCGAGCTTTTCCAATTCGCCTGATAAGAGCGCAAGTTTTGCGCGCCATTCGACATCGAGACCTCCCGTGCCGCTGCCGACATCTATCGTAGGCACTCCTTGCAATATTAGACGTGCGAGGAGCACCCTTCTCATCTCGCCGTTGGAAAGTGCGGCCACCGGCTTTCGCCACAGGGCTTTAAGGTCGAGCGGCACCTCGATGGCCGCCATCCTCTTTTTGTATTCGCGCTTTTCCGCAGCATGGTTGCCGCCGACCTCGAATGGGTTTATGTCGAAAACGGTCTTGAAAGAAAGGTGGCGTGCCACGGTTTCGCCATCGTCGCAGTGGTAGCGTTCCTGCAACCAGCCGCTGGCGCAAAGGGCGTTTTGGGCCTCTTCTGTGGAAACACTCGCGGCGGCGCCTCCGGTAGGTGCAAGCCCCGGACAGACGCTGGCTGAATCCGGATTTTGCCATTCATGCGGGAAAGTGCGGCATTTTTCCGGCTTTACATCGTTTATGGCGCAGAGATTGTCTGCCGTGAGATATTTGCAGGCTCCATCAGGGTAACTCTTGAGCATGAGTGACTTCCTGTCTGGAGCGAGTTCGGTCTCGTTGGCGATAAACTCGGCTTCACTCATCTTGAGATAGGCGGCAACAGCTGCGATTTCGGAGTCTGAAACGCGCACAATCCCATCCTTTATGCGGCAGCACGCACCGCAACAGCGGCATTTGAAATCGTTGGCATCCATTTGCGGGCTTGGGATTGCGTAGGTCAACGTTCTGCGGACGGTTCGAAACCGTTTACGAGCGGGATATCGGAGGGGGCTTGGCGGAACAAAGAGAACTTCGCCCTGACCGCCTTGGGCGGCACGGCGAATTTCCCTTTGCTTGATGCCTTCACAACCTTCGTGTCGCTTCCCGCGAGCGCATCCCCAGGGGCGTAGAAATCTATGCGCAATATGACAGGCGGCGATTTCTTGTTGAGAGTAAGATTCGCGCGCACTTGCGTTTGCATTACGCCTATCTGCAAATCTTTCACTGCAAAGGGAGCATCCTTCTGCGCCTCCTCGGCGCGCGCATCATCGCGCAAGCGTGCATTTCGCGCTACCGCAACGGTGGCGACTGCCACAATGGCCGAAACGACGGCAAGCCCGAGCGCGAGCAGCGCGAGACGTTTGTTGCGCGGGTTCTCCGGCTTCTCCTGCACCGGCTTGGCGCCCTTACCCCTTTCCATCACGCTCGCAACCGAAAACGGCAGGAAACGGTATGTGACCGTGCGCTCCTCGTCGTCGTATATAACATAGGAGGAAAAGCATTTGCCGTCTGCTTCCCGCGGATATCCCACCGAGCCCACGTTCACGATATATCGCTTGTCAGGCTCTAAAGTAAAATCCTGAGGCGCGGTCTTATACACCTTGCCGCTCTTTCCCGTGACGAATAGTGCAGGTATGTGCGTGTGCCCGAGGAAGATGAGCTGATCGTCTACGGCACGGAAATTGGCTGCAGCATCTTCCTCTGTCTCGGTGTAATAGAACTTCGGGCAATCTGTGGCATCGGCGTGGACGCCGCGGATACCGGGGGCGATGAAACAACTGTAGGGGCGGGTTGAAAGGTAATGCAAGGCTTCTTGCGAGAGCGCCTTGCGGTGGCGTTCGGCGGAATCGGCGGCAAGCCCGATAAACTGCGCGGCATCCATTCTGCCGGATACGGCATCGTCATGGTTGCCGGCCACAACAAGCGAACACTTCTTGCGCACCAGGGCGATGCATTCGGCGGGCTGCGGACCGTACCCTACGATGTCCCCAAGGCACACGAAGTTCCTGACGCCGTTTTGCCTGGCATCTTCGAGCACGCGCTTCAAGGCGGATAGATTCGCGTGCACATCTGAAAAGACGGCGTGCCTCATTGGTGGTTTGCAATCGCGTTTGCCGCTTCTTCGAGTTCGGCCCAGCGGTCCACGGCCTTTTCTATCTCTGCTTCGAGCGAGGAAAGGGATTCTGAAAGTTCCTGCGCGCGCTTGGCGTCGGTGCGGAAAATGGAGCCATCGGCGAGCTGCTCGCGGATTCGGGATGCATCCGCCTCCATGGCATCGATGCGGCCCGGGAGGAGGGAAAGCTCCCGCTGGTCGTTGTAAGAGAGTTTCCTTGGGCGGGAAGAAGCGGAGGGCTCGTCGGCCCCGGCTTTCAGGCCGTCGCCCTTGCCGCTTTTACGATCGGCCTCGCCCCGCTGCCCATCGCTTTTGGCAGCCTGCGACTGCTTCAGGTAGTCGTTGTAGCCGCCGGGATACACGCGCACGAGTCCGTCGCCTTCAAGGGCAAATGTGGAAGTGACGGCGTTATCGAGAAACTCGCGGTCGTGGCTGACCAGAAGGAGCGTGCCTTTGTAGGCGAGGAGTTGTTCTTCCAGCAGTTCCAGCGTCTCGATATCGAGGTCGTTGGTGGGTTCGTCCATCACAAGAAGATTGGCAGGCTTTAGAAACAGTTTGGCGAGGGCGAGCCTGGCGCGTTCACCGCCTGAAAGCGCCTTCACCGGGGTGCGTGCGCGCGTGGACGAAAAGAGAAAGTCCGAGAGATATGAAAAGACGTGTTTCTTTACGCCGCCGACTACCACCTCGTCACGATCCGAGGCGATATTCTCGGCTACGGTGAGCTCGGGGTTGATTTCTGTGCACAACTGGTCGAAAAACGCCATTTCGACGTTAGTTCCAACGCTTATCGAGCCTGCGGTTGGCTGGATCTTACCCGCAAGAAGCTTTAGAAGCGTGGTCTTTCCGGCCCCGTTCCTGCCGAGAATGCCGATTCTCTCGCCGCGGAGAATAGTGGTCGTAAAGTCCCGTATTATGGGATTAGCCGGGTCGTATCCGAACGAGACATCCTTTATCTTAAGTACGCTAACGCCGCCCGGTGCGGCAGTATCGAGCTTGATTGTGGCCTTCCCGGTCTGTGTGCGACGCTCGGCAAACTCCTTGCGCAGTTCCATCAAGGCGGCTACGCGCCCCTCGTTCCGGGTGGTGCGGGCCTTCACGCCACGGCGTATCCACGCCTCTTCCTGCGCAAGTTTCTTGGACTTGCGCTCCCAATATACGGCTTCATCGGCCAAGAGCTCGGCTTTGCGCTTCACGAATGTGGGATAATCGCACTCCCAGCCAGAAAGCTCGCCGCGATCCAGGTCGTATATCTTCGTGGCGACGCGTTTCAGAAAGCGACGGTCGTGCGTGACGAGCAGCACCGACATGTCGCGCGCACGCCTCAGACACCCTTCCAGCCAGTCGATGTTTTCGATGTCGAGGTGGTTGGTGGGCTCGTCGAGAAGAAGGAGGTCGGGGTTGGCGATGATGGCATCTTCCAGAATCCTGCGGCGGCGCTTGCCTCCGGATAACGCATTGAAAGCGTCATCGTTAGGCCGGTCCGCAGGAACATCCTGCGAGACATATGTCACCTTGAGACCCGGCGCACGCACCACTTCGCCCGTGTCGCATTCGAGAATGCCGGCAAGCACCTTCATTAATGTGGACTTCCCCTCGCCGTTTCTGCCGGTGAGCGCCGCCCGCAATCCCTTGGAGATGGAAAGCGAAACCTTGTCTAGCACGGGATCGCCGCCAAAGGCGAGCGTCACATCCTTGAGCGACATGAGAAAGTCCGACATCGTATCTTCTCCCCTGCCTTTCGCCTGCCTTCCTACACGATCAGCATGCAATCGCCGTAGGAGAAGAACATGTAATTCGCCTTCACGGCCATTGCATAGGCGCAAAGCACCCTCTCGCGTCCGGCGAGAGCCGAAATCATCATGAGCAACGTGGATTGCGGCAGATGGAAGTTCGTGAGCATGCAATCCGTCACAGCGAATTTGTAAGGCGGATAGATGAAGATATTGCTCGCGCCCGAACCCGCCACCACTTTGCCACCATTGGCCGCAGCTACGGTCTCGAGCGTGCGCACTGTGGTGGAACCGCAGCAAAACACCCTGCCGCCGCGCGCCTTGCACTCGTTTATCGCATCCGCCGTCTCAGGCGGAACATTGAACGCCTCGAAGTCCATCTCGTGTTCTTCAATGTTCGCGGCCTTCACAGGACGAAACGTGCCGGGGCCTACATGCAACGTCACTGCAACGCGCTTTACGCCCTTCGCCTCGATCTTCGCCAGGATTTCCGGCGTGAAGTGGAGCCCCGCGGTAGGCGCGGCCACGGAACCTATGTGCTTCGCGTAAATTGTCTGGTAGCGTTCACGGTCGGCGGCTTCTTCTTCCTTCGTGCCCTCTCGCTTTACATAAGGGGGCACGGGAGTGTGGCCAAACTCGTCCAGAAGTTCCATGAGAGGCTTCTCGGCCTCGAATCTGACGCGCCACATGCCAATGCCGCCCAGTGGCTTGAGGAGAGTGGCCTTCAACTCGCCGTTCGGGCCGAACGAGGCCGTCTGAGCTTCACGGCACTTGCGTCCCGAACCCACAATGCAGTTCCATTCGAGCCGGGTCGCAGGCTGCACCTTGCCTTGCCCGGAGGGGTTGCCATCGCACTCCCCGTCGCCGGTAGCCTGAGAAGCGCCGCCCGCTTCTTCCGGTGCAGGGGCCACAAGCAGCACTTCCACCGCCCCGTGGGTATCGGGCCACTCGCCTATAAGACGCGCCGGGAAGACTTTGGTGTCGTTCACGACCAGAAGGTCGCCCGGCTCCATATAGTCGGCAATATCGTAGATATGACGATGCTCCAACACTCCTGTGGAGCGATGGAGCACCATCATTTTCTCGGTGCCGCGCTTCTCGGCGGGATGCTGGGCAATCAGCCGCTCGGGAAGCGGGTACCAGAATAGCGACGTTTTCATTACTGTCCGAGAAGGTCGATCATGCCGTCGTCGTCGGCAGAGACCCCGAGACCCATGTCATCGGAGCTCAAAAGGTCTGGACTGTCGGCCGAATTGTCGCCGGTTTCGGGAATAAGCACGGGCTCGGGCAGCTTGTCATCGTCATCATCCTCTTCGCCGGGGATGGAACCCTTGGTGGGGATGCCGTAGAGCTCTTCGTGCTTCTTGCGCTGTTCCTCGCGAAGCTTGTCCATCTCCTCGTCGCTGATGGTGTCGCACAGCGGCACGAGCTTGAGGTAGCGGTGGAGCGGGAAGCCTGTGCCGCCGGGGATGAGGTGACCGAGGATGACGTTCTCCTTGAAGCCGCGAAGTTCGTCCACGCGGCCCATTGTGGCAGCCTCGGTGAGGACGCGGGTCGTATCCTGGAAGGATGCGGCGGAGATGAAGGAGTCTGTTTCGAGAGCGGCCTTGGTGATGCCGAGGAGCGCGGGCTGCGCTTCCGCGGGACGGCGGCCTTCCTCCATCATCCTCTCGTTCACCTTCAAGAACGTCTGACGCGTCACCTGTTCGCCCCACAGGAAGTCCGTATCGCCCGGATTGGTGATACGCACCTTGCGAAGCATCTGGCGCACGATAATCTCGATGTGCTTATCGTTGATTTCCACGCCCTGAAGACGATAGACCTGCTGGACTTCGTTGACGAGATACTTTTCAAGTTCCTGAGGACCGGAGACCTCGAGAATCTCCTGCGGTATGACAGGGCCTTCAGTGAGCTGCTGGCCCTTCTTCACGCGGTCGCCCTTGAACACGACGATCTGCTTGCCCATCGGGATGAGGTGCTCTTCCTTGAGGTCGGTTATATCGTCGTGCACCACGATGCAACGCTTGCCACGCACATTCTCCTTGAACTCGATGACGCCTTCGATCTTTGCGATTTCGGCGGCGTCCTTCGGCTGGCGAGCCTCGAAAAGCTCGGCGACGCGGGGCAGACCGCCGGTGATGTCGCGCGTCTTGGCGGCTTCGCGGGGAGTCTTCGCGAGAAGCATGCCCGGGGTGGCCTTCTGTCCGTCGCGCACCATGACAATGGCGCCGGTAGGAATGTCGTGCGAGTCAAGAAGCACTTCGGCGCCATCCGCTCCAGTGCCGCGGATTTCGATGCGCGGGTGGAGATTGGATTCGGAGGTGGGCAGCACGACGAGCGTCTTCGCGCCTGTCGCACGGTCGGTCTCCGTCTTCACGGATATGTCTTCCTCGAAGTCGAAGAACATGATGGTGCCGGCCGATTCGGAAAGAACCGGCACGGAGTGCGGATCCCACACCGCCACCTTCTGGCCCTTCTTCACCGTCTCGCCGTCTTCAACGAGGAGCGTCGTGCCCATCTGAAGCTGGTAAGTATCCTTCGAGCCGTCGGCCATGAGGATTTCGAGCGAGCCGTTCTTGTTGAGCACCACCTCGCGCCCTTCGTCGTTGCGCACCTTCCTGACATCCACATAACGCGCGACGCCATCGGACTTGACGACGATTTCAGGCACCTTCGCGGTGGCCGAAGCCGTGCCGCCGATGTGGAACGTTCTCATCGTGAGCTGGGTGCCGGGTTCGCCGATGGACTGTGCGGCGATGATGCCGACGGCTGTGCCGATTTCCACCTGCTTGCCCGTGGAGAGGTCACGTCCATAGCACTTGGCGCACATGCCGTGTTCGGCATCGCACGTAAGGCCGGAGCGAATCCAGATCTTGTCCACGCCGAGAGCGTTGATGCGCGCTGCGGCCTCTTCGTCGATGATTTCGTTCGCAGGCACGATGACGTCGGAAGGATCGCGCGGGTTCGTCACGTCATAGAGCGCGGTGCGTCCGAGCACGCGGTCGCCCAGGGAAACCTTGACTTCGTCGCCTTCGACAATCGCTTCCACTTCGATGCCGTTCACCGTGTTGCAGTCTTCCTGCGTGATGATGACATCCTGGGAGACGTCCACCAGCTTGCGGGTGAGGTATCCTGCGTCGGCAGTCTTCAATGCGGTATCGGCAAGACCCTTACGGGCACCGTGCGAGGAAATGAAGTACTCAAGCACGCTCAAGCCCTCGCGGAACGACGCCGTAATCGGGCGTTCGATAATATCGCCGGAAGGATTCGACATGAGGCCGCGCATGCCTGCGAGCTGACGAATCTGCAGCTTCGAGCCACGAGCCTTGGAATCCGCGAACATGTATACCGGGTTGAGCTCTGTAGGATTGCTGTTCTCGGGCGAGATGTTCTTGTCAATCGTCTTGTAGAGCGAGTCGCCGATCTTCTCGGTCGTGCCTGCCCAGATGTCGACTATCTTGTTGTGGCGTTCGCCGTCGGTGATGATACCCTGCTGGAACTGCTGCTGCACCTTCTCTGCCTCGGCGCGCGCCTTGGCAATCTCCGCATCCTTATCCGCAGGACGAATCATGTCCTTAAGACCCATGGACGCGCCGGAGATGGTCGCGAACTTGTAGCCGAGCTCCTTGAGCTTGTCAATGGCGGCCACGGTGATGTCGTGCCCGGCCACCTTGTGGCAGTCAAGTATGAGATTGCCGATGGTGGACTTGGAGCACTTGTCGTTCCAGAAGCCCATCTCTTCGGGCCACACGTTGTTGAAAATCACGCGGCCCGCGGTGGTCTCGATCGTGCGCTTCGTGCTGTCGCCGTGGGGACGGCCCGGCTTCATGTAGTCCGGGTTGCGGTAGCGGATGCGCGTATGGTAGCCGATGTCGCCTTCGGCAATGCCGAACTCCACCTCGCCGATGTCGTTGAAGAGCGGCAGGTGCTCGCCAGAGGCGTCGGTCTTGCCGGCGATCTTGCCGGCGAGCTTATCCTGCTGCGAGGGCACGGTGAGGAAGTATAGCCCCAAGCACACGTCCTGCGTAGGCGTCATCACCGACTTTCCGGATGCCGGAGAGAAGATGGATGTGGAAGCAAGCATCATCAGCTTCGATTCCATCTGCGCCTCGATAGAGAGCGGCACGTGGACCGCCATCTGGTCGCCGTCGAAGTCGGCATTGAACGGTGTGCAGACCATCGGGTGCAGGCGGATCGCCTTGCCTTCGACGAGCACTGGCTCGAACGACTGGATGGAGAGACGGTGCAGCGTCGGAGCGCGGTTGAGGAACACCGTCTTATCCTTGGTGACTTCCTCGAGAATGCCCCAGATCTGCTCGTCCTGGCGCTCGATCATCTTGCGGGCGGTGCGGACGGTGTGGCAGATGCCGCGGTCCTTGAGCACGCGGATGATGAACGGCTCGAAGAGCCTCAAGGCCATCTCCTTCGGGATGCCGCACTGCGGGAACTTGAGCTCGGGGCCGACCACAATCACGGAGCGGCCGGAGTAGTCCACGCGCTTGCCGAGCAGGTTTTGGCGGAAGCGGCCGGTCTTGCCCTTGAGTATCTCGGAAAGGGACTTGAGCGGACGGTTGCCTGGGCCCGTGACGGCGCGCCCGTGGCGTCCGTTGTCGAACACCGCGTCCACCGCTTCCTGCAACATGCGCTTTTCGTTGCGGATGATGACATCCGGCGTCTTGAGCGCAAGCAGGTTCCTGAGACGGTTGTTGCGGTTTATGACGCGGCGGTAGAGATCGTTCAGGTCGCTTGTCGCGAAGCGTCCGCCTTCAAGAGGAACGAGAGGCCTCAGTTCCGGCGGAATCACGGGAAGGACGTCCAGCACCATCCACTCGGGCTTGGCGCCGGAAGCGCGGAAGCCTTCCACCACCTTCATGCGCTTGGAGATTTTCTTGCGGCTCTGCTTGGAACGCGTGTTCTCCATCTCCACTTCAAGCTCGCGCATAAGTTCGTCGAGGTCGAGGTTCTTGAGGAGCTTGCGCACCGCCTCGGCGCCCATGTCGGCCTTGAACTCGTCGTTGTACTTCTCCTGCGCGTCGAGATATTCCTGGTCGGAAAGAATCTGCCCTTTCTTGAGCGGCGTCTCGCCGGGTTCGATAACCATCCAATCCTGGTAGTAGAGGACTCTCTCAAGCTCGTTCGTCGTCTTGTCGAGCAGAAGGCCCATGCGGGAAGGCGAGCACTTGAAGAACCAGATGTGGCTCACGGGAAC
>DFGM01000002.1:2556-3210 GCA_002371755.1 Verrucomicrobia bacterium UBA3750 | reverse complement strand
CCTTGCCGTCCACCATCGCAATCGCACCCTCGTGGCAGGCGTTTGCGCACAGTCCGCAGCCCGTGCATTTCGTTTCGTCTATCTCGACTATCTTTCTTTTCATGTCCGTCGCCTCCTGTTTCGTGTTGACGGCGCGCATTATACCAAAACCACTTTGTGAAATATGTTGGCGCGCCAACATTAGGCGAAATCATGATATAATATCTTCCATGCAACAGGAAGACACATATCTTGCGACGCTCGCAAAGCGTTCCCAGCTCTTCGACGGAATTGGGGCAGACAACCTTTCAGCATTGCTCTCGTGCCTTGGCGCGCGGCGTGTGCGCCTCGCGAAAGGTGAACTGCTCTTGCGCACAGGCGAAAAGGCAGATCGCTTCGGCATCGTCCTTACCGGCTCGCTTGCCGTCTCGACATACGATACAGACGGCAAGCGGACGCTGATCAAGCTGATAAGAGCGCCGGAAGTCGTCGCCGCTGCGCAGGCGCTGTCGGGCGCGGACGTGATCAGCGTTGACGTGGAGGCAAACGAGAACAGCGTAGTGCTGTTGCTTAAGGCCGCACGCATCGTCACGCCGTGCGAGAACGCCTGCGCGTTCCACTCCCGCCTCGTCAGGAACATCATGCGCACTCTCGCCGTAAAGACGCTTGAGCTGA
>DFGM01000002.1:0-2485 GCA_002371755.1 Verrucomicrobia bacterium UBA3750 | reverse complement strand
CGCTTGAGCTGAACCGGAAGATCGAAATCCTGTCGCACCGTTCCACTCAGAATCGGCTGATGGCATATCTGCATTCCATTGCACAGCAGAAAGGAACAGCCGAATTCGACATCCCCTTCGACCGCCAACAACTTGCGGACTACCTCTGCGTAGAGCGAAGCGCGCTTTCGGCTGAAATCAGCCGACTGTCCAAGCTCGGTCTTGTCTCTTCACGTAAAAACCACTTTGCCCTCCACTGTGTCGTCTAACAGCCAGAATCAGTACCGCGCAACGCCCGCAAAACACAACACGCCCCAATGTTACGTAAATATCGCTATGTCAATGGCCGACTGCAAAGAGGCATGCATGGGCAGAGGTGCGGTAGCATGCGTTGCATGAGACGCAGGTTGATGGACGGATGTCACCGGATTGCCACCGGTTGATCAAGTTCGGCTCCCGGATGAGCGGACGCGACAGCGCGATGTACTGTATTGCGGTCTTGGCGAGAACAGCGTTTGCCGTTTCGAGCGAACGCACGCCTCCGACCAGGACGACAGGTGTTTTCACGATTGCCGCCAACGCCTCTGCCGCCGGAAGAAAGGAACACTCGTTCACGCCCGCGCGGATGTTCGGACGTGACGTATAGTTCGCGCTGACCTCGATGGCGTCGATTCCTGCATCGGAAAGCATCTTCCCCGCGACGAGAAAATCGTCTTGCTCCAATCCGCCCGGCTGGCAGTCGTCGCTGTTGATTTTTATTGCAACGACAAAGCCGGGGCGTGTCCGTTCGCGCATCGCGGCGAGGATTTCGACGAGGATGCGGGCGCGATTTTCCGGCGAGCCGCCGAAGCGGTCGTATGTGCCGATGAGGAGCGCACCCGTGTGCGTGACGCGCGAAACCTGCGACCAGTCGCCGATTCCGCGTTCCTCCTGCATGATGCGCCGGAACCGTTATAGCGAAATTCAGATTCGCGCTTTTCGACTTTTGTCCGGATGTTTCATACAGAAATCTGGGGGCATAGGCAAGTCGGGTTGCTTCTACCGCAAGTCCTCGCTCCTGTCGAAGGGAATGAGGTTGCGCTTCATCACGCGCGCGGTGGTTTCCCGCATCACCTTGGCATCGACTATGACTTTGACGTCCCATTCTTCGCCTCGGTCGAGGCCAAGGCATACGAAGCCGTCTTTGCACGCTTCGACAAGCTCCACCAGATGGCGGAGATTGCGCACTTTCGCGCCGTTCACGCTGCGCACCAGCGACCCGTCCATGCCGAGATAACCCTCTATCCCGGCGTCGGCGAAACAGAAGGAAAGCGCGACGGGCTCGTCGTCCGCAAAGGTTTTGTCGTCGAAAACCTTGTCGTGGAACACCGCCTGCGAAGCGAAAAGGTAGTCGAGCGAAACAGTCGTGAACACGAAGCCGCCATATACGAAATAGTCGGGCTTGGCGTCGTACATCCATCTGCGCATGCGAAGATCCTTTTTCGCGACAGGGATTTCCGTTTCGACGATGGCGCCGTCGCGATACACTTTCACCGGCACTTTCTCCCCCAGCTGCCTCGTGTATATCGAGTAATTCAGCGAACGCGGCTCGCCGCCCGCAAGACGTATCCTGCCGTTGTTGGATACCTTGTAGCCGTCTATCTCGAGAATTATGTCGTCCGTCCGGATGGAATCCTTCCCCAGAGCGGGATCCACGTCCTGCACCACGACTCCCGTACGCCCGGAGTCCATTTTGTAGTAGCGACGCTTTGCAGGGCTTTCCATGTAGCCCACCGAAAATAAAAAGGCGTCTGCGAATCCATCGACTTTCCCGTCCTGGACATCCTTCAGAAAATGGATGATGATTTCCGGTGGGATGATATATCCCAAAGCTTCTCCTTTGTCCTTCCCCTGGAAGGCGATTCCCGCGATTTTGCCGCTTCTCAAGTCCAGAACGGGGCCGCCGCTGTTCCCGGGGTTTATGGCCGCATCCACTTGAATGCCGAGCAGCCGCGCCTGGCTGTGGGCGTAGTCCATATCCTCGATGCGCGAGACGATCCCCCGCGTGTAGGAAATATCTTCGCCGCCGACAGGATACCCTACGGCGAGAACATCATCCTGCACACGCGGCGTATCGCCGATTTCCATGGGCATTACGCCATTCATGAACGCGGAATCTTCCACATTGACAAGCGCAAGATCGGCATCGTTGTCGATGAATTCGACCGCGCCATGGTAGAGCGTGTCTTCATTGTGCTTGCGCACGCGGATGTAGCAGGCATCCGCCACGCAGTGCGCGCACGTGAGAATGCGCCCGGGCGCAATCACTACGCCGGAGCCGATCGCGGCACCCGTGCGATTTGCCCACGGGCAGCAGATATCCGGCTTCGCCGTCGAAACCTCCAGTTTCACAACCGCGTTCAGCGGATCGTTTTCTTCCGCCGGCGCCTCCTGCGCATGCGCGGCCGCCAGCGCGCCCCCCAGCCCCATCACCGCCAAATACATCTTTTTCATCGTTCGTTCCTTT
>DFGM01000078.1:9797-9957 GCA_002371755.1 Verrucomicrobia bacterium UBA3750 | reverse complement strand
CTGGAGAGGAGATTGCCGATATTGAATACATGTCGCCGGAGCGGGTGCCGCGCACGTCCATCGGGAAGAACAGCATTGTCGATGTGTTCTGCAAGACAAAGGACGGGCGCAAGTTCATCGTCGAGATGCAGATGTGCTGGACTGCCGATTTCAAGGACAG
>DFGM01000078.1:0-9728 GCA_002371755.1 Verrucomicrobia bacterium UBA3750 | reverse complement strand
GCGCTTTTCAATTCCGCGAAGGTGTATGTGGATCAGTTGGAGCACGCGGAAGATTTCTCACTGCTCCGCCCCGTCTATTCCCTTAATCTGGTTGACGCCATTTTCGAGAAGGACGTGCCGGAGTTCATACACCACTACAAGGTTGTACACGAGAAATACACTGACAAGTTGATTGAGGGTTTCCACATTGTGTTTGTGGAGTTGCCGAAGTTCAAGCCGCAAAGCATCGCGGAGCGCAAGATGGCGGTGTTGTGGCTTCGCTTCCTGACCGAGATAAACAAGACCACCGAACGAGTCCCTGACGAGTTCATGGAGTCGAGCGAAATCAGCCAGGCCGTGAAACTTGTCGAGGAGTCGGCCTACACGCGGGAACAGTTGATGGGGTACGATCTCTTTTGGGACGCCGTGCGCGTCGCCAAAACTCTTGCCTCTGCCCCCGAACGTAGCTACAAGGCTGGACTTAAGGATGGCGAAGCAAAAGGTAAGGAAAAGCTTCTTCAGACAGCCCACAACCTTAAGGCAATGAATCTTGACGTTGAACAAATTGCAAAGGCTACTGGTTTGACAGTCGAGGAGGTTGTATCGTCATGACTGCCCAATGCATAGATGTTCCTGCTGACGAAGTAGATGCCTTCATCAGCGAAAAGATGATGGACTATGCGGGGGATTATGTAGATATGCAAAGGCTGTTTGAAATTTGCGATAATAAGCCAATGATTGAAAGGGAACGAAGAGCCTATCGCAATACGATTGATTCTTTGCGTGATAGCCTAATGATAGAACAACATTATTTAGAGGGGGCATTGGGCGCAACCGTCAAGAATACATTGATATACGTGTTCAAAAAGCTTTTTGCCGCAGGAGAGCACCATGGCAAATTGTCTTGTTTACGTAGCATGAAAGCCGACGGCATGGCCGTGGAAACCATCGCGAAATACACCGGCCTCACTACCGACGAAATCGCTCGGCTCTCGCTTCCGCTCGGCTTGGAGAGCGCGCCGCGCTCTCCCCGCTAATGCGGCGGTTACGCGCTCTAACACCAATCTCAAATCGTGGAAACTGAAATGAAAGGAACAAGCCCATAGACAGTTAAAACGATAAGGCGGGGAGAAATCCGCCGACAGTAATTTGCAATGCTGCAAGTGATCGTCGCTGGAAGCGTGAGAAATTTCATAGGGCGATACTATGCAGAGGAAGCGCAAACGCGTTTACCTCTCTTCGTATCCCATATAAGGTAAATCTCACGACCTCCAGCGAGATACGAAGAGAGGCTTTCTTTTCGTTCCGATTGCAAGCAGTTGGCGAAACATCTGACCAAGAAAGGAACGAAAAGAAAATGAAAAAAACACGTTGGATAGTAACAGGGGCGGCCATGACAGGGGCGCTCTTCTTCTGCGGTTGCTCCGCCGATGTCGAGGTAGACAACTCCAAAGCGGTGGAGAAAAGGAAATCCGTCGAAGGGGCAAAGAGCGACGAAAAGCCGCATGTGCCGACTGCAGAAGAACTACTTGAGGCGAAGCGCGACAAGGAAGAGGCGAGCTATTCCAAGACAAACGCCGCACCACTTTATGTAACAAAGCCAATGGCGTGGTTCAAGGAGACGAACGACCAGATGGTCTTCACTCGTCAGAAGTTGTTGGAGGCTCAGGCCCGTATAAGCATGATCTATGGCAAGTATGACCGCCAGATAAAGGCGGGTGGCGACAAGTCTAAAGGATACCTTGAGTTGCTTGACAAGGCGGAGAAAGCGCGAGCCGAGGGCAAGAAAAATGGCTGGCCTGTTGCATTCGATCAGTGGGTGATCGATGACGAGGAAGCGTTGGATGCAAAGATTGCGGAAATCAATACGGCAATGGGCAAGAATCGTGTGCTTAATGTCGAAGACACGGCCATGTACAATGCCGCCAAGAAGGGATTAAAGACTTCCCGCGAGACGCTTGTGCGCTTTGATGATGCATATCAGGCTTTCACGCGCACCTGGGACAAGGTAAAGCTTGGGCAGCTTGGCGGCATTCCTGTTGAGCTTGAGAAAGATGTAAATGAAGCGCTCGACATCACTCAGATATTCATTAATGAATGGAACAGGGTGAAGTGACGCCATGAGTATTTTCTCAAATAGCAGACGGGGAGGGTCGTGCCTCGTGGTTTTGATAATTCTCGCGCTTGTCGGCGTATCGGCTGTCGTCATTGCACGGCTGGCCGCCGTCGAAAAGGAGCGCGAGGACGAACGGCGGGCGGCGGAGTCCAAGCCTATTGAAAAGACGCCGGAGCAATTGAAGCGCGATCGCATCAATGAGATGCTTTCCGACAAGGCGCCAGATCTCGGACCAGATCCTTCAAAGGCCCTTGTGGACGGCAACATCAAAACGATGAAGTCCGTGCGCGAGCAGACCATCAGACAGCAGGCCACGATTAAATCACGACTGAAGAACGCCGAAGAATCGTTTGAACGTCTACGCGGAGAGCGAAAGCAGTTGGAGCGAAAGCTCGAAAAGCTCAAGGACGAGTTTGATCGGTTCCCAGATGACGAAAAAGTCGGCGATGACCTTGCGCAATGCGACGAAGACCTTGAAGGCAAGAAGCGAGAAATCCTTCAAGCCCAGGCGGATGTAAAACTTCTCAAGGACTACGACTATCGGATGGAGCGCGAGGTGGCAACGCTGTCGACGGCCATCCGTCGTTGCGAAGCGGACGGGCGCACCATCGCTACAGCCTCTGAGTATGAATCGCTGAAGAAGGACCTATCCGCCGCTCATGGCGCATCTGTCGAAATCGGCGAGTTGCGTCGCAACATGGACAGCAAGACGATGGACGTATCGACAGGTGTCGCAGGCGAGAAAGCGAGAAAGCGTGAACGACTGCAGAAATACCGTCGCAAACAATCACAGGAGTAGATAGAAATGAAAAAGACCATTATCGTTGCTAGTCTCATGTGCCTTGCCGCTATAGCCGGATGTGGCGATTCTGGTTCTCGTGGCTATCAACAGCCTACGCAAAACCAGCCAGCACAGAAGCCGAAACGTCCACCCACACCTGAAGAGGCTCTTGGGATTGAGACGCCTGGGAAACTGGCGGCGTCGGTCGAGGCGTGGGCTAGCTCAAACGAACTAGGCGACTACTTCAAGCAATCCCGTGAACGGTTGTTGCGTCTTCACGCGCAACTGATAGAGGACTACAATGTGCGCAAGGAATCAGAACTGGAGGCAACGGATTTCACCCGAGAAACATTGCGGAAGTACCGCGAGGCGTTTGACGCGGATTCAACATTGCGCAAATTCATGGTGGAGTGTTATTCTCGCAAGGAGGTGCGACCGCTTCCGCAGGCGATTTCCAGGTGGTTTACGACAGCGAGCGAAGATCGGGGCGAAGTGCGCGAACATATCAGGAGCGCTCCAGCCGAGATAGAACGTCTTAACGCGGAATTTCTCGCGCTGAGATCTGAAATGGAGACTGCGGGAACATCGACATGGTCACAGGAAAAGGAACTGAAAACGTGGCGGGACTTGCAGATTCGCGTTGGCGACATATCGGCACGTGCAAACAAGGCGAGTGCGAGCGCATCAGCACTTGCCGCAAACATGGCGAAGGCCGTGCGGTCAATCGGCGGGGCAGAGGATGTTGATGCATTGAGCGACAAGGCTGAGCAGTTGAAAATGGATTTCGCGTCATTTGCCGCCAGAGCCGCGCAACAGCTTGAAATCATTAACGGCCAGATTCTCATTACTGAGTTCGCCGCGAACTGCAAGGATATGGCGGATGGCTGGATTGCAGTTCCGGCGGCTCTTGCCAAGAAAAAGGCTCGTCAGTCAGAGATAAAGGAACTCGTCAGTCGCATCACGTCCTCTCGGACGCGTGGCTATTCGGACTTGAACATTCTTGCGCAACAGGCGGCGGCAATCAAGTCGCGTTCGCAGCGAGAAGGAGAGAAGGAGGCGGAACTTGGCAAACGTGTCCAGAAACTTGCAGGGAATTATGAGAGCGTGTTTGGCTCTTCTGCCATCTACAGGCTCAAGCGGGCATTGCCGGAACCATCCGCGCAGGCGCGGATCGATGCGGACTTGGCGGCATTCAAGCGTGCGGCCAATATTCCGGCAGACTCCAACCCTGCCGGTTTCTTCGCCGGAATAGAGTCGAAGGCGTATCAACTCGCCGACCGCATGGAGGAGGAATCATTGCTCAAGCGCATGGATGACACGCTGCTCACAGTTCAACGACTTGCCGCCAGACGGCGGTGATGACAAATAAACCAGAAAGGAAAATACAGAAAATGAAAGCAACAAAACTGATGGCTGTTGCGTTTTGCGCTACCGCCTGTATCACGACAACCGCATTTGCCGAGGATGACTTCGGCATCGAATCGGCATCGCCTGTAACGATCGTCGATCCCGTCAACCCACAACCGGGGATGATCTGCAAATTCTATAATGTAGCACGCCGCGATATTGAGAAATGCATAAAGAGTTCAACACAGCGTGAAACTTTCCCCTTGATATCTTCTCGGATTGATAAGGGGAATGAGTTTGCATGTAATTTCACCGATAAAGACGTGACTAGAAATATTATGTCTTGGGAAGGTTACATTAAATGCAAGCGTGCCGGCGCGTATGTGTTTACCGTTTTTGGTGCGCACGACCATGAATACACGCTTACCATCAATGGCGTTGACGGGTTAAATTATAAGCATGGGCAAGAAAGTGCGACGATGAATTTAAAAGTCGGCTGGAATAAAATAGTATTTACTGCCGTTTATTGGTGCAGGGATTGTGATGTATACACCATTAAATATTTGCCAAAAGGTTCGTTAGCGGAACCACGCAATCTCGCCCCCAAGGACCTGTTTCACGACCAGAAGCCGGAAGAGGACTGGTAAACAGTCACAAGGATGGAGAGCATTCTCGAGTACATTACGACAGCAATTGCGCACTTAGGTGCGCAACCGCAAAAGAAACCAAGAAAGGAGTCAAGATGAATCAAACAAAACTCATGGCCGTGGCGTTGTGCGCTGCCGCCTGTGTCACGACAACAGTGTTTGCCGAAGACGACTTCGGCATAGAATCGGCATCGCCTGTAACGATCGCCGATCCCGTCAACCCACAGCCAGGCATGGTGCTTTCTGGATATAAAAACAGCAACCGTTCGGTTAATGCCAATTGGCTCAAAGACAGCATTCCAACGCTTCACAAAGCACCAGCCATAAAGACGGTGATCGACAAATCAGAAGCCTTCTCTTTGAAGG
Organism: Verrucomicrobia bacterium UBA3750; assembly: GCA_002371755.1. Taxonomy (GTDB): domain Bacteria; phylum Verrucomicrobiota; class Kiritimatiellia; order RFP12; family UBA1067; genus UBA1067. The sequence goes on along the minus strand of DFGM01000078.1, from coordinate 4,492 downwards.
GGCTGGGGAATACAGAGGCTAATGTCGGAATGTGGAGCGGGTTCCTAAAATGCAAGAGGGCTGGCGCTTACACGATTACTCTTTCTGGCGGGAAAACTATTTCTGATGGATATTCTGTGAGAGTCAATGGCAAACCCATTATAGCTGCCGGAAAAGGTCAGACGGGCGTAGATGCATTGTTGAAAGTGGGTTGGAATAAAGTTGAGATAGTCTGCCGGTTCGCTGGCCGCAGTGGTCCGCTTTCCGTGGTTTATAAACCAAAAGAGTCTCTGTCGGATGCGCGTCCGCTTACCCCGGCAATGCTGTTTCACGACCAGAAGCCGGAAGAGGATTGGTAAGGCTATTTGCCGGATGGTTTGCTTGATAAAACATAAACAAGGAGGAAATGGCAATGAAGAATGACATAGTAAAAAGGGCAACGGGCGTAACTCGTCTCGGCATTGTCGGCGGCATTACGGCCCCATTGCTGGGATGGGCATTGAGCGGCTGGAACAATTTAGAATATTATTTGAAAAACCAGACCGTACAGGTGCTTGTATGGGTCGTTATCGGTTTTCTTTTCGGCAATATCGCCCAACTAGTATTGGAAAAACTGGATGTGATTGGTAAACGTGAGCACGGAAAGGATGATGAAAAGAGCAAATGATTCTGGGTTGTTGCCTACGTTAATCGCGTGGATGTAATTATGCATTATGCAACGGCGGCGGTTGCGCGAACTGGCGCGCAACTGCTCGTCGTGTTCGGTGTTGTATTTGCGCTGGCGGTAATCTTGTGGTTCGTAAGCCAAGGGATTCGCGGTACGGTGTCGTCGCGCATTGGGATGATCTACTACTATCTTGTCGCGCCAGGCGTGGTCTGTCACGAGACAGGTCATGCACTCGGTTGTCTTCTGACAGGCACGAAGATTGCCGAGTTCATTCCGTTTCGGCCGTCATCCGACGGAACGCTTGGCTATGTTTCGCACGAACTGCCGGACGGCGGAAGTTTTCTCGGCAATTTATCGCAGTTCGTGATCTCCACAGGGCCGGTCTGGTTCGGCTCCGCCATGATATTGGGGCTTTCGTATCTTGTTGGCGGAACGGGGCTTCTGCCCGATGTGCGTACGTATTTTCCAGAGGGAACGCCGCCCGCTACTTGGGACTACGTGTCAAATGTATTTCTTGCCGCTTTTCAGATGTTGCGTAATGCCGTATGCGTCTGGAACTGGCGCTCGCCGTGGATTGCGCTTTATCTGTACGCCGTATTCTGCATCGCCTCAGAAATAACATTGAGTGGACCGGACTTGAAGGGAATGTGGAAAGGTTGTGCGGCGATAGTTGTAGTATTGTTCGGCGTCAACTTGTTTCCGTATGTAGGCGGATGGCTCAACATGGGCATCGTGTGGGCAAAGCCGTATCTGTTCCTCGTCCAAACCGTGTTGGCGTTTGTGCTGCTTATGGATTTGGCTTTTTTCGGCGTAGCATTTTTGCTGACGCGGTTGATTAAACGGAGCGAGTGACAATGGCAAGTGATAGGTATGGTAGCGCCCGTTGGGCGGAAGCGAAAGACCTAAAGGCAGAAGGGATCATGACGATTTCCGCTGCTGTGGTGGCAAAAGGCGATGGCAACACGGAAGAAAATCACTCGTTTCTTCTTGGATGCGATGCTGACCCAGCGGAACTGACGAAAGATATGCGTCAAGGCTATAGTGAAATGCTTGGTGCAATTTCAGATGGTACGGCGAACATTGTCCACAAGGTAGCGGGGGAACATCATGGCCGTGCTTTTCTTGGATGGGCGGGGGATGGTCATATTCTCACCGTTGCACCTACGAGGTCAGGCAAAGGCGTTGGGCTTGTCATCCCGAACCTCTTGCACTATCCTGGTTCAATTATTGTAATTGACCCTAAGGGCGAGAACTACGCCATAACGCATCGATGGCGTGAGGAGCGGCTTGGGCAGCGAATCGTATGCATTGATCCATTTCATGTGGCTACGGACAAGACGGCAAAGACAGACAGCATAAATCCGCTTGACGGTATCGTCGATTACTCCATGCCGCCGGAAACGTATCTGAAGCAGAACCCAGAACTCTTGGATGAGGTCGGCATGATAGCCGATTCGCTCGTGGTGCGTCCAGCAGACGAGAAAGACCCGCATTGGAACGACAAGTGCAGAACGCTTCTCAAGGGATTGATCCTTGCAACCGTTTACGGTCTTGGACCGAAAGGACGGCGGCATTTGTCATGCGTCCGTGCCATGCTTACGGCTGGGTTGGAGAGACTTTTAGGATTCTTGCCGGTCATGGAAGCGTTCAAAGGTGATGTTGACGGTGTGATAGGGCGTGCCGCGAGAGAGATAAGGACGATGGGGCGGGAGGAGTTTAAGAACGTCATATCGTTTGCGCTGAAGCATACGGAATTCATGGACTCGCCGCTTGTCGGCGAGTGTCTTGGCGGGCAAGGTCAGGACTGGACTGGGACATATAACCTTCGAGACCTTAAGACTAAAGGCGGCGTGACAATCTATCTCATTTTGCCGCCACACTATCTTGCGCAATACGGCCGCCTTTTCAGGCTGTGGATAACAATGGCGATGGCGTCAATGACGCGGACAATCGGCAAGCCCAAAGATGGGTGTCCCGTGCTGTTCATCCTTGATGAAATGGCGCAGCTGGGTACGATGGACATGATGCGCAAGGCCGTCAGCCTACTTGCTGGGTACGGGATGTCGGTATGGATGATATGGCAGGATCTTTCGCAGTTGAAATCACTTTACAAGGACGACTGGCCGAGTTTCATAGCCAACGCAAAGATTCAGCAGTTCTTTGGCATCAACGACCATGAGACGGCAAAGTACATATCCGAGATGCTTGGTGAAGAGACGATAAAGATTGAGACAAAGAGCGTCAGCTCTTCGATTTCAAAGGAACGTTTCGCGTTTATCAAGGCGACTAAAACCAAGAACAAATCGAAATCAAATGCGGAGAAGGAGCGTTCGTTGCTGAATCCCGATGAGGTACGAAGGCTCAACCGCGAGACGATGTTGATGTTCGTGCAGGGCGTTCCCCCAATTGCCGCCGAACGAATCACCTATTATTCCGACCCGGTGTTTGCCGGACGGTATGACAAGAACCCGTATGTGTAAGGAGGTTGAGAATGGAGCAGTCCGAGAGTGAAAATGTTGATCGCGGCAGAATCGTCGATGATTATAAGCATTCAATCATCCAGAGTGTTGAACACGATGAGATGAAGCATGGTGACACGGCGGTGGAACGGGAACAATATAACGAGCGGTCGCAACAGTTGGACGAAAACGAGGCAACCGCAAAAGAGCAGTATGACAACAACCATTGCGAAGAAGTGACAGGACTTTCTTCAGATGGCTACAGACATCAAGTAATCGAAGACTATACGTACGAACAGATGGCAGGGAATCACGACGAAACAAACCAAAGTGGCGATTATTGGGATGCGTCTGCCAAAGATGGCGGCGATGGTGTAACGGCAGACAATCAAAACGCGACTCAGAATGAGCAGGCGGACTATTGGTCAACGGGCAACGTAAATGAAGGTGCGACAAGTGAAATTGAAAATGGGAACGAGAAATCAAACGAAGCCAGTTATTGACGAACTGCAAGAGAAACATTGCTCGTATTTGTTTCAACACTTGACTTAACATCGGAACGTAAGAGTACCGAATCTAACACAATAACGTAATCATTCCGCCGCCGCCCGTTTGGGCGGCGGTTTGCGTTTCCGCCCCTCGTTTTTCACGCGCCCGCACTTTGCCGCTGGAAAAATCTGATTCGGCGGCAATAAACATCTTATGCCCTGACGCGGCATTTCGCAGCCGCGTCAATACTCCATTCCACTACATCACACCCTAACCGAAAGGAGAGCACATGCGACTAATCGCATTTCCGCAGTGGGACAAGTTGACGTCCCTCTTGCGCGGCATGGCGCGGCAGTCCGACGCCGACTATGCACAACTAAACATCGTGCGCATCATCCCGAAAAACGGTATTGCGCACCTTGCCAACTACGCGGCAAATCTACTCGCCGTGGAAGGAGGAACGACCACCATCATCATGCCTGAAATGACGCCCGGCAAGGCGCGCGACTTCATGCTCCGCGTCACCGCCAGCGGCGAGGAAATCCGAGGGGACAGGCCCCAGAGGGAACTTCGGTTTTGACGTGTTTTTGCCGCGATTAGGCAAGATATAAGTCTGATGTGCTCATGCAGGGAACTTCAAGCTGACCTTTGAGGGAAGGGTAGCGTGTCCTTTGCCTTGAGGGTCACGTGACCCTTGGCCTGAGGGTAGCGTGACTCTTGGTCTGAGGGTAGCGTGACCCTCATCGTTATTGCATGCCGGAGTCCTCCGTATGCCAGCCCGCATCCCTGCGGTTTGCGGCAAAGAGCATAGGCTATGCTCCAGTTTGTGGTTTGGAGGGATCCTGGAGTTTACCCATTTTTGAGCGTGGGAATGCGCCGCACCCGCATGGATAAAGGC
>DFGM01000059.1:7945-20325 GCA_002371755.1 Verrucomicrobia bacterium UBA3750 | reverse complement strand
GTTGTCGCGCACGATGTCCGGTATGTTCCTCTCGCCGCCGAACATGTCCGCGATCGCCTGGCGGAACAGGTCGCGCACCTGGTCGTTCGCCGTCTTCATGTCTGACGTGCGCAAGAACGACGCGAAGGCGCCTTTGTAGTCGCCCCTCGGCATCCCCGAAAAGCGCACGACCGTGTCCTCGCCCTTCGTCGCATACGCCTTGTTCGCAAAGTCAACGAACTTCTGGAAATTCGCGCTGTAGCTTGCATTTACCTGTCCTGCCATTGTTCTGTTCCTTTCTTGACTTTAACCTTTCCGTCTTGTGTACACACGAGACGCAAAAAAGTTACACATGGACGAATCCGCTTGAAAGCATGTCGTGGTGGGAGTCATCCACTTTCCGGGCCTTGGACCGCGCGGACTCGGCTTCGCGAAGACCCGCAAGCGCCTTGCGCCAGTTCTCCGTCTGGTTTACGAGCGATTCGAGGCAGGAGCAGAACGAATCGACGTCGGCAAGTGCCAACGGGTACGGACGCACTATGGAGTAGGCGCCGCTTTCGGGATTCTCGCAGAGCGTCGCGCCTTCCGTGGCGCGCAAGAGAAAGTTGGCCCTTAGCATCATGGCTCCGAACGCGCCGTTCGCGTCTGGGGGCGGGAGTCCGATCTCCGCACACGCGACCAGGCTCCGCGCCTGCGGGTCTTCCAGCAGTTCCACGCGGATGCCGTCGACTTCGAGTTCCGCGACGCCTTCCGCGCCGTCGAGCCCTTCTATGTTGTATTTCGCGGCAAACGCCGCGAGCAGTTCTTTGAATTCCATATCTCTCCCACTTGTCCAGGTTGAACGAATTAACGAATATTATACCATATTCGCGCGCACAATGCCATCGACTCCATCCGCCGCAGCGTCCGCCGCGCCCGCAACCCGCCCATGCACGCCGAAGGAGTTGGGCCTTGGTGGGGCTATCCCTCTGGCAAAGGTGGAACTATCCCTCCGGCAAAGGTGGGGCGAGCCCTCCGGGCGAGCCGCGACGCCTCGCCCCACCTGAAAGTCATATGCCGCCCATCACCCGGAAATCCAATGGGCATGGGGCAGGAATCCAATGCCCATCGGAATCACATTCAATGGGCATCGGTTTCCAATTCAATGCCCATTGGAATTCCTGGTGACGCCCATTGGATTGGAAGGCAATGCGCGACACCAGATACAAGAGCGGGGCGGGCTGTCAAACGCCCATATCCCGCGATTATTCCCCCTATTGGCCGCAAATATGCAAGATATGCGTTCCACTGGCGTCGCTGTTCATCGAAAGCGTTAGACTGGAGGCTCCTGGGATGGCGGCTGTAAATGCGAATGCAGGCTCGGCTCAAGGCGGTATCACGAGTTCCCTCCAGCAGGAATTACGCTTTCTGTAAGGTGTTGTTGGCGGAGATTACAAGAATTGTAAGGAAAATAAGGTAAAATGCCTGCATGACGCACGCCAAGGGATATGGCACGGTTTGTGCATAAAAATAACAAACCGCAAGGTAAAGGAGTAAAATGAACGAATACATCTCAGAGACGATAAAAGCAGTCAAGGTCAAGAACGCCGGGGAACCGGAGTTTCTGCAGGCTGTCACCGAAGTTCTGACATCACTCGATCCCGTCATCAAGGCGAATCCCCAGTACAAGAAGAACGCCATACTTGAGCGCATGGTAGAACCCGAGCGCGTAATCATGTTCCGCGTTCCCTGGGTGGACGACAAGGGCTTCGTGCGTGTGAACCGCGGCTACCGCATCCAGATGAACTCTGCGATAGGTCCGTATAAAGGCGGGCTCAGGTTCGACCCTACGGTTAATCTTTCGGTGCTGAAGTTCCTTGCTTTCGAGCAGGTGTTCAAGAACTCGCTCACCACACTGCCGATGGGAGGCGGGAAAGGCGGTTCCGACTTCAATCCGAAGCAGTCGCCCCACACCCCTGGAAAGCGTTGCAGCGATGCGGAAGTGATGCGTTTCTGCCAGAGCTTCATGAACGAGCTCTACCGCCACATCGGACCGGATACCGACGTGCCCGCGGGTGATATGAACGTAGGCGGCCGCGAAATCGGCTATCTCTTCGGACAGTACAAGAAGCTGGCAAACGAATGGACCGGCGTTCTCACAGGCAAGGCTCTTTCGTTCGGCGGCTCGCTGATACGCCCCGAGGCGACCGGCTATGGCGATGTATATTTCGCCGAAAACATGCTCGCGATGCGCGGAGAGACGTTCGAGGGCAAGAAGTGCGTGATTTCCGGTTCCGGCAATGTGGCATCCTTCGCCGCCGAAAAGCTGCTGCAGCTCGGCGCAAAGGTTTTGACGCTTTCCGACCGTTCCGGCGCAATCTATTGCGAAAGCGGCATCACGGAGAAAATGCTCAAGGACATCATGTTCCTCAAAAACGTCAAGCGCGGCGAACTCGCCGAATTCGCCAAGAAGACCAAGGCGGTAAAGTTCTTCGCGAACGCCAACAGCTGGCAGCTTGCCGACAAGATCGACGCGGCGTTCCCGTGCGCACGCCAAAACGAACTTGACGCCAATGACGCGAAGTATCTTCTCGATCACGGCTGCACGCTCGTGGGCGAAGGCGCGAACATGCCTTCCACGCCGGAAGCCATAGCGGCATTCATCAAGGCGAAGATCATGTACTCGCCCGGCAAGGCTTCCAACGCAGGCGGCGTGGCGACGTCGGGCTTGGAGATGTCGCAGAACTCGGAACGTCTCTCGTGGACGCGCGAGGAAGTGGATGCAAAGCTCAAAGGCATCATGAAGTCGATTCACGACAACGCCTGGGAAGCCGCCGCCAAGTACGGGCACAAGGGCAACTACGCGATGGGCGCCAATATCGCCGGTTTCGTGAAGGTCGCCGATGCGATGGTTGCGCAAGGCGTCTGCTAAAGACGATGAACAAAATCATACGCAAAAGACGGCTCTCGGAGAATGTCTTCGAGATGTCGGTCGAAGCTCCGCTCGTCGCGCGTTCGCGGCGCGCGGGGCAATTTGTTATCGTGATGGTCGATGAGGAATTCGGCGAAAGGATTCCTCTGACCATTGCCGATGCAGACCCGGAAGCGGGCACGATAACGCTTATTTTCCAGACCGTGGGCGCGACTACGATGAAACTCGCGAAGAAAAACGAGGGGGATTTCATCGCGGCGGTCCTGGGGCCTCTCGGCAAACCCACTTCGATTCGCGGAGAGAACGGGGAGAAACCAGGCCGCGTAGTGTGTGTTGGCGGCGGCATAGGCGTTGCACCCATGCACCCCATCGCCCAGGCGTTGAAAGCCGCCGGCAACGAAGTGACGATAATCATGGGCGCACGGAACGCAGGACTCTTTGTCATGAAGGACGAGATGGCCGCAATCGCAGGCGATCGGCTCGTTCTCGTCACAGACGACGGCTCTTCGGGCCGCAAGGGACTCGTGACCGATCCTCTTAAAGAGCTTTGCGAACGTGGCGAAGTGGACGAAGTCATCGCAATCGGCCCGCCTGTAATGATGAAGTTTTGCGCACTCGCCACAAAGCCGTTCGGCGTAAAGACCGTCGCTTCGCTCAATACAATCATGATCGACGGCACCGGCATGTGCGGCGGCTGCCGTGTATCCGTGGGCGGCAAGACGAAGTTCGTTTGCGTCGACGGGCCGGAATTCGACGCCCACCAAGTCGATTGGGATTTGATGCTCAAGCGCATGGGCGCTTTCAGACCGCAGGAAATCGCGGCAAAGGAGCACGAGTGCAATCTATTGAAGGCTGCAGGACTATGACACCAAAAGAAAAAATGGCCATTGCACCGCAGGCAATGCCAGAGCAGGACGCCAAAGCAAGGGCCCGCAACATGAACGAAGTCGCGCTTGGCTATACGGCGGAAATGGCCAGATGCGAGGCTTCGCGCTGCATGCAGTGCCCCGCCAAGCCTTGCATGCAGGGCTGCCCTGTCGCGATAAACATACCCGGCTTCCTCGCGGCTGCGGCAGAAGGCGATTTCGCCAAGGCGCTGAAGATCATCCGCAGGACGTCGCTTCTGCCCGCAGTGTGCGGACGCGTTTGCCCGCAGGAGAAGCAGTGCCAGAAGTTCTGCACCATGGGCAAGCTTCTCAAGGATGTCGACAAGGCCGTCGCAATCGGCCGTATCGAACGCTTCGTGGCCGACCTCGCGCGCGAAAACGGCACCGAGGAGACCGTGGAATGCGCACCGAAAACCGGCAAGCGCGTCGCTATTGTCGGCTCGGGCCCAGCCTCTATCACCTGCGCAGCAGATTGCGCAAAGGCTGGATGCGACGTCACGATGTTCGAGGCGTTCCACAAGTGCGGCGGCGTGCTCGTTTACGGCATCCCCGAATTCCGTCTCCCTAAATCCATCGTCCGCCACGAAATCGACAACCTGAAGAAGCTGGGCGTGAAGATCGAGACGAACTATGTCGTCGGCCGCACGCGCACTGTGAAGGACTTCCTCGCCGAGGACGGCTTCGACGCGGTATTTGTCGGCACTGGTGCGGGGCTTCCCAAGTTCATGGACATCGAGGGAGAGAACCTGAACGGCGTGTTTTCCGCGAACGAATACTTGACGCGCGCCAACCTCATGAAGGCGTACGAAGAAGACAAGGCCGACACTCCCTTCTGGCACGGCAAGCGCGTCGCAGTCCTTGGAGGCGGCAATGTGGCAATGGACGCGGCGAGAATGGCGCTCAGACTGGGAGCCGAAAAGGTATATCTCATCTATCGCCGTTCAATGGATGAAATGCCCGCAAGGAAAGAAGAAGTCCATCACGCCAAGGAAGAGGGGGTCGAGTTCCACATCCTCGAAAACGCAAAGCGGATTCTCGGCGACGACAATGGATTCGTGTGCGCAATAGAATGCCTTCGCTACGAACTCGGCGAGAAGGACGCCTCCGGCAGAAGAAGCCCCGTGGCTGTTCCGGGAAGCGAGTTCACACTGGACGTCGACACGGTGGTCGTGGCCGTTGGCAACGCTTCCAATCCGCTGATTCCGTCTACTACCGAAGGTCTTGAGGTAAACAAGCGAGGCAATATCGTTGTCGATCCGAAGTCGAACATGACGAGCATACCCGGCGTATTCGCGGGCGGCGACATCGTGCTCGGCGCCGCGACCGTGATTCTCGCAATGGGTGAAGGCCGCCGCGCCGCACAAGGAATCCTAAAGTATCTCGGGGTGCACGTCTAGCGCACGCCGCGAGCAACCACCACCCACCGCGCCCGTGTTCGCAGGGCGCGTCGATCCGGGCTGGGAATACATCCTCGTCAACGGCCACGTCACGCAGGGCGGCACTATCGACGAACCGCGCTCCTTCGTCGAGAACAACGGCGGCAGAGCGGGTTCACGCGTGCCCTGCCCGCTACCCGCAGCGCGAGAAATATGATATAATATGTGCCTGACATGAAAGACAAGTTTTTCTCAAAGCTGGATTGGGCTTCGTTCTGGACGGCGACGTTGGTGTCGTTTGCCGTATATTTCTGCACACTGGGTCCGTCGGTAGGTCTTGAAGATTCAGGCGAGCTTGCGACTGCGGCTGCGCATCTGGGTGTGCCGCATCCTCCGGGATACCCGTTCTGGACGCTGTGTTCGTGGATATTCTGCAAACTGTTCTCATGGGTTACTTACATGGGGCATCCTACCCCGGCTTGGGCAGTAAGTTGCTTTTCCGCTGTCGCGGGTGCATTTGCGGCGGGTTGCACGGCGATGCTCATATGCCGGAGCTCGCTGGACTTCCTTGGAGGCGAAGAGAATAACAAGGGGTCGCGTCTCTTCGCGTTCGCGGGCAGCGTGGCGGGTGCGCTTACCTTCGCCCTTTCCCCCGTAGAGTGGAGCCAGAGCACGATTGTGGAAATCTATTCGCTCAACGCACTCTTCCTCATGTGGGTATTCCTCCTTTCCTACCGTTGGCTCAGGAAACCCACCGACAAGGCATTGTGGCTTACGGCGTTCATATTCGGCTTGGGTCTTACCAACTACCAGGTGCTCGTATTCGCCATTGTGCCCCTTGCGATTGTCATTGCCGTGAGGAACATTGGGATGTTCCGAGACGTATTCATCTACCTCGTGCCTGCCGCGCTCACCTACCAGGTGCTGCAGGTCGGCTCGCTCCAGCGCGCGAACCTCTACATGCAGAACGATGTGATAGCCAAGCACGAGGCGTTGAAAGCGACGGCGAGCTGCCCTTCCACCCTTTTCCTTATTATAGGGCTTGTGCTTGTCATCGGCAGTATCGTTGCGGCGATGGCGAAGAAAACCAAGGGGGATAGCGCCGCGCAAGGAGCGAAAGACCGCAGGCAGGACATCCTTATGTACGGGGGCGGCGCGGGCGTAGCGCTCATGGTTCTCGCGTCCACACTCTTTACGCACAAGGCGGAATGGGCTGACGCATCGGCATCTATTGCGCCTCTCATAGAGCCGTGGCGCTACGGGATAATAGGCGCACTCGCGGCGGCATCGGTCGTCGTTGCTGCGATTTCATCGCTGGAAGACTTCGATTTCAGCTGGAAAGGCTTGAAGGAAGGCGTCCCCGAAAGTTCCAGGAAAGCGCTCAAGTTTCTTGGAGTCGCGGCAGCGCTTGCAATAGCAGCAATCGTATTTGCAGCGAACGTGCCTGCTGCGGATCTCGCCGGCTACCGCGGGCCGGAATACCCGTGGGGCAAATCCACCGCGATTTTCTGGGCGCTCATTGCCGGGCTTTTCGCACTCTGCCTTTGCACAAAGAAAGGCATCCTCTTCGCCATTCCGGCGGCAGGATTGCAAATCGCCGCTTTCACGCTTCTCAAGAACGGCGCCATGAACGGTCTCACGCATCCGGCGAGCTGGTGGTTCTGCTGGCCGATCGCGTGGAACTTCGCACTTCTCGCGCTTGCCTGGGCGACATTGCCGAACGGGAGGAGCGTGGCGGGAGCGGCATTCTTCACGCAGCTCGGCGTCTCCTTCTACGCCTACATGCCAATCGTCTCCGATTTGCGCAACCCGCCCATGAACTGGGGCTTCCCCCGCACCTGGGAAGGCTTCAAACACGCCTTGCAGCGCGGACAGTACGAGGCAATCGGCATCCAGCACACCGGCGGGGCGATAGAGTTCGTCAAGTTCTTCTTCGGCCAGATGTGGCACTATCTGGGCGATGTGAAACAGCAGTTCACCGACCTCTTGATACCATTCATCGTCGTCACCTTCGCCTCTGTGAAGTGGGTGGTCAAGAAGACCGAGCGCAAGGTCTTCTGGCAGTGGATGGGCGCGGCTGCGGCATGCTTCTTCATGATGAGCTCGCTCCTCATGCTCCTTGCGAACGTCAAAGGCGACGTGCAGGACGGCTTCATCCAGAAGGTGAAGTTCATCTCGTCGCACGCGATGATCGCGCTCTGGATCGGCTACGGGCTCGTCTTCGCCGGAGCGGCGCTGCCGAGCATTGTGGCTTGGGTGGAAAGAAAGTTCCCGAAGACCCCGCGCATCCTCCTGGACCCGGCCAAAGTGGTGGCGTTCTATTCGGGCATAGTGCTCTTCGTGGCGCTCGCGTTCCCTCTCATACAGAACTACACCGACAAGCGCATGGTGTTCGAGCTCGGCGGCTGCGAACAAAACGGCCACACCTTCGGCTGGCAGTTCGGCGCGTACCAACTGGATGGCGCAAAAGCCATAAAGGAACAGCTCGTGGCGGATGAAGAGCCGCTCCCGGACCCGGATTGGCCGGAGCCGATGGAGCCCTTCTCCATCTTCTTCGGCGGCACCGACCCGGGGCGGTTCGTGCCGACTTACATGATCTACTCGGCAAACTTCCGCCCAGACGTCTATCTCATCACCCAGAACGCGCTTGCGGACGATACATACATGGCTGTGGAGCGCGACCTCTATGGCGACGAGATTTGGATTCCCGCCAAGGAAGATTCCGCCGACGCGTTCAACATCTACCTCGACGAGGTTCAGCGCGGTCTGAGACCTGCGAATGGCGACATAAAGATTGAGAACGGAAGGGTCCAGGTCACAGGCGCACTGGGCGTGATGGAGATAAACGGCATTCTCACGCGAATGATGTGGGAGCACGACCGCACCCGACACGATTTCTACGTGGAGGAAAGCTACGTCATTCCTTGGATGTACCCGTATCTTTCGCCGCACGGGCTCATCATGAAGATTGGCAAAGACCCTGACCCCTACGATGCAAAGAGGGCCGCAAAGGACCGCGATTTCTGGGATTGGTATGTTCGCCGTCTCCTCAAGGACCCGATGTACAGGCGCGACTTTGCCGGGCAGAAATCCTTCTCCAAGCTGCGCGCCGCCATTGCCGGGCTCTACTCAAAGCAGGGCCGCAGGGCGGAAGCGGCGCAGGCATACCGTGAAGCCGTCTTGCTCTACCCGGCCTCGCCGGAAGCCGTTTTCCGCTACGCGCAAGAGGCTCTCATGCCGCAGCGCAAGTGGGATGCCGTCCTGGAGCTCATGGACTACACCGATCATCTCGACCCGAACAACACGCGCACCGGACGCATCCGCGAATATGTCGAGCGCCTCAAGATTACGTATGCGCGGCTCGATCAACTCGAGGCGAAGAGGAGCATGGGCGAACTTTCCCCGGCGGAAAGGTTCATGCTGGCACAGAGCTACTACGAGCTCGGGAGAGTGAATGCCGCAGCGAATCTCGTCAAAGACCGCGCCGCCGCTTCGGAGAATCCGAGCGAACTTCTTGCGGTATCGAGCATTCTCCTCGCGGCCGGCATGGACGCACAGGCCGAAACTGCCTTGTCGAGGTTCGTCGCAAAGGCTCCCGACGCCGGCCACGAGCCATGGATCAATCTCTGCAAACTCCAGCACAAGCTTGGGCGCCGCCAGGCGGCTTTGCGCTCCCTCCAGCAGGCCATAAGGCTGAACTACAACGAGACCATAGAGCGCATGCGCACCGACCAGGAGCTCTACGAAATCGCCGAGCCCCTCATCAAACGCGCGCAGAAACGCACTTTCTGACACAATCACAAACAAAGGAATTACATCAATGCCAAGAACAGACATAGATTGGGCGAAGCTGGGCTTCGGCTTCTCCGACGTAAACTGCCACATCCGCTACACATGGCGCGACGGCGCTTGGGATGCGGGAGAGCTCGTGAAAGAGCACTTCATCAACCTCCACATCGGCGCCGCCTGCCTCCACTACTCGCAGGAATGCTTTGAAGGCATGAAAGCGTTTCGCCGCCAAGACGGCAAAATCATGCTGTTCCGTCCAGACGAAAACGCCAAGCGCATGTACCGCACTGCCGTCCGTTGCGTGATGCCGCCAGTCCCGCAGGAGATGTTCATCGACGCCGTAGAGCGCGTAATCCGCGCCAACGAAGAGTTCGTGCCGCCCTACGGCACTGGCGGCTCGCTCTATGTCCGTCCGCTCCTCATCGGCTCGGGTCCGCAGATAGGCGTCGCTCCGGCAAAGGAATACACCTTCATCGTCATGGTCATGCCGGTGGGCGCATACTACAAGGGCGGCCTCAAGCCGGTCCGCGCCGTCATCCTCGACGACTGGGACCGTGCGGCGCCTCATGGCATGGGCGACGTGAAGGTGGGCGGCAACTATTGCGCTTCCCTCTACGCGCACGAAAAGGCCAAGCACGACGGCTGGCCCGTGGAACTCTATCTCGATGCAAAGACCCACTCCTTCGTCGAAGAGTTCTCGACCTCAAACTTCCTCGCCATCAAGAAGGACGGCACATACGTGACACCTGACAGCCACTCGGTGCTCCCCTCCATCACCAACATGTCCCTCAAACAGTGTGCTGCAGATCTCGGCTGGAAGGTGGAATGCCGCCCGGTCCCCTACGAGGAAATCAAGGAGTTCGCGGAAGTCGCCGCTTGCGGCACTGCCGTCGTAGTCACGCCTGTCTACGAAATCACGCGCGGCGAAGAGGTCATCAAGATCAGCAGCCCGGATGAAGTGGGGCCGCATCTCCAGAAACTCTACGACACTGTCCAGGGCATCCAGTACGGCACGCTTGAAGACAAGCACGGCTGGTGCCACGAAGTGAAGATCTGAGCGTGGGCGCTTGGTTCGAGAAAGAGGTCGCGGAAGCGTCGGTTGAGGCGCTGGCCAAGGCGGGAATGCCTCGCATCGCAGCGAGGCTTCTCGCATTGCGCGGCATCACACCCGAATCTCTCCACGGCTTCTTCAACCCGGACTGGCGCAACCTCGCCCCTCCAGGAGAACTGGATCAGGTGGATGAAGCGGCGGGCGTCATCCTCTCTTCCCTGAGAAACGGCGATAAAACCGTCATCTTCGGCGATTATGATTGCGATGGCGTGTGCGCCACGGCGATTATGGCGATGGCTCTGCGGGGAATCGTAAAGTCCTTGTTCAAATGCAGCGAAGAAGATGCCGCAAGGCGCGTTGCCACATTCCTCCCGGAACGTCTCACAGAAGGATACGGCCTTACGGAAGCTTCTGTGTCGCGACTCTTTTTCGACCATCCCGACGTCAAGCTGCTCGTCACCGTGGATAATGGCGTCAATGCGGTCGACCAGATAGCCGCGATAACAGCGCATGGCGTCAAAGTGGTCGTCACCGACCACCATCTTCCGGGCGAAGTGCTTCCCGCTGCCGCCGCCTTGGTGAATCCGAAGGTTTCCTCCACTCCGAGGCTTTCCGACCTTTGCGGAGCTGCGGTGGCGTATTTTCTGGCGAACCGTCTTGTCGAAAAAGCGCGTGAAGAATCCGGCGACCCCGAAGTGGCCAAGGGTCTGGGGGGGATGCTTTTCACGCTTGCAGGCCTAGCGACGGTAACCGACATCATGCCGCTTGGCGAACAGAACAGGATACTCGTGGCGGAAGCGTTGAAGCACTTCCAGCACTGGGCTCCAGTGGGGCTGCGGGAACTCCATCTGCGTGCGGCGAGGTCTGGGGCGGAAAGGCTCACCACGCGGGACTTCGGTTTCGTTCTCGGTCCTCGCATCAATGCGGCAGGCAGGCTTTCTTCTTCATCTAACGCTTTGCGCCTTCTCCTTTGTCCCGGGAAAGACCGCGAGATTTCGCGTGCGCTTGCCATGGAAATCGACGTGTGCAACTCGTCCCGCCGTTCCATAGAGCAGCGCATGACGGAAGCCGCAATCCGCCATCTCGCAAAAGGCGCGAACTCGCAAGTAATAGATTTCCCGTCTTCCGACCCAGACGTCCATCCCGGCGTCTCGGGCATCGTGGCCTCGCGTCTTATGGAAAGGCTCGACCCGCAGGTGCCTGTGTGCGTGCTCGTGGATGGCAAGGGTTCATCGCGAGCGCCGGCCGGATACAACGTGAGGGCTGCGCTTGCGGCATCTTCGGCGCAGCTTTCGCAATTCGGCGGACATGCGGCGGCCGCCGGACTCACCGTGAAAGAAGGAGCCGTCGAAGAGTTTCGCAAGACTTTCGACGCGGCTTGCCTTGCGCAGGCGAAATCCATCCCTGCCGCCGCCTGCGCCTCGCGTTCGGTAGATATGTATCTGAAGCCGGCGGAAATCACCTTGGAACTCGCCGAGCAAATAGCGCGCATGGAACCGTTCGGCGAAGGCAACCCGGAGCCCGTGTTCGCCATCTCCGGCGTCACGTTGGCCAGCGGCGGCATCCGCATCATGGGCACCAGAGGCCAGCATATCCAGCTCCTCTTCGCAGAAAACGCCATGCCCAGGGCCATATGGTGGGGGCATGGCGACATGGCTGAACGCTTGAGAGCCGTCCCCGGCAGGAAGTTCGACATCTCTTTCACGATAACCATTTCAGATTATGGCGCGCGCCACCCCGAAATAAGCATCGTCGACATGCTTCCGGCGGACGGCCATAGCCTCAAAAAGGATCAGGCAACATGAAAAAAGCACCCATGAACGTGGCACAGAAGATTCTCGCCTCCCACATCGTGGAGGGAGACCCTTCAAAGGATTCCGAAATCGGAATCCGCATTGACCAGACCCTGACGCAGGACGCCACGGGCACAATGGCCTACTTGCAGTTTGAATCCATGGGTGTGGACCACATCAAGAACGACCTCGCCGTATCCTATGTAGACCACAATACCGTGCAAATCGGCTTCGAAAACGCCGACGACCACGATTTCCTCGCCTCCATAGCCAAGCGTTACGGCATTATCTACTCGAAGGCCGGCAACGGGATCTGCCACCAATTGCATCTGGAGCGGTTCGGCAAGCCCGGCACCACGCTTCTGGGCAGCGACAGCCACACCCCCACCGGAGGCGGCATCGGCCAGATTGCAATAGGTGCGGGCGGCATAGACATCGCCGTAGCCATGGCGGGCGGAGCCTTCCATATTCCTGCTCCGAAAGTGCGCGCCATCAAGCTCAAGGGCAAGATGAAGCCCGGCGTGAGCGCGAAGGACATCATCCTCAAAGTGCTGGAGAAGTTCGGCACCAAGGGCAACGTCGGCTGGATATTCG
>DFGM01000059.1:0-7899 GCA_002371755.1 Verrucomicrobia bacterium UBA3750 | reverse complement strand
TCGGCTGGATATTCGAGTACACGGGCAGCGCGGTGAAGGATCTCGATGTCCCCTCCCGCGCGACCATAGCGAACATGGGCGCAGAGCTCGGCGTCACCACCAGCGTATTTCCTTCCGACGAAACGACTCTCCAGTTCCTTGAAGCCCAGGGGCGCAAGGATGACTGGCGCAAGATTCTGCCAGACAGGGGCGCAAAGTACGACGATGTCTTCGAAGTGGATCTTTCCGCTCTCGTGCCTCTTGCCGCGGCCCCCCACAGCCCGGGGAACATCGTGACGGTGGAATCTTTCGCCGGCACCAAGGTAAACCAGATAATGATTGGCTCGTGCACCAATTCCTCGTATCGCGACATACGCACCGTGGCGCAAATCCTGAAGGGCAGACACGTCGCGCCGGAAACGGAAGTCGGCATCGCGTGCGGTTCGCGCCAGGTCGTGAACATGCTCGCAAAGGACGGGTCGCTTGCGGCTCTTATCAAGGCGGGGTGCCGCATTCTCGAAAATGCGTGCGGCTTCTGCATTGGCGCCCACATGTCCCCTGCCACAAACGCAGTGAGCCTTCGCACGAACAACCGCAACTTCGAAGGACGCAGCGGCACCAAGAGCGCCAAGGTCTATCTGGTATCGCCGGAAACGGCAGCCGCATCCGCCCTCACTGGCGTTGTCACGGCGTGCACCAAGGCGCCCGCAGTTCAACCGCCCGCCAAATTCCCGATTGACGATGAAATGTTCCTTTACCGCGATACCGCCGGCAAAGGCGTACCCGGCACCGAAATCGTGCGCGGGCCAAACATCGCCCAGGTCCCGAAGGGCTCCCAGCTTCCAAAGGATCTCATCTGCATCGCCGCCATAAAGGTTGGCGACAAGATTACCACCGACCACATCATGCCTGCCGGCGCACGTCTCAAATACCGCTCCAACGTGCCGGAATACTCGAAGTTCGTCTTCGAGCCGTGCGACGCCACCTTCCACGACCGTTGCCTCAAGAATGTGGATGACGGCCTCATGAATGTAATCGTGGCCGGCGAAAGCTACGGCCAGGGCTCAAGCCGCGAACACGCCGCCCTCTGCCCCATGTTCCTCGGCGTCAAAGCGGTGATAGCGAAGTCCATAGAACGCATACACCGCGCCAACCTCATCAACTTCGGCATCGTCCCCTTCACCTTTGAAGATCCGGAGGACTACGATAAGATAATGGCAGGCGACATGATAACGATGCGCGGAATCCGCACGGCGGTAGAAGGCAGCGGCAAGCTGACCGTCCACACCCCACGGTGCAGCTTCACCATCAAGACGAATCTTTCGCCCCGGGAAAAGCATCTCATTCTGTCCGGCGGTCTTCTTGCCTCTCTCTAATGCATCCGGAACTTGCGAACTTCGGCTTTGTCCACCTGAAAACCTACGGCGCTCTTGTCGCAGTGGGCTTTCTCCTCTGCTGGAAGCTGATAGAGAAGCTCTCGGGCAGAAACGATCTCTCCAACTTCATCCTCTCGCTCATGGTAGCGGGGATAGTTGGCGCGAGAGCGGCGTATGTCATAGAGAATTGGCAATCCCAATTCGCTTTTCGTCCTTTCGACGTTTTGCGCATAGACCAGGGAGGGCTCGTCTTCTACGGCGGGCTCGTGCTGGCCATAGCCGTCTTCTTCGGGTGGTGCATAATAAAGAAGGAAAGCCCTGCCGCCCTGGGCGACCTCTTCTGCGCCGCAATCCCTCTAGGCCATGCCTTCGGGAGGATCGGATGCTTCTTCTACGGATGCTGCTACGGGAAGAGAAGCGCCTCGGCGCTCGCCGTATGCTTCCCCGTGCATTCGCCGGCATGGCACGAGCAGATAGCGGCTGGCGAATTGCCGCGCACCGCTACATGTTCGCTCCCCGTGTTGCCGGCCCAGCTCTTTGAAGCCGCCGCCCTTCTCATCCTTTTCGCCATCGTGTTCCTCCTCTACCGGAAGCTTTACGCCGCCAAAACCCGCGTCTATGCCCACGGGATGGTGGCGGGCGCGTACCTGATGGGGTATTCCGCGATACGTTTCGCCCTCGAATATCTCCGTGGCGACCCGAGAGCACAAGTAGGCCCGCTCTCTATCGCCCAGACCATATCGTTCGCAATATTCGCGCTCGGCGTCCTTTTCATTGCCGTGCCGCTCGCACTGAAGAAGAAAGGTGCTCCCAAATGAGTGCAAAAAAGCATATCGTCTCCGCAATATCCGCTCTTTGCATATTTGCCTCGGCCTCTGCATCCGAGACGGAAACGGATGAATATGCTTCCGACTTGGACCATTGGTACGCAGGTGCCGCCGCAGGGCTCAACCTCCCTGCCGGCGACAGCGCCCTCCACAGGACAGGCTCCGGCATCATCCGTTTCGGCTGGTATGCGAACGACTTCTGGGCGCTGGACTTCTCTCTCGCCCAATGCGAGAACGTCTTTGCGTATTCCGGCGGCGCTCTTTGGCACTGGTGGGGCTATGAAAGGCTCGACCCGTTCTTCACATTCGGGCTTGAAGACTTCATCGAGAAGGATTGCGGACCTTACCTCGGCACAGGCACGTTCTGGCACTTTGACGACCACTGGTCGCTAAGGTGCGACATGACCGCATTCTCCGGCCTTGACCATGGCGGCTTTCTCTTCTCGTTCTCGGCGGGACTTCGCCGCAGCTGGTGAGTCCATCGCCATATTAAAGGAATAAAGGAATGGAAACGCTTGATACCATACTCGGCAAGGTCAAAGCCAGAATTGCAGCCGCCGCAAAGCGCGCAGGGCGCAATCCGGACGACATAGAAATCATAGCCGTCACGAAAACCCATGGTGAAGACGTGGTGCGGGAAGCCAGAGACGCCGGGCTTTCCATCGTCGGCGAGAACAAGGTTCAGGAGGCAATGTGGAAGAAGGAACGCAGCGTGGGCGGCATGGATTGGCATCTTATCGGCCACTTGCAGTCCAATAAAGTGCGCCACGCCCTGGAGACGTTCGATTTCATCCACTCTGTCGATTCGGCAAAGCTGGCAGACAGGATAAACATGGTGGCCGAGCAAATCGGTGCGCAGCCTCATATCCTCCTTGAAGTCAACGTCTCGGGCGAGAAATCAAAGAGCGGCATGGCTCCCGAGGTCGTGGAGGATGTGCTGCGCCATATCATTGAAGAATGCCCCCGCGTCACCGTGGAAGGCTTCATGACAATGGCTCCCTTTAGCGAAAATCCCGAAGATGCGCGGCCGTTCTTCCGCAAGTTGCGCGAATTGCGCGACGGTATCGAGAAGCGGCTCGGCGCGAAATTGCCGCGCCTTTCCATGGGAATGAGCGGAGATTTCGAAGTCGCAGTGGAAGAAGGCGCCACATGGGTGCGCCTGGGCACCATCCTCTTTGGCGAACGCGAAAAGATACGCAGCGTCAGAGCCGAGGCGGACGAATCGTTCGGCACGGGCGTGGGACTCGACTCCTATTCCGGAGCCGGCCCGACCGTCCGCATACTGGATTGACAACTTCTCCGTTTCAGCGGGAGAACTTGAACTGTATCGGAGGATTGGCCGCTCTCCAGGCCTCTACTTCCGCCGCCAACACTTCAATCGCCTTCTCCAGCTGCCGGTCTATGCCGCGATTGACGTCGGCTGGGTCGTTGTCCACTTCGAAATCTGGCTTCGCGCCATGGTGTTCCATGTCGGTGCCGTCAAGAACGAACCAGCCGTAGCGTGCGTCGCGGAAGAATCCGAGGTCGAGAAGCGCGGAATCGTATGTGCCGATAACCCCGCCCCCCGTCTCTCGCCCGACGAGCCGGCCACGCTTCAACGTCTTTATCGCATGCGAGAAAATTTCTCCGTTTGAGCCTGTGTTCTCGTTGCAGAGCACGACTATCGGCTTCGACCACACCGGCCGCCCCCAGTAGCCGAAAAGATACCCGGGGCCGCAAGTGCGCGTCACGGCGCGCGAATGGTCCGCCCCCAGCAGGATTTGCAGCATCTGGTCGGCAGTGAAGCCGCCGAAATTGTTTCTCACGTCGATTATGAGCCCGTCTCTGCCGTAGCCCTCGGAGAATACTTCATGCTGGAATCTCCACAGGCTCTGGTAGTCCATTGCATCGATATTGAGATAGCCAAAAGCCCCGGCGGATTTCTCATGGACGAACTTGCGATTCGAATTGATTTCCTGTGCGCCGACTTTCACGCGCGCCTCCCTGAAGGAGAATGACGGCACGACTATCGTCTCGGCGCTTCCGCCCACACGGCGGAATGTGACGCGGACTTTGCGGTTTGGCGGGCCGTTGAGCACCTGGGCGGGATCTATCCCTCCGCCGGTCGGCTGGCCGTCTATGGCGATTACGACATCTCCCGGACGAATGTCGAAGCCGCATCTGTCTGCCGGGCCGTCCGGAATCACATCGCGCACCACCCAGCCGTCAGGAGCGTTTTCACGCTCGAAGCGTATGCCAAGATGGGCGGTGGTAATCTCCCATGCACCCCTAGGCGTCTTCCTGGCCCACTCCTTGTTGGAGTTTTCGTCGGCGTAGAAACCGAGATGGGAAGAATCGAGCTCGCCAAGCACCATGTTCATGACGCGGATGAAGACGGAATACGAGGGGGCGCGGCGCGCAGGCTCCAGGAACTTCTCGCCTATCTCCGCCCAATCGACTCCATGGGTCTTGGGGTCGTAATACAAATCCCTTATGCGCGCCCACGCCGTACGAAAGCCCAACTCCTGATAGTCCTCGTAGTTTGTATCCTGATAGACGTTGAAGGCAAGCGCCCTTTCGCCGATTGCAGGCCGGTTCCCGACCATCCACAGCACCTTGTCATCCTTCTGGACCCAGGCTCGCGGCACGCCGGCGCAGTCGTAGAGCTTCTTCCCCTGGAGCGCGTCGGGAATATGCACCGTATCCGTGCGCCGGTCCGAGACGGCGTAGGCTATCGTGCGCGAATCCCAGCGGAAGAACGGCAGGTAGGCGCGCGTCTTCACCGTCCTTACGCGCTCGGACAAATCGGAAAAATCTATTCTGACGCTCTTGCCGCCGTCTTCATCGTCGACTCTGGGAAGCTCCAGCGCGGCATACCGCTGCGGGTCGGTGGCGTTCTCGCGTATGACATTGCGGGCTTTGTCGAGTTCGTAGGTATACGTCTCCATCTCTTCGACGGCGCGGTCAAGGTAGACGTATCTCAAAAACTTGCCGTCGCCGAACTCCGGCAGCTCCGAGACGAATGCGATAATCTTTCCGTCCGGACTCCAGACGGGCTCGCCATCGTATTTGAAGTTTCGAGAGAGGTTGTATGGCTCGCGCGAGCCATCGGTGGAAATAATCCAGACATCGTGGTTGGCGAACTCGTCGGCAAGCTGGGCTGCAATCCATTTCCCGTCCGGACTCCAGGCATATCCTCCAGCCTCGGTGGCGGCCGGACCCCGCGCAATGATGTTGCCGTTGGTATCGGCGAAAGTGAATACGCCGCTAGGATCCTGCCAGGCGAGTCGAGTCCCGTCGGGGCTGATGGAAAACGCCATGCGCTGCGCACCATCGGGTACGACCTCGGTCTTCCTGAAGTTGGAGTTCTCCCACCACGGCTTCATCGGATCCTCCGGCTCCGCCTTGATGATGCGTGCGCTGTCGCCGCGGTCGCTCGTATAATAGAGCGCCTTCCCGTCCGGCGAAAATACGCATTCGCGCTCATGGGTGCGCGTGTCGCCGTGGACGAGCGTCGGCTCGCAAATCACCGTATCCATCACATAGACGTCGCCGCCCGTCGTGAATGCGATTTGCGAACCGTTGTCGCAGAACGTGACATCGCCCGGCGTGTCGTTGTTCCAACATGTATCGTAGCGCCGCCGCTTCGACTTGCCGCGCTCCACATAGCCCGTCTCCGGCTTCAGGAAAATACGTTCAGGCGCCTTTTCGGGCGTCGTGGGATTGAAGCGCCAGAAGTCGAAAAGCTGGCGAAACACCATCGTGCACCCGTCTGCACTCAGCGAAAGCTGGAATACATGATCGCCCTTGAAGTCGGTAAGCTGTCTCTCTTCGGTGCCGTCGAGGCTCCTGTACCAAACATTGCGCGAGCCGCTGCGTGCGTCAAGATAATAGAACCCCTTGCCGTCCGGCCTCCATACTGGATTGCGGCAATCGGAATCGTGCGCCACAATAGGCGTGAAAACTTCTGTTTCAAGGTCGAACAGCCATATTTGACCCGCCGCCGGGCCTTTCGACTTCGGACGCTTGCGGTAGAGCTCGTCGCCACGACGGGTGAACAAAAGGCTTTTGCCGTCCGGGCTCATCGCAGGATCGCTTGCGGGAACATCGAAAGGAATCACTTCCTGTTCGCGCTTGGCCGTGTTGATTATGGCAATGCGTTCGCATGTCTTTGGACCTGACGAATCGCGGAAAACTTGTGCGAGAATGCGTGTGCCGTCGCTTGCCCATGAACGCGGATACGTGGACTCGGAATGGAATGTTATCTGACGAACTGAATCCTGGGAGATATCGAACTCGAAAATCTTGCATCCGCCATCGCGATCGGACGCAAATGCGACACGAGTGCCATCCGGGCTCATCACGGGCCAGGAGTCGGCCGCATCGGAATTGCCGAGCCGGCGTGCATATCCTCCCTTTGTGTCTGCCAGCCAAAGGTGATCGTTCCATTCAAAGACGAACATCCTGCCATCACCGCTCACACTTGGATTCGAACCCAGATAAATACGCGAAAAATCGTGCTCATCCTGCGGAATTTGGGCAAATACAGGCAAGCAGACTGTTAGAGCCATAAATACTGCAAAGGTTTCCTTTGTCATCATACCGTCACATCTCCCTTTCTTGACGAGATATTGGAGATATTCTACCATTTTATGCCCTTCCCGTCCAGTATGGCTGGGCTACCATAAGCAAATGAGCCAGTTGCAAAACCATCTTTTTAGTCTCACGCAAAGTCCGCCAAGTTCGCAAAGTGACCCTAAAAACAAAACTTCGCGCACTTGGCGAACTTGGCGTGAGATATATTCGGGGGTTTTGAAATTACCTCAAATATCAATAGGTGGCGATGCGGCGGTAGGGTGCGTCCCCTGCCCGCCGCACTCTAGCGCGATTATTTCGTCAGAAAGCTTAGCGCACGATTATCAAGAGACCAAGCGGGAGGTTCTCGACTGTGAATGTCTTGGGAGTCCCCTTCGTCTCCGTGCCGAAGACATCGTATACCGCCGTGACAGTGTATGTATCGACGGTATTGTCTGTGCTGCGCTTCTCCCAGGAAACGGTCAACTCGCCGTTCTCGCCACCTTCAATCGCCTCGCCGTTCTTCGTCCACTTGTACGAAACAGCGCCAGCGGCATTTGCAATAATCGTCTTGGGCTCGTCGTTCTTCGTCAGCGTCACCGCAGCCTGCGGCTCGACAATCCACTTCTCCGCGCCGTCCACGCCCTTGCCGCCGATCTTCGGCCAGGCAGGATTTGTCACGCCGCTCTTCGCAGTCTTGGTCGCTACATAGCCGGTCTTTGTATCGCGAAGGCTGACGACCTCGCCGCTCTTGTACGGCAGGAACTCATGGATGAGTTTGTCGTCCTCGTAGATGCGAACGGCGTAGACGCGGGCGTAAGACGTCATGCCCTGTGCGATGCCATCTTGGATGCCGTCGAAAACTCCAAACCCGTCAACGCTCTTGTCCGTCGCATTGAATGGAGCGGACGGGTTTACCGTGAAAGGAACGGACACGCCGCCGGTCACGTAGGCGATCGAGCGGTTCTTCATGTCCAACACCGCAGTATGGCGCATGAAGTCGGGCGCAATGCCGGGGACCGTCTGGTAACCCTGGCTGTTGCCGGAGAATATGACCTCGATGTCGTTTTTGTAGTGCCAGAAACAATACTTCAGCGTCCCGGTATTCCATGCACCGCAGACCACTTCGCCGCCATTGTTAAGCCTGAGCCACTGGAAGTCGA
>DFGM01000149.1:22454-23458 GCA_002371755.1 Verrucomicrobia bacterium UBA3750 | reverse complement strand
GCACTTTCTATTTGACAAACTGGGGTTTACGCCCCTTAGCCGCGATGCCCCGTAGTATGGCGGGCAGACCCTGCCCGCCGCATAGTCGCGCCGTCCCGTGGTAGGGCGGTGAGCCCCCTCACCCGCCGCATTGTCCCGCATTGTCCCGTGGTAGGGCGGGCAGACCTCTGCCCGCCGCATAGTCACAACACCCTACCGCCGCATCCTGGAAAATTCCAACTCCTCTCCGGTCTCGCGATTGAACACAATGACATGCGGCCAGTCCCGCACAATTGCGCAGAGACCTTTGCGAACCGGGTTGTTGCAGACATAGTCGAACTTCTCGGCATAGTGCGCATCATCACGCAGGCGAGTATCGAAGAAATCGCGCTGAAAGCGTATTGCAAAACGCCGTGAAACCGCATGCTTGAAATCGGAAATAACAGAAGCCAGCGTGGTAGGGCGGTAAGCCCCCTGCCCGCCGACTGGTATATGCACGATGAAATGCACATGGTCTTGCATGACAAGAAACAATGCAAGTCTCCACTTGCCGGTTTTATGATAATGACGCGCAGTTGCAAGAAGTTGATCCGCCACGGCGGCGAAGGGTCTTGCCGCCCTACCGCGGGACAATGCGGCGGCGAGGGGTCTCGCCGCCCTACCGTCGTTGTCATTGTCAATGCTCCATGCCTTATGCCCCTCTGCACATAAAGTGATAAAATACCAAGCTTTCGACACATCAACGGATAACGGCCCGCGATGATCCAGCCGCTTCCGTTCCGGCAAGGCTAGATTGCCGTGTACTTCGCCATGCTCGCATTCTATCAGCTGTTTCTCCATAGCGCATACATTATAGCATTTTTACCGGTGCAATGGTAGGGCGGTGCCGGGATGGCAGCGATACATTGCGGCGATACGACGCGGCGGCGAAGGGTCTCGCCGCCGCGTGACCACACCGATACGCCGCGGCGGGCAGGGGTCTGCCCGCCCTACCGCCGCGTCGTCCCGTGGTAGGGGCGTGGTAG
>DFGM01000149.1:20060-22395 GCA_002371755.1 Verrucomicrobia bacterium UBA3750 | reverse complement strand
GTAGGGCGGCGAGACCCCTCGCCGCCGCATTGTCCCGTGGTAATGTGGCATCTGCATGGTATGGGCTTGGTAGGGCGGTTGAGCCCCCTGCCCGCCGAGAGGTGTAGATTTCGTCTTCTCATAGACGAAGAGGGCGCGGATTGATCCGCGCCCCCATTCGTACAGTCTCCTTTACCGGGACTTATTCTTCAATCGTTGCACCTGCGGGTGCGACATCATCAATCCAGATCTTGTAGAATCCGGCATCAGCACCAACAACCTTATCGGCAGAAAGATTCACCGTGCCAGCCGCAGATGGCTTGACAACCTTTGTAGGAGCGGCGAACGTTTCACTGACGCCAGTTGCATAGGCAAGACCGTAATAGAGCTTGCCGGCAGCCTCAGAGGTGACAGTCACACGCAGACCGACACCCGTATCAACCGTGAAGGGTTCTTCGTCAACAGATTCGGTATCTATCGCGACCGTTGCCAGTGCCTTCGTTTCGTCAAGGGTAAGAATAAGGGCGTTCTCACCCTTGGTCACATTGTAGAACGAAGCGACCGTATAAGTCTTTTCGCCAATGGTAATAGTGCTACCAGAAATTGTCACATCGTCCATATCTCCCGTAATTGCTATACCCGTAGCAGATGTCGCCTCAGCAACTACTTCTTCGGCTGTCTTGCCTGCGGGAACAACGATATCGGTTCCAGTCTCGCCGCCAGCGTCTTTTACCAAGAACTCGGCAGTTGCGGAGTCACCAGTTTCGTCATATGTTACCGTAAGCGTGTAAGTGCCAGCCGCTTCGGGTCTCTCAACAACATCTTCACCGTTGGACCACTCAGCTGTGTAGCCTTCAGAAATTGATTCTCCGTTATAGGTCACTGTATAGGTTGGGAACTCAAGTCCAGCAACAAATGTTGCTTCGGAATTCGCGAGTGTTACAACAATTGGATCTTCGGCTACAGAAGCTAGCGACCAATACTCATCGGCACCTTGCTCCCAATTAAGATTGTCGGCATAAGTCGCACCGTTTGGCTGAGTCCTAAACTTGATGAAAGTAGCATATGTGCCATCTGTTTCACCAATTTGCAAAGTTCCACTGTTAGTCACAGAGCCATCGACCTTTGCCGAAGAAGAAGAAGTACTGATAAGCTTTAGCGTGCCTGCGTTGCTGATGCCGGCGGAGAGGGTGCAACCGTTGAGGTCGAGGGTGACATTCTTGCCCGCAGTGACTTCAATAGCGGTTTCGCTATTGGCAATCATCTTGATTGTCGCTCCAGACTCTGCTTCGGCAAGAGCTGCAGCGAATGTAGGATACTGCTTCGTGCCAATTTCGAACTCGGCACCTTCGATGGCAAAGGGATCGTCACGCGTCCAGACGAGAGTATCAACAGCACCCGTGCCCTTGAAGCCAACATTGCTAATATCATCATCATTAGCAACAGCACTCTGGAACGAGGTCTGCGCTGTTTCGCCAACCGTGCCATCGCCCGCCACTGCAAAGGCACTGACTTCATTTCCATCAACATAGACCTTGAAGTTGACCGTTGTCAAGTTTTCGCCATACTTACCGCCTGTTGCTGCGATGGTGAGGCGATACCATGTTCCTGCGGTAACAGTGTAATTCGCCATGAAGTTCGTAAGGTCGATTGTGTCACCAGTGGTGTTGACACCGGCCGTAATCATCAATTTCGTGGCAGCCGCCTCCTTATCGTCGTTAGCTTCAATGTTGGCAAGCCAGACGGCAATCTTGTCGCCCGTCTCCATGCCGGCCTGGGTTGCATTCCCTACCCGGTCCCAAGTAAGATCGGTCGGCGAGAACTGAACGTAGCTATCGAAATAGATGGCATCTGTAGCTACGCTGGCCGTAGCGTGGAGAGTATCGTGATAGAAGTCCAAGGAAGCCGTTGTAGAAAGGGCAAGATAGTTCTTATTGTCGCCCGACTCATAGGCAGTGACCGTTGCTTCGGTTTCAATAGATGTTGGATCTACTACCTCCGATACCCAGTTGTCGCCGAGGGCGGTGATAGTCGCACGCGAAATCTCGGTGCCCGCCGTCATTCCTTCGAAATCTTCGGAGGCAAGAGGGTCTGCAAAGATTGCCCCTGCGGACATTGCCATCGCCGATAGTATCAGCAGTTTTTTCATGTTCTTGTTCCTTTCTGAAGTCGTTGTGATTGAAGCCTTTTCCAATCGTCACCCAGTATTTTACCATTTTTCATGTTCCCCCGCAAGGGGGAAAATGAAGAAATTTACGATTGGCAATTCACGCCGGACGATCGGAGTTATCCTAAAATCGTCAGTTGAAATCTCACGCAGAGGTGCGGAGAGGCCGGATGGACGGGACGGCAGGGG
>DFGM01000149.1:17163-19927 GCA_002371755.1 Verrucomicrobia bacterium UBA3750 | reverse complement strand
GTAATTTCAAAACCCCCGAATATATCTCACGCCAAGTTCGCCAAGTGCGCGAAGTTTTGTTTTTAGGGTCACTTTGCGAACGAAAGCGGACTTTGCGTGAAAACTTTGCGTGAAACTAAAAATAGGCTTTGCAGCTGACACTAAAAGTTTACCACTGCCTGCCGTGACTATGCGCCTCTCAAGTCTCTGGGCTGAAGAATATTCATGGTTAGTTCCTAAGCACTAATACCACCTATTTGCTGACATACCCGCGCTTGATTATAACCGCCAGAACCGCTATATCGGCTGGATTTACACCAGGAATCCTGGCGGCTTGTCCAAGAGTAGCCGGCATTGTTTTTTTCAGTTTTTCACGGCTTTCATAGCGGACGGCGGTCAATTCATCGTATTTGAGCCACTTTGGAATAGCGATTTCTTCATCCTTTTCCGCCCTTGCGACGGCTTTTTCTTCTTGCTCGATATATGGTGCATAATGACGAATGATATCAAGTTCACGCAGAATAAAATCTGCATCAAACCATTTGGAGACCGGCATATCCTCCGCACAGGTCTTCTTGTCTGCAAAAGACTTTTCAATCCATTGCATCGTTTTTTCCACTGCACAAAAATATTCTTCAGATAATATTCCTGCAATTCTCGCTGCTTTCAACAAGCGGAATCTGGCATTATCCTGACGAAGCAGCAGACGATGCTCGGCACGGCTCGTAAACATGCGATACGGTTCATCCGTTCCCTTGGTCACGAGATCGTCTATCATTACTCCTATATAGGATTCATTTCTGGATAAGGTTAGCGGATTTTCGCCTTTTGATTTCAAGGCGGCACTTATTCCTGCTACAATTCCTTGAGCCGCCGCTTCTTCATAGCCAGTCGTGCCGTTGATTTGCCCCGCGAAGAAGAGTCCGTCAATTCTCTTGGACTCGAGCGAATGATTCAACTCGCGTGAATCTATCGCATCATATTCGATAGCATAGGCATACTTTATGAACTCTGCGTTTTCAAGGCCGGGAACTGAATGAACCATTCTTTCCTGAACTTCACGTGGAAGTGAGCAACTCAAGCCGTTCGGATAGACAATTTTTCCGTCCTTATCCTCCGGTTCGAGCATCACATGGTGGAAATCTGCATCTTTAAACCGGACAATCTTATCTTCTATGGATGGGCAATACCTTACACCGGTACCGATAATCGCGCCGCCATAGAGAGCGGATTTATCGAGGTTGGACCTGATAATATCGTGAGTTTCCGGTGTAGTATACGTCAGAAAACACGAAAACTCTGGCAATTTTTCGCAGTTATCATTATTTCCAGAAGAAGAGATGCTTTTTACTAAGCCAGCAGATTGTTCCACGTGGAACATTTTGTCAGGAGAAGAACCAGACTGTTCCACGTGGAACAATGGGGCTGGCAATTCACAAGATTGTTCCACGTGGAACATTTTATTCTGGCGGCGAGAAGATGATGCCAAGAATGGGCTTGCATCGCACAAACCAAGATTTACATTGTCATCAGTTTCAAAATCATCTCTCGCGGTGTTCACTGCACCTAGGCCAGCAGGTTTTACAACTGACTCTTCAATTAGAGAGTCTAAGCGTCTGCACTGCGTCAGCGGACTTGACGATTTGCCACTCTGCTCGTCGCAATCTCCGTATTGGTCTGACATTTCTGGTGGTTTCTGAAATGACCTGTTGAAATAGTGAAAAAGGGGGTGAGGTATTTCGCCAGGTTGTTCGCTGCATTTGCCGAAATCGCAACTCGATGTCCTCAGTCGGGGAGGCGTGCCGGTTTTCAATCGCCTTAGTTCGAACCCTAATTTCTCCAACGATTGACTCAGCTTTACCGCAGCAGGTCTTTCATCACCTCCGCTATCTTCGCTCTCATTGCCTATCCATACGACACCTCGAAGACTTGTACCGGCGGTCACTACGACACATTTTCCTCTGATCTCGCCATGCTTGGCCGTTGAAACTCCTCTAATCACAAACCTCTTCTGTTCATCGCCGATTTCGTTGCCTTCGCTGCCGATTCCTCCGCTACATTCTCCATGACTGATTTTCACTTCGTCCCATATCAATCCAGTGACCATATCCTCGATTACATCGAGATTTGTCTGATTCAAGACGACTTTTTGCATTCGTTTTGAATACTCTTCCTTTGAGCACTGGACGCGGGTGGCATGGACTGCTGCACCGCGACTCAAATTGAGCGTTTTGGATTGAAGAGCCGTCTCATCTGCATTGATTCCCATCTCTCCGCCAAGTGCATCTATTTCATACACAAGATGACTTTTGGCAAGTCCGCCGATAGAAGGATTGCAAGGCATCCGCGCAATTGCGTCGATAGAAGATGTGAAAAGAAGAGTCTTCACTCCTATGCGTGCGCTGGCCAGCGCCGCCTCGACACCGGCATGCCCGGCACCTATTACTATTACGTCATAATATTCCATATCTCATGGCTCCAGCCGGTATTATAGCAAATTATCTACTGGCTTGTGAACAATCTTTTTATAATATTTATGCGGGTGTTAGAAGAAACTAAAATCACGAAAAACCCCAGTAAAAACGCACTTTTCGCCATTCTGCAGGACTTTGTCAAGATAGAAAAACAGACTTTATGTCTACAATTATCTAAAAGTTATCTACAACAAAAACGGCGGAGGGATATATTGAAAAATTGAAAGAAAAGAGGCGTATTTAAGAAAGTTTTAATCTAAAAGAGGATTGCACGCCGCGGCGTATCGGTGTGGTCACGCGGCGGCGAGGGG
>DFGM01000149.1:8756-17083 GCA_002371755.1 Verrucomicrobia bacterium UBA3750 | reverse complement strand
ACGCCCCTACCACGCCCCTACCACAGGATTCGGATGTCGCGGAATCCTTGCCATAAGTTATCTACAAAAATTGTTGATAACCTGTAGGCAACTTGTTATCTTTAGACCGTTCACCTCAAGAGAAAAATATGGTATTATAGGCGTTGTCAACAAAGAAAAAGAACCAAACTCAAAGTATGGACAACGATCAAGCCAGGAACTTGTGGGAAAAAGCAAGGCCGATATACCTGTCAACCCTTCCTTCGCTTGAAGAAAAGGAGCAGATGGATCGTTATTTTTCGATGATTTCAGACATCGAAAGCAACGGTGATAGTCTTGTTTTCAAGACGAAAAACTCGATGGCGGCCGAGATTTTCAATAAGAACTACTCGGAAAGGATCAAAGGCTGCCTGATGCTGGTTGGTGCGGATCCTTCCATCAACATCATCTTTACACAGGACGAGTCTTTTGCGGAGCGCATTTTCGTCCCAGCGACAGAAAATAAGCGCGAAGAGACGGAAAAAGAAAAGACGGACGCAAACGAAAAGCAGCCTGCATTCGTTTCTACAATGGCGTTGCGCGAGGAATACACGTTCGACGAGTTCGTGATGGGACCCTCCAACAGCTATGCATATTCGGCCGCAAAGGGAGTTGTTTCCCATCCAGGCGAAAAGGGCTACAATCCTCTTTTCATACATGGCGGAACGGGTCTTGGGAAAACCCACCTCATGCAGGCGATAGGCAACGAGCTAAAGAGGACAAAGCCGCAGATGGCAATATGCTATCTCACGGCGGAAATGTTTCTCAACGAATACGTAAACTATATGCAGACGGGCAAGCTGCCGCTGTTCCGCGAAAAATACAGAAGCGTGGATCTGCTTCTCATAGACGACGTGCAATTCCTCCAGCGCGGCAAAGTGGTTCAGGAAGAGTTCTTCAACACCTTCCAATTCCTGCAGGAAAAGAACAAGCAGATAGTGATGACGTGCGACGTATCGCCAAAAAACCTTCCTCAACTTGAATCGCGTCTCATCTCCCGCTTCATCGGAGGAATGGTGCAGGAGATAGATTCTCCCAGCTTCGAGACGCGTCTTGCGATTCTGAAGAAAAAGGCAGAGGCCTACACGCCGAAGATTCCTGATTCCGCACTGGAGTTCATCGCCGAGAACATAAAGAGCCATGTAAGGGCGATGGAAGGAGCGCTCTCTAAAGTTCGCGTGATGGTATCGACCGTTCCCGGCGAACAGCTCTCGCCCCTTCTTCTTTCACAGCTCCTCAAAGACTTCATAGAAAACGAGCAGACTCTCAAGAAACTGACCATCGAAGAGATACAGGAGACCGTGGCGGAGAAATTCAACATGCGAAGGAGCGACTTGATTTCGCAAGACCGCTCAGCATCGGTGGTCACTCCACGGCAGCTTGCGATGTTCATTTCGCGAAAGTTCACGTCGAACGGTCTGGAGATGATAGGGACTAAATTCGACAGGAAACACGCAACCATCCTTCATGGAGTGAAGAGCATACAAAAAAGGCTTGATGTGGAAGCAAACCTTCGAATAGTGCTTGAAGAGATACTCGCGGAGTTCGGGCTCAAACTATCGGATGCGAAAGACATCTGAAATCCATGCCAAAACCCGCCGCAACCCCATTGTAGAAAGAATGTAGACAAGATGGTGAAAACAGGTATAAAAGTGCGCGAGTTGCATTCAAGCATGTTCACGCCGGCGTATCCATCTACTCCGGCAGACATTCCGCCTACACTTCCATCTACATCAAAAAAGGCGGTTTCGCCCAATGAAAACGGGGTTCAAATGAAGTTATCGACAGTATCGACAAACATAATAATACTAATATAACTCTTTTCTTATATACAATTATTTGGTATACTTTGCGCCACACAATGGTGAAAGAGCCATTCAGAAAGGAAGAAACAACGATGAAATTCGAAATAGTGAAGGCGAAGTTCGTAGAAAGCCTCAAGAGCGTGCAGAACATAGTCGGCAGCAAGACAACTTCTCCGATAATGCAGAATGCAAAGATAGAAGCAAAAGGCGGAAAGCTTGAAATAACTACGACCGACCTTGATGTGTCTATAGATTGCGTGGCCGATTGCGAAGTGATAGAAGAAGGCGCCACCACTCTTCCAGTCAAAATACTTTCTGCGGCGGTAGCGTGCTCGCCGGATGGCGTCGTGAGGGTGGATGTGGACGAAAACGAGAAAGCCAGCATCGTAGCGGGATCCGCGAAGTTCAAACTCTCCGGCATGCCTGAGAAACTTTTCCCCCGCATGCCGGTTTCCGACGAAGCGACGGAATACACCATCCAGCAGGCCGTGCTCAAGGAAATGCTGCGCAAGACGTCGTATGCCGTATCGCAAGACGAAACGCGCCGCGTGCTGAATGGCGTCTATATGCGCTTCCAGGAGCAGAAGCTTACGATGGTCGCGACCGACGGCCGCCGTCTCGCTCTTGTCGAGAAGGAAGTGGAATACCCTCAGGGCGCAGATAGCGACGTCGTGCTGCCCACAAAGGCTGTCCAGGAGCTTCAGAGGGCGCTTTCTTCCGAAGGCGACGTTAAGATAAAGCTTCAGAACACTCAAATCCGCTTCTCTCTTGGCTCTGTCACGATCTTTTCGAAAATCGTCGATGAACCCTATCCCAACTACAAGCAGGTGATTCCGCCTGAATGCTCCCAGACGATTTCAGTCGACCGCCAGCAGCTTATAACCGCGCTCGAACGCGTCGGCGTGATGTCGAACGATCTCCATTCCGCCAAGCTCACATTCTTTGAAAACGTGCTTCTCATTTCTTCTTCCGCAAACGATATAGGCGAAGCGAAGGACGAAGTGCCAGTCAAATACTGTGGCGAGCAGATAGACATCATTTTCAACCCCTCGTACATCCTTGACGCGTTGAAGGCTATCGACGACGACGAAGTCACGTTCAACCTGAACGATGGGCACTCTCCCGCCGTAATCAGGTGTTCGATACCGTTCCTCTACGTCATCATGCCTCTCAGGGTTGGCTAACAATGCGGATTTTCGAAGACCGTGACTACCCTATCATAATATCCTGCGCGAAAGAACTTTCGCGCTGGACTGAGATAGAGGTAAGGGACATGGGATATAGTCCCATCGAAGTGACCGAGAACACCGTCGTTGTTCGCGGAAGCATGCGCGACATGATGAGGTTGAACCTCTATCTTCGCACGGCGCACCGTGTTCTCGTGCCGCTTTACAGGCGTAGTTGCAGAAACATACGCGAACTTTACGAAATGGCCTATTCTATCGATTGGGAAAACCTGATCGAAGTGGATGGATACTTTTCGGTGTCGTCCGTAGTCCATAATAAGACGATACGCGACACGCGCCTCCCCAGTCTTTATACCAAAGACGCGATAGCCGACAGGATGCGCGACCGTTTCCATCGCCGTCCTGATTCCGGTTCGCTCAACGAAGGAGCCGCAGTATTCGTCTATTGGGAAAAGGATGAGGCACTCATATACCTGGATACCTCCGGCGAACCGTTGTCAAAGCGCGGCTACCGTAAGATTCCAGGATCTGCACCTATGCAGGAGACTCTTGCCGCCGCATGCATCATGGCCATGCATTGGGATGGACAAAAGCCTTTTGTTTTCCCCATGTGCGGCAGCGGAACCCCGGCTATCGAAGCTGCGATGATTGCGATGAACAAGGCGCCAGGATCGTTGAAATCCCACTTTGCTTTTCAGTCGCTTAAGGGCTACAATCGCATGATTTCCGGGGAAAGGGCGCCTCGGGTGGCCCCTCGCCAGATGTCAGGCGCTACGCCGGAACAGATATGGAAGGAAATGGTCCTTGAAGCGCACGACAACGAGCGTCACGACCTCCTCCCTGATATAATCGCAAGCGATATTTCGCCAGAAGCCGTCGAGAATGCGCATTCAAACGCAATTGCCGCCGGTGTAGCTCAATATATACGCTTCCACGCATGCGATTTCGCCGATACTCCAATTCCGAAGGAAAAAGGCTGCATATTCTTCAACCCCGAGTATGGCATACGCCTTGGAACTTACGAGGAACTTGCTCCCGTCTACGAACGCATCGGAAGCTTCATGAACACCAAATGCGCTGGTTGGACTGGTGGTCTTATCACCGGTAATCCAGATCTTGCGCGCCTGGTGAACTTGTATTACCGCACTCGCGTACCTTTTTACAATGGACCTATTGATTGCAGGCTTTTCATCTACCAGGGATGCGAAGCCAAAGGAGAAAAGAAGCCATGAGCGATAATTTCTTCGATATGTCCGAGTTCATTGAAAATAAAAAAACTCAAGACATTCAAGACGAAAAAGAATCCGATGATGCTGAAGACGTCCAGATAGAAGAAGTGGAAGTCCAACGCGTCGTAGTGGAAGAACTTGCCGCAGACAAGGCCGCGCTCCATGAAAAAATGGAAAAGGCGCAATCCGAAATCTCCGGGCTCAAAGAGAAAGTTGCGGCTCTTTCCGCAGAAATAAAGGCAAAGGACGATGAAATAGACGCTTTGAAGGCGCAGCTTGAAGCCAAAGATGCCGAGAAGGAAGCTCTATCCGGCAAAATCGAAGCTCTGGCTACGGAAAACATCGTTCTCAAAAAGCAGCTTGACGAAAAGTTTCTGAAGGAGCTTGAACAAGAGCCGCGCAACCCGAACGCTCTCGCTCTGCTCGATCGCGATCTTGATCTCCCGGATAGATTCCCCGGCGAAACCCGCGATCATGTTATCGAAGTCATCAAGGAAGCCCGCGAAAAGGCTGAATCTGAAGGACGCCTCCGCCGGGCGCAACTTCTCGAAGGAGTGCTTGTCGCAAACGAACCTTGCGGCTATCTAGCAAAAAAGCGCGCGGAATTGCAGAAATTGTTCGCTGAAAACGGAAATATCATTAGCGGCCCAGTTCTTGAAGAACTCAATCGCGATAATATTTCCTGCCGCGACGGCGAAAATTATCTACTTCCGCAGGAGATATTAAAACGAACCTATTGACAATTTGTTGATAATATCAACTATTTTGATGATAATTATAAACAATGTTATCGACAAAGAGTAGATAAGTAGATAATGCTGTTGATAAATGTTGATAATTAGCCCCTTGTTATCAACCGCAAAAAAAGAGTATAATATCCGCCGTGACGAATCTAGATAGAGAGTTTGGACGAAAGGTCCAGGAAGCGAGACGTTTGAGACGCATCTCGCAAACGGAGCTTGCAAGGGAAGTAGGCTGTTTCCAGTCTGCCATCTCGGCGTTGGAGCAAGGTGACGGTCGCAAGCTGAACGATGAGGCAATAGAGAAAATATCGAAGAAGTTCGGAATACCGATTATAAAGCCGCCGGAGCCGCCATTTGCGGCGAATGCGGACTTTGTTCCACCCATTCCGCCAGTCCCGTCAGGGGCTGCCAGGATTGTGATGCACGGTTTCTGCCCGAATCCGAACTGCCCGTCGAATCATGCATATACTGTAGGCGAGGAACTTTTCATGAAACCCGGAAAGGAAGAATGCGACCCTGTAGGCGGCACATACTGCGTCCTTTGCGGTGAAGTGCTTGAAAAGAAGTGCCCCTCCTGTGGTGCTCCATTGAACGAAGGCGCCGTCTGCACCTATTGCGGCAACCGATACGTTCCTTGTTCGCAGGGCTGAGTATTTTTCCCCTTCACCAAGCCGCCGGAAGTATGGTATAATATGCTCAACCGTTTCTACCTGTAGAAGCAGTATCTTTCTACCTGTAGAAGTGGTATGTTTCTACCGGTAGAAGAGCTATGTTTCTACCGGTAGAAATATATCTTTTCTACCTGTAGAAGTGTATCATTTCTACCTGTAGAAGCATATCGTTTCTACCTGTAGAAACAAAAAAGCAGATATAGGACTAAAAAAGGAGCAAAAATGAAAGATATAAAGTTCAAGACGCAGCCTCTTAAAGGTGCACTGTCGGAATCCAGCGATGATTGTCGTTGTGTGATAATCCACAACGAACTGGTAAACGACGATTCTATTGCCAAAGACATGGCGGAAACGCTTGGTATAGACGAGACCAATGCCCAAATGCATATATCGCTTGTTGTAAAATACATTCTTGAGGCATTGGGCGAGGGGAAAAAGCTGAACTTTGGAGCATTTTCCTTAGGGCTCGCAATGAGCGGGATGGTTCGCGGTGCGAAAGGAGCGTTTGAGGAAAAGAGAAACAAGCTCTCCGTCTTCATAAGAGGAGGCAGGAAACTTGAAAAAGTGCTTTCCACTCTTCATCCCGTAAACGCGTCCGATGTGCTAAAGCCTCATATCAAACGTATTGCCTGCACATACACGAAGAAGGAAGGTATGGTCACGCTGGGCAAGAAAACGGTCATGACCGGTATTAACATAAAGGTTGACGAACTTGCGCCGGATGAAGGGGTCTGGCTGGAAACAAAAGCCGGGAAGCGTATTTTGCGCGGGAAAATCATTTCCACTGCTCCAACAGTCCTGGAATGCCGGTTTGATGGCGAGTTGGAAGAAGGGGACTATTACATATCTCTTCGTACGCGTTGCGGTGATAATTCTCTTCCCGCTCCTTCAGCCGACCGCCGTTTGGTGAAGGTATTTGCGTAATTGGAGTGGTAGGGCGGCGAGACCCTCGCCGCCGCAATGTCATACCGTCCCGAGGTAGGGCGGCGAGACCCCTCGCCGCCGCACTGCATCGTGCACCGGCGTCATTGGCGCGTGCGCCGATAATATGGTATAATACATGCCTGCCAATGAAGGGAAGAAGGAAGAAGATGAAACTGGACAAGATAGCGTTTGTGGCGGCGGCAGCGGCATTGGCCCTCGCCGGTTGCTGGGAAAAATCGCCTCTCGCGCCGAAAAAGAAAGGCCCGTCGTACCGTCTTGCGCCCATATCGCAAATGGATATTGTTCGCACGGTGGATGCGACCGGCACCGTGACGCCGCGCAATTCCCCCAACGGCATTCCCGTGGGCGCACAGGTCAACGGCAGGCTCATAAAGCTGTTCGTGGACTACAACTCTGTGGTGACGAACGGTCAGGTGGTGGCGCTTATCGACCCGCTCGTCTACGAAGCCAACCACAAAAGCGCGGTGGCGCGCCTACATGTGAACAAAGCCAACGTGGAAGTGAGCGAAGCGGCGGTGCGTTCGCGCACGGCGGAACTGGAACTGGCCGAAAAAACCTACGCCCGCAAGGAGCAACTCGCAAGTAAAAACCTCGCCCCGATAGCAGATCTCGACAGCGCCAAAGAAGCACTGGACAAGGCGAAAGCCGCCCTGGACAGCGCCCAGGCATCGCTCAAAAGCGCAAAAGCCTCTGTCGAACAGAGCGAGGCGGACGTATCACAGGCCGCGGCGAATCTGGAATATTGCACCATAGTCTCGCCCGTGGACGGTGTCGTGCTGGACAGAAAAGTGGAAGAGGGGGAAACGGTGGTGTCTTCCATGAACGCCGTCCCGGTGCTGACCATCGCGGAAGACCTCAAAACCGTCTGGGTGGAAGCGACCGTGCCCGAAGCGGATGTAGGCGGAATCAAGGTGGGGCAGAAGGTGATGTTCACGGCCGATGCCTACCGTCGCAAGTTCATGGGGCGCGTCATACAGATACGCCGTGCGGCTACGACCACGAACAATGTGGTCACGTTCCCCGTGATCATCGAAGCGGAAAACCCCGATGAAATGCTCTTCCCCGGCATGACGGCGACGCTATCCATCGAGACGGCCCGTGCCGAAAGCGTGCCGGCCGTCGCAGCGGCCGCATTCAGGTTCCGTCCGCACGATGACGAGCTGGAAAAGCTCGGCGAGGTGCCGCGCGGCAGGAAGATTTGGATCCTGAATGAAGATGGCACAATATCGCCTGTCCTCGTCTCCGAGGGCGTAAGCGACGATTCGTTCACGCAAATCGTGGCGGATGGCGCCGAATCGCTTGTCGGCAAGAACGCCATCGTCGGCTACGAATTGGCGCAGGAAGGTGCGCAGACCGGCAGCGACAAGACAAATCCGTTCACGCCGAAGTTCCCGTCCCGCAACAAAAACAAGGGCACGGCTCCTGAACCCAAGGAAAAGAAATGAACGGCGAGGCAACCAAAGCACACCTGATCGAAATCCGGGATATGTACAAGATTTACAGGCTCGGCGAGGAGCCTGTGCATGCGCTTGACGGCGTATCCCTCGGCATCGACGAGGGGGAGTTCGTGGCAATCATGGGCTCTTCCGGGTCCGGCAAGTCGACAATGCTCAACATTCTCGGCTGCCTTGATACGCCCACGAAAGGATCGTATCTCCTTGACGGCATCGAAGTGGCGGCGCGTTCGCCAAAGGAACTCGCCCACATCCGCAACCGCAAGCTCGGCTTC
>DFGM01000149.1:0-8697 GCA_002371755.1 Verrucomicrobia bacterium UBA3750 | reverse complement strand
TCTTCCAGAACTTCAACCTCCTGCCAAGGACAAGCGCACTTGAAAACGTGGAATTGCCGGATCTCTACATGGGCCGGCTCAAGCCCCGCGAAAGACGCAAACGCGCCCTGATGCTCCTCGACAGGGTCGGTCTTTCGGGCAGATACTCCCATACGCCGGCGCAGCTTTCCGGCGGACAGCAGCAGCGCGTTGCCATAGCGCGTGCGCTTATGAACAACCCGCCCGTCCTTTTCGCCGACGAACCTACCGGCAACCTTGATACGAAAAGCTCCGTCGAAATCATGAACCTTTTCACCGAACTTTCGAAAGAGGGCATCACAATCGTGATGGTGACGCACGAAGACGATATCGCCGCCTACGCAAAGCGCCATATCGTGATGCGCGACGGCAAAGTGCGCCGCGACGATCTCGGGCAGGGCGGGAAAAAGTCCACCGAAGACATCGCACGCTTCGTTGCGGATACGCGATAACGCCGGCTCTATTTCCGGCACTATCCACCATATTTCCGATAGCGGCCGGGACGTCCGCCCGCATTGCAGCATATTCCAGCCGTGCGGGCGAGTGCGCAGCGCAGGATTATTTCAACTTTGCGCAGGCGTCGGCAATGGCGCCGCAAACGGCGCGCGAGGTGATGGTGGCCGATGTAATCGCGTCGATTTCGCCGCCATCCTTCTTCACCCTGAGCGAATCGCCAGCCTTGCCGGAGAACTGACCGGCGAACTCGGGGGTGTTGAGTTTCATGCCAAGGCCGGGAGTCTCCGCCGCTTCAAGCGTGCGATAGCGCACAACCGTCTTCTTGTCTGCGGCAAAGCCGACCATGAGAACTACATCGCCGCCATATCCGCCCGGGTCCTTGCCCTTGACCGCATAGCCGAGCGTCTCGCCCGAAGCACTCTTCCCGACAAAATACCGCGCCTCGCCCGCATTGGCTTCCTCAATGCTCTCGACGCCGTCCGGCATGACGGCCTTGGCGGCCTCCTGCGTCTTTTTGACGAGCATCTGCGCAATGGGGTCGCGAGTGAGGCTGTCGACATATGCAAGCACGGCGGCACAGACCGCCGAAATCACCGTGAGGCTGGCAACAAGTCCAAGAATCTTCTTCATCTCATTTACTCCGTTTGAAGGTTGCGTAGGCGTATCACTTGGCGCCGAAAGGCTTGGGTTGGGTCCAGCGATTGATAAGCGGGCAGATTGCGTTCATGATGAGGATTGCGAAAGAGCAGCCCTCGGGATAGCCGCCGAACTGGCGAATGAGCATGCAGAGGAGTCCGCAGCCGAAACCGAAGATGAGTTTGCCTTTTGCCGTGATAGGCGAAGTGACATAGTCCGTAGCCATGAAGCACGCGCCAATCATAACGCCACCGGTAAGAACCTGCATGTAGGCCGGAGCACCGCCCGCGATGAGCGAATAGACATATACGGTGGCGATGAACGACACGGGGATGTGCCAGGTGATCACCTTCCGCCATAGGAGGTAGGCCGCGCCAATCGCGAGTGCGATGGCGGAAACTTCGCCGATACAACCCGGCATGTTGCCGACAAGCATATCCCATGTGGAAGGAAGGCTGTCGATAGCCTGCTGGAAATGCGGGGTGGCTGAAGCGGTTGCGTCGTGCCCGAAAAGGCGCTTCATAGTGGCGAGCGGAGTCGCCATGGTGAGGACGTCCGGCGCGGCGTCGCACTTGCAACGGCAAATCGGCTTGAGCCATGTGGTCATGGGACCCGTGAAGGATATGAGCATGAAGGCGCGGGCGGCGAGTGCCGGGTTGAACGGGTTCATGCCCAGCCCCCCGAACACCTGTTTCGCAATCGCAATCGCGAAGACGGAACCCGCGACAGCCATCCACAGCGGGAGGCCGGCCGGCAGGTTCAAGGCTAGCAAGAGCCCCGTCAGCACCGCCGACAGGTCGCCTATCGTGCTTTCGCGCTTCATCGCCATGCGGCACAGAGCTTCTGTGACGATGCATGTGGATACGCACACGGCAATGGTCCAGACGGCGCTCATGCCGAAGAACCAAATGCCCATCGCCGTTGTTGGAAGAAGCGCGATGATTACATCGAGCATGATGCGCGAGACGCTGGACTTGGCGTGCGTATGCGGCGAACTCGAAAGGACGAGATGGCTTTCTGTGGTTTTGGGCTTCATGGGAGTCGGTGATTGGGAGTTGGATGGGTTAGGGGTTGGCGGCTTTTGCGGCCTGTGCGGCTGCGCGTTCCGCGGCCATTCTCGCGCGGATCGAGTTCTTGGCTCTGCGGCAATACTGCGTTATCGTGCGGTATGCGGGGCAGCCGAACGAGCACGCGCCGCATTCGATGCACGTCATCACATGCGCATCCTCGGCGGTCTTGATGTCGTCGGATTCGACCGCCTTGGAGATTTCCGCCGGGTTGAGGTTCATCGGGCACGCCCTAAGGCACCTTCCGCAGTTGATGCACGCCTGCGACGAATACTGGAACACCTTTTTCCTGGTGAGGAAGAGAAGCCCCGACGTGGTCTTCGTGGTGCCGATATCGAGCGACGAGACGGCGAAACCCATCATCGTGCCGCCGGAAATCACCTTCGCCGCATCTTCCTTCGTGCCGCCGCAGAAGGCGAGGAGGTCGGAATACTTCGTGCCGGAAGGCGCAAGAACGTTCTTCGGATTGGCAACGGCATCGCCCGAGACGGTGGTGACGCGCTCCAGCAAGGGCTCGCCCTTTTCTACCGCATCGGCAATCGCGGCCACGGTGCCCACGTTCTCTACGACGCATCCGACGTCTATCGGGAGCGCCGGCGGCTCGGGCACCACCCTGCCGACAGTGGCATATATCTGGTGCTTTTCGCTTCCTTGCGGATAAAGGACGGGCAGGACGACGATTTCAACATTGCCCTCGATGTCTGCGAACGCCTTCTCCATCGCAGCAATCGCCTCTGGCTTGTTCGCTTCGATGGCGATTCTCACGGCAGGCATGCCGAGAATCTTGCGCATGATTTCAACGCCTGTGCGGATGCGGTCGGCGCGCTCAAGCATTACGCGGAAGTCGGCGGTGAGGTAAGGTTCGCATTCGGCGCCGTTGAGGATCAGGTATTCGCACCTCTTGCCGGGCGGGGGGTTGAGTTTGACCGCCGACGGGAAGCCCGCTCCGCCCATTCCGCAAATGCCCGCTTCTTCCACACGCTTGAGGAGCTCTTCGCGCGTGGCGTTCTTCCAATCGAGGGGCTTGAGCGGCTCGACCGGGGGAAGATCCTCCGGGAGCGCCGCCGTCGTATCGAGAATGACTGCATCGGCCATGCCGCCTGCCGGCCCGAGACGTTTTTCCACAGCCTTCACCTGTCCATCGGCGCTCGCCCTGACGCAGACCGATATGAAACCGTTCTTCTCGCCGATGAGCTGCCCGCGCCGGACGAAGTCGCCCGCTTTTACGATGCATTTCGCCGGCGCACCCAGATGCTGGCTCATGGAAACGACCAGCTCGGCAGGCGTCGCCATACGCTCAATGGCCGATTCGCGCGCGAGTTCCTTGTTGTAGTCGGGATGCACCCCGCCCTTGAACTTGAATGGACTCTTTACGGTTTTCATCGCTTTTCGCTTCCCTTCTCTCGTTGTACCTCACTCAGTGGCCGCTTTCGAAATGCGGGTCCTCGATCATGCACTTCGCGGGGCACTTGGCCACGATTGCCGCGTCTTCGGGGGGATTGGAGTAGTTTACCTTGGCGAGGAAGCCGTCGAACTTGAAGTGGCCGGCCTCCTTGCCGCCGGAAAGCCTTTCGCACATGTGGCAACCCATGCAGCCGACGCCGCACACCTTGCGGACTGAAGGCCCCTTGTCCGGATTGTTGCAAAGCACGTGGATGGTGGCGGAAGCGGGGACAAGCTCGATAAGGTGCTTGGGGCACGCTTTCACGCACTTGCCGCAGCCGATGCAAAGGCGCTTGTCGACTTTGGCAAGGCCGTCGTGTATGCTGATGGCGTTCTTCGGGCAGACGTTGGCGCATGCGCCGTAGCCGAGGCAGCCGTAGCGGCAGCCCTTGTCGCCGCCCGCAGTGGCGGCGGCCACGTTGCAATCGCAGATGCCATTGTAGTCGCCCACGCGAATAGCCTCGCTTCTTGTGCCGCAGCACTTGACGAGCGCGACGCGCTTTTCGGTGGCGGCAGCCTCGACACCGAGAATCTTCGCGCAAGCCTGGGCGCAGGCATCGCCACCTGCCGCACAGGCTCCGTTGGGCGCGGTGCCGGCGACAAGCGCACGCGCATAGCCGTCGCAACCCGCGAAGCCGCAACCGCCGCAGTTGGCGCCAGGCAAGACGGCCGTGACCATGCCGATGCGCGGGTCTTCACGCACGGCGAGATA
Organism: Verrucomicrobia bacterium UBA3750; assembly: GCA_002371755.1. Lineage (GTDB taxonomy): Bacteria > Verrucomicrobiota > Kiritimatiellia > RFP12 > UBA1067 > UBA1067. Next base: position 4,365 of record DFGM01000149.1, on the reverse strand, counting down.
CTTGTCGGCCAACGCAAGCGCGATTGCCGCGACAAGTCCGATGCCCGCAATGCACACGATAGCTACAGTCATGTTTCCTTCTCCTTTATATATACGAGTGTGGCGTTTCTCAGTAAGGCAGTTTCACGAGACCGGAAAAGCCCATGAACGCGAGAGAGAGAAGCCCGCCCGTGACGAGCGCCATGGCGATTCCCCTGAAACAGCGCGGCGGGTTCGCGTGCGCAAGCTTCTCGCGTATCCCGGAAAAGAGCACAAGCGCGAAGCCGAAACCGATTGCCGCCGAAAACGAGAAGAACACCGCCTCGAAAAAGCCCGTGCCCTGCTTGCAGTTGATTTCCGCCGCACCCAGAACGGCGCAATTCGTCGTGATGAGCGGCAGGAAGATGCCGAGTGCGGCGTGAAGCGGCGGCAGGAAGCGCTTCATCGCGATATCTATGAACTGCACCAGCGCCGCAATCACCAGTATGAACGCGAGCGTGTGGATGTAGCCGAGGTTGTTCGGCGCGAGGAGCCAATGGTCAAGGCACCACGTGACCGCCGAAGCGATCGTCATCACAAATACGACCGCGCCAGACATGCCGAGTGCCGTCTCCGTCTTTTTGGAGACTCCCAGGAAGGGACAGCAACCGAGAAACCGGCTCAGAACGAAGTTGTTCACAAGCACGGCGCCGACCAGTATCATCAGGTAGTAGCTCATAGTAGTGCGAATTATAGCATAACCCGGTTTGGTTAGACAATGGTAATTTCCGGCGCGGCGCCGCTTGCGGGTTTGGCGCCGCGCCGGATTGATGCCCCTTTAGCCCAAGTCGCGGGCGGCGGCGAGCACGTTCTCCACAGTAAAGCCGAACTTCTCCGCGAGCTGCTTGTAGGGCCCCGAGGCGCCGAAATCGTCCATGGTGATGAACTTCGTCGTCTTCCAATCGAGGCGGAAGCGGTCCCAGCCGAAACGGCTCGCCGCCTCGACGATTACGCGGCGCTTCATGAATTCGGGCAGGATGTCGTCGCGGTACGCCCTCTTCTGCGCGAGGAAGAGCTCCTGCGACGGCATGGAAACGACGCGCACGGCGCGGCCGTCCGCGGCGAGCGCCTTCGCCGCCTCCACGCAAAGCGCCACTTCGCTTCCCGAGGCGATGAAGAGAATCGTATCGACGCCCTGCGAGCCGGACTGGTAGATGATATACGCGCCCTTCGCGACGCCATCGTGCCGCACCCCTTCGAGGATGGGCAGGTTCTGGCGGGTCGTGAGAATGCAGCTAGGTCCGTTCGTCTTGAGCAGCATTTCCACCCAGCAATACGCCGTCTCGTTGGCGTCGGCAGGACGGAACACTGTGAGGTTGGGCACGACGCGCAGGGAGGCGAGCTGTTCCACCGGCTCATGGGTGGGTCCATCCTCGCCCACATAGAACGAATCGTGCGAGAACACCCAGATGGTTGGCAGTTCCATAAGGGCGGCGAGGCGTATCGCGGGCTTGCAGTAGTCGGAGAACACGAAGAACGTGGCGCCGAATCCCCTGAATCCGCCGAAAGCGGTAATGCCGTTGGCGATGGCGCTCATGCCGATTTCGCGGATGCCGTAGTGGATGTTGCGGCCCGTGAAGTCGCCGGGGGCGAGGAAGCCGAAGCCCTTGAGCTCGGTCTTGTTGCTGGGCGCGAGGTCGGCGGAGCCGCCGAAGAGTTCGGGCACGACGGGCGCGAGCGCGTTCATCACCTCGCCGCACACGTTGCGCGTAGCCTGCGGCTTGCCGCCCGGTTCGTACTTGGGAAGCGCCGCCATCATTTTCATGTAGTCGGGAGCCTTCACCTCGCCCGTGACGGCGGGGTTCTGCCTGCGCCAACGGCGGGCGAGACGCTGCATCCGGGTCGCCTTCTCCGCGAAAAGCGCGTAGACATCCTCGTCCACATGGAATGACTTTTCGGGGTCGAAGCCGAGAGCCTTCTTCATCGCGGCGGTCTCTTCCGCGCCAAGCGGCGAACCGTGGCAGTGGGGCGAATCATGCTTGGTGGGCGCTCCGCAACCGATGTGCGTCTTTGCGATTACGAGCACGGGTTGGCCCGACGTCTTCAACGCCTTGCGGAATGTCTTGTCGATGGCGTCGTAATCGTGGCCGTCGCAGGTGAGCACCTTCCAGCCGTAGCTTTCGAAACGCTTCTTCGGATCGTCCGCCATTGAAAGCGTGGCGTTGCCCTCGATGGTGATGTCGTTGTAGTCGTAGACGGCGATGAGATCGTCGAGTTTGAGCGTGCCTGCCAGCGAACACGCCTCGTGGCTGATGCCTTCTTCCATGTCGCCATCGCCGCAGAAGACCCATGTCTTGTTGCCGGTCTTCGCCTTTTTCGCGGCAAGGGCGAGGCCCACCGCCATGGCAAGACCCTGGCCGAGCGGCCCCGTCGTCACTTCAACGCCGGGCGAGACGCCGCGCTCGGGATGGCCCGCGCAACGCGAATCAATCTGGCGGAACGTCTTGAGCTCATCGATGGAAAGGTTGCCCGTTCCGGCGAGATGGTTGAGCGCGTAGACGAGGCTCGAAGCGTGGCCGCCAGAGAAAACGAGCCTGTCGCGTCCCGGCCATTTCGGGTCGGCGGGAGCGTAGTTCAGGAACTTTATCCACAGGCTTACCGCCATGTCCGCCATGCCGAGAGGCGCTCCGGGGTGGCCGCTGTTGGCCGTATCTATCATGTCCGCACAAAGACACCGGACCGTATCCGCCGCCTTCTTGAGCTGTTCGTTCGTTATCGCCATGTTCTTTTCTCCTTTTAATTATATAGATGTGTGTCGTATGTGGTCTGCGATGCGCTTTGCGCCGCTTGCCTGAAATTACTTTTTCGCTTTTTTGCCGCCCGTGCGGCCGTTTCTGACGGCTTCTTTGTTCGCCGCGTCTTCATTTGCATAGGCGATTTCTTCGGCACTGAAGTCGTCCTTGAGAGGTTTCACTTCGCCCGAAGGTCCGCCCCACGCGACGGGAGTGTGAACCACCTTCTTCGGATTCTTCCAGAGCCTGCATATGCCGAGACGCTGCTTCGCCGCAAGCATCACGGCGCCGTGCGCATAGAAGAACGCCCCCGTATCGCGCGTGTGGCAACCGTCTGCGTTGCCATCAGGAAAACGCTTGTATTCGTTCGGCTTTATCCTCATGTACAGCGCATTCGCGGCTTCAAGCCCGAGTTTCGGCAGGTTTTCCTCGGCGTAGGCGTTGAGGTCGAGGACGGGTACGCCCTCCTCCGCGCCCAGTTCCTTGGTCTTTGCCACATAAGGGCCGATCCCAGCCGCGCTGCCGCGCACATGCATTACGCCATCCTGCTCGGAGAAACCGCCAGAGTGCGGAATCGAGGTCGCCAAAACCGGCTTCGCACCTTTCGCCTTTACGTCATCGAGGAAACCTTTCATCAGTGCCTTGTAGTCGTCTGGCGAAGAATAACGCTCTTGTTTGGCCTTGTTGGCGTCGTTGTGGCCGAAAGCGATGATTACCCAATCGCCGGGCTTGAGGGCGTCCACAAGCGTCTGCCAGCGCCCCTCGTTCTTGAACGACTTTGCCGAGCGCCCGCCTATGGCCCAGTTGTGGAGTTGGTCTGGGTTCTTCATGAATTCGGCCAAAGCCTGGCCCCAACCCTGCTGCGGATACTGCCGCTCGGGGTTGTAGTTGCACATGGTGGAATCTCCCGCCATGTATATATCGGCGCAAAGCAACCCGGAAAGGGATGCCGCAAGCGCCGCAACCAGTGTTTTCACCGTCATTTCGCCTCCAAATCGTTTCTGATTGCCGAATATTATACCATATTCCGTGGCGGTTTGCAAAAGGCCGTGAAGCCTGGCTCGAATGCTGCTGAGCCCCCCTGCCCGCCGCAGCACATCACGTGGCCGCGCGGGGCACATAGAGGCGTTCGACTTTTTGCAATATCCCCCTATACAGCGGCGGAGGAAAATGGTATAATACGCGTTGTTTCAAGCCATGAAAGAATCAAATCACAAGACGCTACAGGTATTCAAGAGCCTCTTTTGGGGCTATTGGTGCTTTTTCTTCGCGTTTCCCGACGCGGGGCGTTTGTGCTTTGGCTGATTGAAATCCCAATACATGCAGCAGCAACGAAGCGGCCCCGCTCAAGGAAACGAGCGAGGCCTTCTTTTTTCACAATCAAACAAAAGGAACGAGCAATGATAATCCTACTGAAGAAAAACGCAGAACAGTCGCAGGTGGACAACCTGAAGGCGCTTCTCTCGGCAAAAGGCATAGAACCGCAAGTAAGCGCGGGTTCCATGCAGACGATAATCGGCTGCGTCGGCGATGTGGCGCATCTGGACATCGGCCTTCTGGAGGCACTCGATGTGGTCGAATCGGTGCAGCGCATCCAGGAGCCGTACAAGGCGGC
>DFGM01000055.1 GCA_002371755.1 Verrucomicrobia bacterium UBA3750 | reverse complement strand
CGGCGGGACGCCTCGCCCCACCTTGAGCACGCTCAAATAAATGCCTCAATTTCCCAATCCAATCGCAAATCGTAAATCGCAATCAAACATTCAAACATTCAAACAATCCCCCCTTGACGAGGGGGCATCATAAATGGTATCATATGCGCTCCTTGACAAAACAGAAGGAAGTGTCAAAATAATGAAAAGACTAATGATGGCGGCCGCAGTGGCTGCAAGCACGGTTTCCATGTCGTATGGCGCCGGATTCGGTATTTACGAGGCGTCGGCGCGCGGCAACGCCGTGGGCGGTGCACTCGTCGCGGATACATTCCAGACCGATGCTACGGCCAACTACTACAACCCCGCACTGAATGCTTTCACCACCAATATCCAGACGGCAGTCGGCATTACGTTCATCAACCCGTATTGCGATGTCGATGTGGACCACAAGTCCCAGCCACGCATGAACTCCGGCTGGTTCTCGGTGCCGGTATTCTACCTCACCGTGCCGCTACCGTACGATTTCGCATTTGGCTGGGGCAACTATACCGAATATGGCCTCGGCACGACATACGGGCATCACTGGGACCTCGCCCGCGATACCCAGAAGACCACTATGCGCCAGATCACGCTCAACCCCAACATCTCCTATAAGATAATGGATAGGTGGAGCGTGTCGGCGGGTCTGAGAGCCAGCTGGATCGAGTTCTATAACCGCAAGAAGCCGTTTCGCGGCGATACCCTTCATTATGGGCCCTACTCCGTGCCGGATGCCTACCACCTCAGTTCGCGCCTGCATGGCGACGACTGGGCGATGGGCTGGACGGCGGCAACGGCTTTCAAGGTGACGGAGGATATTACCGTGGGCCTTGTCTACCGGTCAAAGATCAAGCATGACATCAAGGACAATTTCGACCTCGCCGGCGATGTAAACACCCCGCTCGGTTCGATGCACCAGCGCGAGCATACGACTGCCGGCGCCAAGCTCGACCTCCCGCAGAGCGTCGTCGCAGGCGTCAACTGGAAAGTAACCGAAAAATACAGGGTCGGCGCCTCCGTCACCTGGACGGAATGGTCCAGCGTCAAGAATATCAACTTCAGGATACCCGGTCGCGGATATACTCAGGATCTCCATTGGAACGATGTCTGGCGTTACGGTATCGGCATGGAATATGACGTCTTAGACTGGCTGACGGCTCGTTGCGGCTATGTCTACGATATGGATCCTTCTGCGAAGAACCATGGCACCACCATGATTCCCGCCGGCGATAGGCACATTATCGGCACCGGCCTCGGCTTTAAGCTGATGGAAGACCTATACCTCGACCTCGGCTACTCCTTCATCCGCATGAACAACGACGACCGCTACGTCAAGGTGAAGGATCCCGACGGCGTCGAGCACAGGTACAAGTTCTCCACGCGCAACGGCTCCTCGCACCTCGTGAGCGCCACAATCCGCTACACGTTCTGACGATTCCTCCCATGCCGAAGATTGACCACGAAGAAAGAAAACGTCATATAATCGCGGAAAGCATCAAACTTTTCGCTAAATATGGCTACGGCGCGGTCAACTTCGGCATGATAGCGAAGAATGTGGGCGTGGCCAGAACGCTCATTTATACATACTTCGACAACAAACGCCAAATATTCAATGCCGCCATAGACGGCGTCACGCATCAGGTCGAGGCGAAATACGCCGAAGTAGTCCATTCCAGACAGAGTGCCGATGCGAAACTGCGCCAGATCTGCATTACCGTCTTTGCGATGCTTTTCGACAACCGCGACTTCGTGTGCGTGATATCGGACGTGCTTTCCCTCGAAAGGCGCAAGGGTGCGATTCCCGTGGAGAAGGTGGATGAGCACACAGTGGGCGTAAAAAGGGTGCTCAAGGCACTCGTCCGGGAAGCCATTCGTCGTGGCGAATATCGCCAAAACGTCAATCCTGGCCGGGTTGTAAGCGTTTTATACGCACTTTTCGAGGCGATGGCCCTGAGGATAACCACTACGGGTCGCCCTGTCATTTCCGAATGCATCAACCAGCTTGACTCCATAGTCACTCCGTTGAGGAAGTGAGAGCCTCCGCACCTGCCGCCCGGCCATAGCCCGGCAGCCAAAACCAGACCCTAGCCCAGCCCCTGGGAGACCCATGCCCATGGCTTCAGAATCCAATGGGCATTGAACCAGAATCCAATGTGCATTGGTTTGGAATCCAATGGGCATTGAATTCAAGTCCCATGGGCATTGGATTCCCGTCCCATGGGCATTGGATTCGCGACCCATGGGCATTGGGTTCCCGACCGATGGGCATTGGTCGCACAACGGCATCGGTAGGGGTGCGAGCAGGGGGCTGCCCGCCCTGCCGCCGCCGTCCCGTGGTATGGCTGCGGCGGGCAGGGGGCTCAACCGCCCTACCGCCGCGCTCTACCCGGCGCGTGGCGCTTTTTCAAATGCGCAAACTCTTGATACTTTCACAAAGCCCCCTCGCGCGAACGGACGAAATATGGTATAATATACTCTCCGTAGAGGAAATAAGAATATGCTAATCAAAAAAAGCCAAATGGTGTTTGTGGCGGCGATTTCCGCCGTTGGATGCTCTATGCTGCCGTCTGTCGGGCCTGACTACGAAAAGCCCGAAACGGAACTCCCGCATTATCCGTTGTATGATGCGGGGTATCCGACCACCAACAGGCTCGACTCGGGCGAATATAAACCTGCCATCGGCGGGGAAGACATCCGCCAGAACATCACCACGAACGATATCCGCAACTGGTGGTCGAGCTTCAATGATGCGATATTGGACGATCTCGTCAAAGTCTCTGTGAGCAACAACATCTCCTTCCTTATGGCGCAGGAGAGGCTTGAAGCTTCCCGTTGGGCGCTTTTGGGGGCATATGCGGCATACTTCCCGCACGTGGGAGTGTCGGGTGCGGCCACTCGTCTTGAGAAGGGCAAGAATACGTCCTCGATGTGGTCGAGCGGAAGGAAGTTGCACCAGGATGTATTTGCGGGCGGCTTTGACGCGACGTGGGAAATCGACATATTCGGCGGCACGCGCCGCGCTACCGAAGCGGCTTGGGCGGAAGCGGAAGCGGCCGGCTGGAGCGTGGTGGATGCGCAAGTCTCCCTTACCGCGGAAGTCGGTTCGCAGTATATCGCGTTGAGGACCACCCAGCAGCGCACCAAGGTGGCTCGCGACAACCTCAAACTCCAGAACGAGACATACGACATCCTGAAGAGCCGTCTCGATTCCGGCATAGGCGACGAATTGGCGGTAAGCCAGTCGAAATACGTCGTCGACCAGACGTTGGCCGCGATTCCGCCGCTTTTGGCGGAAGAGGCCGCGCTCAAGAACTCCATAGCCATACTCACGGGCGAAGTCCCCGGCGCACTTGACGCCGTGCTTGACAAGTGTCCCGACCGCGATTGGCTAGTCCCGCCCATGAAGCTCGGGAATATACCGCTCGACATGATAAGGGCGCGCCCCGATGTGAGGGTGGCCGAGAGGCAACTCGCGGCGGAAGTGGCATATGTGGGTGTGGCGAGGTCCAAGTGGTATCCGAAACTCTACATAAACGGTTCGCTCGGTTTGGAAGCGGTGCATCCCGACAAGCTTCTCAACCGTGACGCGCTCACCGGTTCCATCGGACCCGCGTTCAGCTGGCCGATCTTCCAGGGCGGCAACATCTATGCAGGCGTGAAGGCGCAGGAAGCGCGCATGCGCGAAAAGATCCTGAACTACGAGTCCGCGCTCCAGAATGCGTATGGCGAAGTTCGCAACGCCTATGCTTCCTACACGCACGAGTACCACCGCTACCAGGCGCTCCAGGGCGCGGTGAAGGCGGCCCAGGATGCGGTCAACATCGCCAAAGACCTCTACAAGAACGGACTCAAGGACTTCACGGCCGTCATTGACGCTCAACGTTCGCTCTTGACGCTGGCCGAATCCCTCGTCGTATCGCGCGGACAGATTTCGCAGGAGCTTATCAAGCTCTACAAGGCGCTGGGCGGCGGAATCGTGTTCGACGAAGAAGTGGAACTCCCCGAAGTCTCCGAAATGGAAATCTGACATGTCCAAAGCGGTATATCCAGGCACGTTCGATCCAATGACGAGGGGTCACTTCGACCTTATCGTGCGAGCGGCGCGTCTTTACGATGAGCTGGTAGTGGCAGTGGCCGCCACAAGCTCCAAGGAAGGGGCGATGTTCGCCGCCGAAGAGCGTCTGGCGATGATACGCGAAGACGCGGAAAAGGCCGGGCTTGCCAACGTTACCGTGAAGGTGCTTGATTCGCTGCTCGTTGATTTCTGCAGGCGCGAAGGCGCGAAAGTGGTCATACGCGGCGTGAGAGTGTATTCCGACTTCGAGTACGAGTTCCAGATGGCGCTCACCAACAGGCGTATGGCGCCGGAAATCGAGACGCTCTTCATGATGCCGTCGGAGAATCTTGCCTATGTGACGGCTTCCACGGTGCGCGAGATATCCCGCTATGGCGGCGATACCGCGCCGTTCGTGACTGAAGCGGTGGAAAAGCGTCTATTGGAACGAAAGGGAGCAAACGGCTGAGCAATGTTTACATGGCTGATAGCTGCGGTGCTTTTATCGGTGCAGGATGGTGCGAACACTCTCGCCATCGAGTGTGAAAACGCGCAAATCGACGCCGGGAAGAGCGTTTTTCTTGATATAACGGTGGAAGGAGCGCCCGAAGCGCAACTTCCCGATATGCGTGATAGAGTGCGCGGCTTTTCGCTTGCCGAGGAAGATGTTGAAGAGAGCGTGCGGCTGAAGGATGGGCGCATCCGTCAGGTGGCTCATTGGCGACTCGTGCCCGAACCCTGCGCCAAGGCATACAAGATCGCGCCTTTCGCGTTTGGCGCCAAAGTGGCAGGGCCGGTCTATTTCGAGGCACCGGCCCCATTGGAAGCGGCGAAAGGCCCGATGGAAATAGAGCCGAAGAAGGTGTTCCCGCCCTTGACGCCGAAGAGGCTCGTCAGGTGGCTCTTGTGGACGCTTTGCGCCGCCGCTGGAGCTTATGCGCTTTTCTTCCTTGCGAAAATGCTCTTCCGCAAGGCGAAAGAGCATAGGATGAGCCCGGTGGAACGCGCGTGGGTGGAGCTTGAGCGACTCATGAAGAAGGGCCTCCCTGGACGCGGACGCTACAAGGATTTCTATGTGGAACTTACGCAAGTGGTGCGCAGATACGTCCAGCGTCAGCATGGACTCAAGGCCCCGCATTTGACGACGGAAGAGTTCTTCGAGGCGGCCCGCAAGTCAGAGCGTTTCCCCGCCGAAACGCTTGAGGAACTCATGGATTTCATGCACAAGGCCGACATGGTCAAGTTCGCAGGCGTGGAAGCGACGCCCGAGACAACGGATGAAGCGACGGAATCGGCTCGCCGCTATATCGCCAAGGACGATGGAATCGTGAAGGCGAATGCGGCGAAGAAGGGTTCCTCCGCAGGGAAGGGGGGTGCGCAATGACTTTGGCCAATCCATGGATGCTGGTCTTTCTGGCGCCTCTCGGCTTTGCGGCCTGGAGGATGTTCAGGCGCGGGCGCAAGCGGGGTATACGCTTTTCCGCGCTCTCGCGCATACCGGCGAAAGCGTCTGGCTGGCGTACCATGGCCGCGGCTCTTTCTCCTTATATAATGGTGGCGGGGCTGCTTTCGCTCGTCATCGCGGCGGCCCGCCCCCGCACCCCGCTTGCACATGAGACGAGAAGCGTGGATGCTATTGCCATTGCGATGGCCGTGGATGTATCCGGTTCAATGGAAGCCCTCGACTTGACGCCCCCCGGGGAAAAGTTTTCGCGCGATACGACCCGGCTTGCGGTCGTGAAGAAGGTGTTCGCCAGATTCGTAGAGAAACGCCCCGACGATCTTATCGGGCTTGTCACGTTTGGCGGATATGCGGCTACGAGAAGTCCGCTTACTGCCGACCATGAAGCCTTGTTGAATGTGCTCAAAGCCGTCGAAATACCAGGCACGGCGTTTGACGACCAGGGGCGCGCAATCGCCCGCGACGAGCAGATGACGGCGATAGGCGACGGCCTCGCCACCGCCATCTCCCGCCTCAAAGACGCGAAACCGAAATCCAAAATCGTCATTCTCCTCTCGGACGGCGTGAGCAACGCTGGTGCCGTGGAACCCGCAGAAGCGGCCGAAGTCGCGAAAAAGCTGGGCGTAAAGGTCTATTCCATCGGAGTCGGCACGCACGCGAAACGCACGCCCATTTTCGGCAGAGACTTTTTCGGGCGCGAGACCATACAGTATGCCGATACGACTTTCGACGAGGGGCAGTTGAAGTCCATTGCCGAGACGACTGGTGGAATATACTTCACCGTGGACGACCGCGACTCCCTTGAAAAGGCTCTTTCGGAAATCGACCAGCTCGAGAAGACGGAACTGGAGGCGGATGCGTGGGACAGGTGGGATGAGCATTTCGCCATATTCCTCTTGCTCGGTGCGCTCATGGTTTTCGCTTCCGCCACGATTTCAATGGCGGCAACAAGGAGGATGGCATGAAACTGGACGCGATAGTCTCCTGGCTCGACAAGACGCTGGACGTTGCATCGTTTGACGATGTCTCCAACAACGGCATACAGATAGAGCGCAACGAAGGGCCTGTGAAGATGGTTGCCTTCGCGGTGGATGCCTCCGTAAAGACGGTAGAGGCTGCGATAGAGGCCGGTGCGGAGCTTCTCGTGGTGCATCACGGGATTAGCTGGGGTGGCGGCATAAAGAAGATAGCAGGAGGAGTGCGCCAAGTCATGATGGCCGCGACAAAGGGCAATCTCGCGCTCTATGCTGCGCACCTTCCCCTTGATGCAAACCGCAAAGTCGGCAACAACTGGGAGCTCGCGCGCCATATCGGCTTGAGAAAAGGCTTCCCTGCGTTTTCCTACCATGGCAACACGATAGGCGTCGTAGGGTATCTGCCGCGCGGGCGCGTGGTAAAGATAGGGGGAGGGGAGTATGAGTTCCCTGCCGGCAGGATTGGCATATGCTCCGGCGGCGCGGGCGAGTTCGCCGAAGAGGCGAAGGCGCTCGGTTGCAAGGCGTATCTCACGGGCGAAGCAAACTGGGGCGAAAAGGTTGCTGCCGAAAACGCCGGAACCAATATGATTTGCGCCGGTCATTACGACACCGAAGTCTTTGGCGTGAAAGCGCTTTCCAGGCTCATGGCGGCAGAGCTCCCCGTGAAGACTCTTTTCATCGATGCAAGCGCCGGCAAGCCGGAGGCCAAGAAGGGGGCTGAAAGCGCGTCGTGACAGGTTGGTACGAGTCCCTGGGGGAACTGCTTGGCCAGGATCCTTTCTTCACGCTGCTCGAGCTTGCGGGTACTTTCGCAGGCGCGATTTCCGGTGTCAGGGTGGCGAGCGTCAAGAAGTTCGACTGGTTCGGCGCCTATGTGATCGGTCTTGTCACGGCACTCGGCGGCGGAACGCTGAGGGATATACTCCTTAATATGGAGCCTTTCTGGATGGCAAACCCCACATATGTCGTCACATCTTTCGTGGCGGTGGTGTGCATATCCATTTTCGGGCGCAAGTTCATCGATGGACAGATAACGTGGTATCTCTGGGATACGCTCTCTATTTCCTTCTTCATGGTGATCGGGCTTGAAAAGGCGTTGCGCACGAGCCACACATGGTGGTGTTCGCTGATTATGGGTGTCATCACCGCAGTCTTCGGAGGCGTCATGCGCGATATTTCCGTGAACGAGGTGCCGCTCATTTTCCGCAAGGAGATATACGCCTTGGCATGCGCGGCGGGCGGCATCGTATATCTCGTCATGCACTATCTTTTCGACATCGATTCGAAACTTTGCGCCACGGTGTGCGTGATTTCCATTTTTGTCGTCAGAGCCCTTGCGATCCACTATAAGCTGGGTATTCCCGTGCTCAGGGGCAGAAGCCATATTTTCCATCACCACCGCCCGAAACATCCGGGCGGTGCCAACAAATAAACACAAACATGAAAGAGTTCAAGCTCACAGATCCGTTCGGTTCCGCGCCGGTGGAACCGCCTTTCAGGCAGAGCGTCTCGGGCGCCAAGCCTTGGCACAACCTTCCCGTCACCCGCGACTATACTCTTGGGCAGCTTCTCGACCAGACCATAGCGCGCTGCGGCGAAAACGACGCTGTCGTTTACGCAGACCGCGATTTCAGGCTTACTTGGTATCAGTTCGGCGTAGAGGTAGACCTCGTCGCCAAGGGACTCATGGCGCTTGGCGTGAAGCGCGGCGAGAAAGTTGCTCTTTGGGCCACAAACGTCCCGCACTGGGTGGTGCTCATGTTCGCGACTGCGAAAATCGGTGCTTGCCTGCTCCCCCTCAACATCAACTACAAGCGTGCGGAAATCGACTTCGCGCTCAAGCAGTCCGACGCGGAAAACATCTTCATCATCAACGGATACCGCGACTGCAATTATGTGCAGGTGCTGAACGAACTCATCCCCGAGCTCTCCACCTCCAGGCGCGGCGAGTTGAAGTCTCCCACCTATCCGCACCTCAAACGCGTATTCTTCCTCGGCGGCGAAAAGCATCGCGGCATGTATTCGCTGAACGAATTGAAGTCCCTCGCCTGCGAAGTGACGGACGAAGAATACCAAGCCCGCCAGAAGACCGTGGACGTGCACGACATAGTCAATATGCAGTATACTTCCGGCACGACAGGCTTCCCCAAGGGCGTGCAGCTCACGCACTACAACATCGCCAACGACGGCTTCTGGATCGGCGCGTGCCAGAACCTGACGAGCCGCGACAAAGTCTGCATCCCGGTGCCGCTTTTCCATTGCTTCGGCTGCGTGCTCGGCGTGATGAGTTGCGTCAACCACGGCGCGACCATGGTCTTCCTCGAAAAGTTCGACCCCGTCCAGGTGATGAACTCCATCGAAAAGGAAAAGTGCACGGCCACCTACGGCGTGCCCACCATGTATATCGCGATGCTGGACCACCCGCTTTTCGACAGGTTTGATTTCCGCTCGCTGAGGACAGGCATCATGTCCGGCTCGGCCTGCCCGGTCCACAGGATGCAGCAGGCGCAGCGCAAGATGTTCATGCGTGAAATCACAAACCCGTACGGACTTACCGAATCTGGCCCCGTGATGACCATGACGCGCTATTTCGAGCCTTCCATCGAGCGCAAGTGCAACACAATCGGCCAGGCGCTCCCGGGCGTCGAGGTGGCCATCATCGATCCCGAGACTGGCGATCTCGCCCCGATTGGCGTGGATGGCGAAATCTGCTGTCGCGGCTACGGCAACATGAAGGGCTACTACAAAATGCCCGAACAGACCGCAAAGTGCATCGACAAGAACGGCTGGCTGCATTCCGGCGACATCGGCCGCATGGACGAACAGGGCTACTACTATATCACAGGACGCCTCAAAGACCTCATCATCCGCGGCGGCGAGAACATCAGCCCCAAGGAAGTGGAGGACTTCCTCGGAACCATGCCCGGAGTGAAAGACGTCGCCGTGGTCGGCTGCCCATCCAAGAAATATGGCGAACAGCCTGCCGCGTTCATAATCCCTGCCGACGGCGCCACCATCACGCCCGAAGAAGTCCAGGCGTTCTGCAAGGACAAGATATCCTGGTTCAAGATTCCGAAGTATGTCCACTTCCTCGATATCTTCCCGATGACCGCCTCGCAAAAGATCCAGAAGTACAAACTTCGCGAGATGGCGCACGAGCTTTGGCCGGACGCGTAACCATATTTCTCGACCCTCATACCCCTTCGGCTTCCGCACTGAGGGGGTATTTTGCCGAGGTGCTCTCGTCCTTGGATGCCGCACCCCGGCGTCTTATTGTCCGTATCGTGACGGAAAACGATGATTCCCTGCCCGTTTCCGTAAGAATCGAAAAGGGGGAACCCGTCTTCAGTGTCGGTGAGGGGAAGCCTGCCCGCGCCAGTTTTCGCGGCCGCTGGCTCGCCGAACATCCCTCGCCCATGACATTCAACCCCCGCGGCGACTATCTCATCTTCATCCCCGCCGGCGCCAACCGCCTCAAAGTGCGTCGCCCGTCCCCCCTGTGCCGCCTTTATCTGGCAATTGGCGAATTGTTTGCAAAGTGCACCTGAAGACGCAATGCTTTTCAGGCTTTTGCGTTGTTAGGCGCTTGTTTTACCCCGCGGATGGCGTCAAAGCCTTCGCCGAATACGCCTATCACACTGCTTTGGCTGACGAATGCAGTGGGGTCTATCTCCTTTATTATGCGGAATATCGTCGCCGACTCGCTCATTTTCGCAAGTACGCATATCACCTTTACCTCGTCGCCTGAATACCAGCCATGCGCATCAAGAAGCGTCATGGTGTGACCTGTGGCGAGGGAAATCTCGAGCGATATTTTGGCGTATTGCTGGGAGAAGATGAGGAACTGCACGCTGCGCCTGCGTATGTTCAGAGCGTATGCTATCACTGCGCATTCTATCCCCATCGCGCACGCGCCGAACGCGACGAAGCGAACCCGTTCCACAATCGGACCGAACTGCGGGATGAAAAGACCGCTCGATATTACCAGAAGGTCGGCGGCGAGAAGGGTGGTGCCTACCGGTATCCTGAAATACTTGTTGAGGGCGGCCGCGATTATGTCCGTTCCGCCGCTAGAGCCGCTGCATGAGAACATTACGGCGATGGAAAGCCCCATCACCGAGCAGCCTATCAGCATGGACATGAACTTCTCGTCGCCAAGCACCTTGACGAGTTCGCCAGTGGCCGGGTCGGTCATGACATGTTGCGCTATCCATATGAACAGCGTCAGCATTACGCTTGCGTAAATTGTTCTTGCGATGAACCTCCAGCCGAGAAGCCATAGCGCCGTAAAATACAAAAGCGCGTTTATGATGGCATAGGAAAGCGCCACCGGTATGCCGCAGGCATAGAATATAAGGTTGCAAAGCCCCACCATGCCTCCGGTCACGATGCCGTACGGCAGCACGAAAGCCGTAAGCGCAATCGAATATGCGCCGCACCCGAGCGTGATAACGAGAATCATCATGATCTCATTGAGCCATTTGTTCGTTTTCTTTCTTGCCACGTCAGCTCCTTGTCGTTTAATGCGGTCTTGTTGCCGCTTCTCGCGTACCTGTTTTACGGCTCCGGCAGTATAGAGGATGAGGCCGGGAAGATTCCGCAACGCCTTTTCTGCCTGCGGGATATATTTTACCATTTTTCCGCCGTGAGCGTTAGCAGAATCGCATCGGGGAATTTCTCGCTACCGCAATGAGTGCAAATATGGTATAATATCGCCCGTATGCGCTTATTGAAGGAGCATGAAACATGGGAAACAAGAAGAAACTGTTGATAGTGGAATCGCCGGCCAAGGCGAAGACGATAGGGAAGTATCTTGGCGGAGATTTCATCGTAAAGAGTTCGGTGGGGCATATCCGCGACCTGCCGAAAAGCGATGCGGCAATCAAAATCACCAAGGCGGGTGCGGGCAAATGGAGCTTTACGCCGACCTATGTCGTATCGGAAGGCAAGGAGAAGGTTGTATCGGAGTTGAGGAAGGCGGCGAAGGAAGCGGACGAAATCTATCTTGCGAGCGATCCTGACCGCGAGGGAGAGGCGATAGCCTGGCATCTCAAGGCCGTGCTCGAATCGGCAGCGAAGGGAAAGCCGTTCCATCGCGTATCCTATAATGAGATTACGAAGAACGCGGTTCTCAAGGCCGTCTCGGAGCCTGGAGAGATAAACATGCCGCGCGTGGATGCGCAGCAGGCCAGGCGAATTCTGGACCGCCTCGTCGGCTACAAGGTTTCGCCGCTCCTCTGGAAGAATATCAGCTGCCCGAACAACAAGACTCTGAGCGCGGGGCGCGTCCAATCCGTCGCGTTGAGGCTTCTCGTGGAGCGGCAGCGCGAGATAGAGGCGTTCAAGCCGGAGAAGTATTACCTGATGGGAGTGGAGGCGAAGAAGCCCTCCACGGGCGAGAAGTTCGTCGCAAAACTCTCCCGCTATGACGGCGAAAAGCCGTCCGTGACGGATTTGCAGTCGGCGAACAACATGCTGCTCGACTTGGCCGATGCGTCGCTTGAGGTGGAAGGAGTGAAGGCTCAACCCAAGAAGCGCCACACGTTGCCGCCTTTCACCACGTCGACCTTGCAGCAGGCTGCTTCGAGCGTGCTGGCTTTTTCGCCGGGCAAGACGATGAAAACGGCACAAGGGCTTTACGAGCGGGGCCTCATCACATACATGCGAACCGACTCGGTGAACGTCTCCGCCCAGGCTCGCGCTGCGGCAAAAGAGTATATAGTAAAGGAATACGGGGCTGAGTATTATCCCGAGTCTCCGAACTTCTTCAAGTCGAAGGATGGCGCGCAGGAAGCGCACGAGGCGATTCGCCCCACGAACATTTCAGCCATCCCTGCCGAAACCGGCCTTGCTGCGGCGGACCTCAAGCTTTACGACCTTATTTGGCGGCGCTTTATCGCAAGCCAGATGAGCGACGCTCGCACCACGGTGAAGACGGTGAGCCTGAAAGCAGTGAAAGCCGGCCTCGCTCACTCCTATTTGTTCACGGCGAGCGCCACCGATATCGATTTCGAAGGCTTTCTCAAGGTGATGCGTCTTTCAGGGCCGTCCAAGCGCAAGAATACCGAGGGAGAAGAAGCCCAAGATTCCGACGAAGTGGCTGCGCTCCCGGCTCTTGATGCCGGCGAAAGGCTCGTCGCGCAAAGATGGCTTGCCGACGAGAAGCAGACTCAAGGCCCGGCCCACTATTCGGAAGCGTCTCTCATCAAGGCGCTCGAAGAAAACGGCGTGGGCCGTCCTTCCACGTATGCTGCGACCATCGAGACGCTCAAGACCCGCAATTACGCCGTCGCCGAAAAGCGCAAGCTCATACCCTTGGAGCGCGGCATTCTCGTTTGCGATTGGCTGGTCAAGAAGATGGAAAGCCTCTTCAATGTCGGCTACACGGCCAAAATGGAAGCCGAACTCGACAAGGTGGAGGAAGAGGGCGAGCCAATGAATGACATGCTCTCGCAATTCTACGCCAACTTCATCCAGGCCATAGCAGACGCCAACCCTCCGCCGGACAATTCCAAATTCGAGACCGTCTTCGCGCTTCTCGACCAGGTGAAGACGTGGAAGCCGGCCAAAAAGGAAGGCAAGAAGATTTACGACGACAAGGCGTTCGTCGACAGCGTGAAGGAGCAGCTCCGCAAGGGGCGCGTCCCTGTGAGCGCAAGGCAGCTCGAGTTCCTCATCCGCATGGCAAACGCCTACTCCGACCAGATTCCCGATGTAGAGGCAAAGCTGCGCGAGGCGGGGCTTGCGGCGGGCGTGGTGATACAGCCGCAACGCGCCGATGAAGAGCTCGTGCGCTATTGCTTCCAGGTGATGGATCGTATCGGCGGAATGCAACGCAATCCGTTTCTCAAGAGCCTGCGCGAACAGTGGGAACGTGGAAGGGGGCTTTCTCTCAAGCAGTTCGCCATTCTCGCACGAGCCGTCGGCGAAAACGCCGCCGCTCTCGATGATTGCGCTGAAATCCGTTCTAAACTCGTCGAGTTCGTGCCGGAAGGGTTTGGCGGAGACGATACCGACCCTGCCGTGCCGGGCCTTATCGCACTCATGCGCACGGTTACCGAATGGAGGCCGCCGGCCAAGCGCGGCAAGAAACTCTACGACGACAAGAGTTTCGTCGAAAGCCTTGCCGACCAGTATACGCGCCGCCACTCCCTCTCCGACAGGCAGGTGATGGCCCTTCGCCGCGTTGCCGTATCCTATCGCGACAAGATTCCAGAATACGACAAGCATTCTGCCGAACTCGGTTTGGACGACATCCCGTCGAGCCGCGAGAAGAACGCTCAGGTGCTTCCTCCGGCATCAGAGGAGGAGTAGCAAAGGCAATGTCCGGCCTGGAAGCGAACCATTCCGTCGAAGAAGATGCCCTGGTGCGTCGTTTCGTCAACCACCTCGCGGCGGAACGCAACTCTTCGGAGAACACGGTTTCCGGCTATCTGATAGATATCGCCCAGCTCGCCACGTCCAAATGGGGGGCCGGGGCTTCCTCGCCGTTCCAATGGTGGACGCTTTCGGAAAACGATGCGAACGCGTATTTGCGCGCTCTTTCCAAGGCGGGGGCGAGCGCGAAATCGATTAAGCGCAAAATCGCCGCTGTCCGTACTTTCTACCTCTTTTTGCGGAGGGAAGGCGTGGTGAAGTCCAATCCTTTCGCGCTTCTCAGGGGGCCGAGAGGAGAAAAATCGCTTCCGAAAGTCCTGAGCCCGGAGGAGATTCGCCGTTTTCTCGAACAGCCTCGCAAGGATTTGGCCGAAAAAACAATCGCCCTCTACTCCGCGAAACGCGATATCGCCGTTTATGAGTTCCTTTATTCCACCGGATGCCGTCTCGGCGAGGCGCTGAGCCTCAATTGGGGAGATATCGACTTCAAGCGAGGCGGCGTGATTGTGACCGGCAAGGGAGCCAAGGATCGTCTTGTCATCCTGGGCGAGCCATGCGTTCTCGCGCTTAAGGATCTGCACAGGACTATCGCTTCGCGCCGCAGCGACCTTGCCGATGATGACTCGCCTGTATTCCTGAGCGAGCACTTCAAACGTCTTTCCGAGCGCCATGTTGAAAAGCAGATGAAGAGGTATCTCGCCGAAGCGGGACTTCCTACGGATCTTTCGCCTCACAAACTCAGGCATTCTTTCGCCACCCACCTGCTTGATGCCGGGGCGGATTTGAGGAGTGTGCAGGAAATGCTCGGCCATGCCACGCTTTCCACCACGCAAATCTATACTCACGTATCGGTGGAGCGGCTCAAAGACGAGTTCGCCCGCACCCACCCCCGCGCATAATGGCGCAATTCCGTATAAAACACCATTCAAATCATGAACGAATACGAAATAGCCGGCATAGAGACGATTGCGCGCGGTGTATGCGTGCGGGACGCAAAGATTCTCCTTTGCAAAGCCAAAGGCTCCTCCACCACATATCTGCCGGGAGGGCATATCGAGTTCGGCGAGACGGGTCGCGAAGCGTTGACGCGCGAGATGATGGAGGAGACCGGGCTTGCCGCCACTCCCCGGAACTTCCTTGGCGTGGTCGAAAACAACTTCCTCCAGCACGGAAAGCCGCACGCGGAGATAAATCTCGTCTACTCTATGGATGTTGAAGGCGAGGAAGTTTCCGCGAAAGAGGATTGGATAGAGTTTGTATGGTGGCCGCTTGACGATTTGGAAGGCGCACGCCTCCTTCCCGAGCGCTTCAGGGCGCTTTCCGCCTCGCCTGACACCTTCTTCGCCCCATAACCGTTTCGCCCCTGCCAGAAAATCAACCGTGCGCAGCGTTCCAAAATCCAAAGCCCGTCACTTCCAAATCCAATGGGCGTTGGTTTCCAGCCCAATGGACATTGAATCCAAATCAAATGCCCATTGGATTACCTGTCCATGCGCAATCGGTTTTCGTCCGATGTGCAAGGTGGGGCGGACCTCAAAGGTGGGGCGAGGCGTCCCGCCGAGCCGCAGCGGCGTGTGCGGCGCGCTCGCCCTATCAACATCCTCCCGCCCCTCTTCCTTTGCAAATCTTAACCATTGACGCTCGCATTTCTTGCTGGCGCATTTCTCGCGGCTCCCCCTATTGACAATTCGTGGATGTTTGTGGTACAATATCAGCGTTGATTGCTTATGCTATTGTGCCTTGACATGAAAATGCTTGGTCACAATGAACAAAAAGAACAATATAAACGGGAAAATGAAAGGGGACAGAAGAAAAGATGGCGACATCTTCGATATTGGCGAATATCGAGCTTAAAGACCCGAAAGGCGTTCGGGCCTTTGTGGATGCTTTATGCTCTGATGAACATTGGCCTCAACCGGAACCCAAGGTACATGCGCAACATCTTATTGACCCCAAAGAGATTCGGGATTTCTTCGCGTTGAAGCGCAATCTCCACTTTGCGGGGGCACGATGAGGCAATACAAGGTCATCAGCATGGAGGACTTGCTTTCTGGCGGCGAGGCGGTCGCTAGAGAGGCTGTCGGTGATTTTTCATGCAAGTTCAATCCCGAAATAGACGAGTATCTTAAAGATCGGGCTATTGACTTCACTCGCAAAAGCATGACAGTCACGCATCTTGTCTTTGATGGAGATACGGGTCTGTGCCTTGGCTATTTTGCGCTTACACACAAGCCGGTTGCGTTCCAGGCAGAATCCCTTAGCGGAACTCAGCGCAAGCGGATAGAGCGATTCGCAAAGGTAAATCCAGAGACAGGTGCATATACAGTTTCGGCTTTCCTTATTGCACAAATCGGGAAGAATTATCTTGTGCAGGACGGGAATTTGCTTTCGGGTGTCGAGCTTCTTGACCTTGCAAAGTACGAATTGCTTGCGGCGAAGCAAAAGATTGGCGGACAGATTGTATTCGTCGAAATGGAGCATGGCAACGACTTCTTGGCGAAATTCTACCGCGAAAATGGCTTCGCTCTTTTCGGTTCCCGCGATGAGATCGAGTATGGCAAGCCAATCACCTACGACCAGTTGTTTCTGTTTCTAAAGTAGTACTGGCATCTTCAACCTTTTCCCTATTGCAATTGCTGAAATGAAAGGAACAATACCAACTCAGTAAAACGATAACAAGACGGGCAAACCCGTCAATCTGTCCTCCGTAGCCGCCGAAAGGTGCGAAGGGGAAACAACAATTTGCAATGCAATCTGCAAAGCAGTCGTCTCGCGAAACCTGATAAATTTCTTGTACGACGGCACCTTGCAGAGGAAGCGTATATGCGCTTGCCTCTCTTCGTGTTTCGTACAGGGTAATTATCAGGACCTCGCGAGAGACACGAACGAGAGGCTTCTTCATGCCATCAAATCGTGTCCGGCTGTTTCGCGGAAAGCGACACGGCACAAGGGCTGGCCCGGTTTTTGAGCTGTGAAATAAAACAAGGGCAAAAGGAAACAATAACATGAAACAGATGATTGTCGGCATGGGGGCTGTAGCCCTGTTGGCCGGTTGTGCGTTCAATCCCGAAGGAATGCCGCTTGGTCCCAAGGACAGAGCGGTATACATAGATGAAGGTGCGCCGAAGTCGTTGACGACCGAAGAGGAACGCGCCAAGGTTGCCGTGATTGCCCAGCCTGGCCAGTGGCAACAGTATGACCAAATCGCCAGAAATACCGCAGAGGTTCTGGATTCCACGCTGAGTGCGAAGTTGGCAGGTTTCGCATTCTTTGAAATTGTCGACCGCAAAAGTCAGGCTGCAATCATCAAGGACTCCATTGCATCTGGTGCCGATGCGGAGGATCTAGAATCGACAGGTGTCGAATCCGATTTTTTGGTTGTTGCGCGCATAGCTTCTCTTAACGTCACACACAACGTTACGCAGAGCACGTCGTACTACTCTTTTGATGTGGTATTCGACTTCAAGTGGATCAGCAAGGCGACTCAGAAGGTCATCATGACCGAATCCATCAAGCCGCCGACACGACCGGCAAGCTCCGAGGCCGATCTAGCCAAAGCGCTTAACCGTGCAGCTGGTCTTGCTGCAGCAGACTTCTGCGCGAAGATTGGTGTGAAGTATGCACCCCCTGCGCGCGTTCTCCAGACTCGCGGTGATGGTGCCGCCGCCAGGATTTCTATCGGCAAGAATTATGGCCTCAGCGAGGGCTCGAAGGTATGCTTCTTCGAGATCATCGACAACTCCGATGTTGGCGGCGCAAAGCGAGACCAGAACGATATTGCGTCTGGCGAGGTCAAGCGTGTCGAAGAGAAGAGTGCGTGGGTCGCTGTGGATGATTCCGATGTCACGAATGTCCGCAAGGGTGTGTACGTGCGCGTTCTCGAACAGACCCGCGGCTGGGGTTCCTCTATGCTCGAGAAGACCGGTGTAAGCGAGATGCTCGGGAACTGATTTTGGGAACTAGGCATGAAAAGTCTATTGCTTTTTGCGGGGCTCGCATGCTTCGTTGTGGCGGAATCGTGTTTTGCCGCCGACTCCGATGCGGAAAACGAATGGGAGGAGGTAGTCGTAAAACGCAAGAAGAAAAAAGCCGCCGTTGCGGAAGCCGAGACCACGCCTGACGTTGTTGTGGCGCCCGCTGTGGTAGCCATCCCCGCTATGGTAACCGTCCCTGTCGCCGTACCTGTGGCAAAGGCCAAGCCTGCCTCTTTAGACGAGAATGACAAGCCGCCGCCGGAACCTCCGGATGCCGAAGCGACGGAGCCTCGTCGCCTTGTCCACTACTTCTGCAAGTTGTGGAAGGATGAGGACTACGAGAGTATGTGGTGGGCCATGTCCCCCCAATACCGCAAGAAAGTTTCCCTAAATAAGTTCACGAAACTGTTCATGGATGACAAGGAGACTAATGGTGGACTTCTTGAGGAAAACATTCTTGAGACCGCCAAGACGCGTAAGGGCAACAAGGGCGTGAAGGTGGAGCTCATCTTCAGGTTCCCGAAGGCGAAGCATAAAATCGCGATAGCTGAGGCTGAACGCCAGCCAGGAGGTGTCTTCAGGCTAGTGGAATCGACGCTTCTTCCGCTTGATCTTGATGACTTGTAAGCCAATTAGGCACAAATAACACAACAACATAAACAAGAAGGAAAACAGATGGATACAAAGACATTACTGAAGCTCTCTCTCGTGGGACTTCTCGCAATCTCGTTCGTCGCATCGACGGCGTATGCAAACGAGGATGTAGAAGATGCAGAAGAGATGAGAACCCCCAATAAATTGGGGAAGAAGGCCAAGAAGGCCGACGCTTCCGAGCGCATTGTCGTGGCGGTCGAAAAATTCGAGAACAAGTCGGGTGCCTCTGACAGCACATTTGAGACGATTCGTACACGCGTCCAGCAGTGCGTAGTCGGCGCCCGCAAGTTCGAGGTTGTTGAGCGCGAGCAGCTCAAGTCCGCGATGAGCGAGCAGAGGCTTGCTGCTTCGGGTCTCACTGAGACCGAGGAGGATGCCGACGCTCCCGAGTCAGGCAAGATGAAGGCCGCGTCCTATATCATCTACGGCAATGTTCTTTATTGCGGCAAAGACAAGTCCGGAGGTTCTTCTGAGGGTGTCGCTTCTGCCGTCGTAAAGTCCAAGGTCGAGCTTCAGATCAAGATTACAAACGGTGAAACAGGTAAGATCTTAATTCAGAAGTCGGCAATCGGGTATGGCGTCGACAAGGCAATGTCCACATCGGAGTTCGCTTCTTCGACGGGACAGGGCATGCGTGATGCGATAGACGAAGCGTGCCACATGGCGGCCGACGTTCTTCGCGACATAGCATACCCTGCAAAAATCGTGAAAGTCGGCAAGAAGAATGTCACCATTAACATGACCGACGAAGAAGTCAAGGAAGATGACATCTTCGATGTGATGGAGGCGGACGAACCACTTACCGATCCTGATACTGGAGCGTTTCTTGGCTTTGACGGCGACGATGTGGGGCGTGTGCAGATTTCGCGCACAGGTCCACTGGCTTCGAAAGCCGTTCCCATCGGGAATCTAGAGTTGGACGAGCTTGATACTGACGAACATACATACATTCTTCGTCGTGTGAGCAAGGCTACACTTAGAAAAGAAGCCAAAAAGGCTAGCCAGAAGAAGAAAGCCGCTTTCGAAAGCCGCTTCTGATCTATGCCTTGGCATCTTTAGGAGAATAATGCGGCGCACAGCGAATGCCGTGCGTCGCTTTCTCAGCTTTCGAAGGGGCGGATGCGCAGGCGCACGCCGAGACGATCGCAAATGGCGCGGCAGCGAGCTTGTTTTTCGGGCGATGTCACGGGCGAATCCACGACAGTCATCACCACGTCAGGGACGAAGGCGCGCACTTCTTTCGCAAAATCGAGCATGGCCTGGTAGGCTCTTTCCCCGAACTTGGGGCGGCAGACTTCAAGATATTCCTTCGGATCGTCGGTGTTGAGCGATATGGATACGACATCCACAAGCCCCGCGAAACGAGGGGCGGTCTTTCCCCCGGTTATGAGATCGGCAAGACCGTTCGTGTTCACGCGTATCTTCACATCCGGGTGGTGTTCTTTCATGTGCCTGGCGACGGCGAGAAGCGTGTCCAGCCGTTCCGTCGGCTCGCCGTAGCCGCAGAAGACGAGTTCCTTGTATTTAGTCCAGTCCCAACCGTCCACGGAAGCGATGACTTCCTCTAGTGTTGGCTCGCGCTCGAGCCAAAGGTCGGGCGAGCCGAATATCGTCGCGCCATTCTGCCGCAGGCAGAATGTGCATGCGCACGGACAGCGATTCGTGAGATTCACGTATACAGCGTTCTTTACTTGGTAGGTGATTGTCATATTCCGAGCCTTTCGAGAAGGGGAGCGATAAAGAATTCTTCCACATCCATCCCAAGACGTATGTTCGGCTTGTTGGAGCCGTGGTAATCGGAACCGGCCGATTTGAGGAGGCCGACCCTGTCGGCAAGCATGGACCAGGCGATGTTTTCGTGCGTCTTGTTCGCCTGGTACATCGCTTCCATTCCGTCCAAGCCGATTTCCTTGAGGCGGGAAAGTTCTTTCGCCGCGACATCCGGGTCCGGCCCCGCGTCGCGCCAATCGATGCGCCAATACTTCGGGTGCGCCATCACGCATATGCCGCCCGCGGAATGGATGGCATCGAAAGCTTCCTCCTGGGGCGGATGCCAGCGTTCTTCGTAGGCGCGGGTTTCGGCAGGCGATTCCGGGAGCAGATATTTGGCGAAGGCGCTGGCAATATCATCCGAATAGCCGTGCTTGACCAGCCAATTGGCAAAATGGGGGCGGGCCAACACCTCGCCGTGCGCATATTCCTTTATATCGTCTTTGGGGATATGGATGCCAAGACGCTCGAAGTTCTCGATTATGCGGTCGTTCCTGCCGTTGCGTCCTTCCAGAATGCGCTTTAGAAGTGCTTTGAGCTTGGAGTTCTCCGGGTCTATTCCGAGACCGAGGAGGTGGAACTTTCCATATCCGACGCCGGGTTCGATGCTCAGTTCAATGCCTTTGATGCGCGGGACGGCGGGATTTGGCTTTGGGTAAGGCTTTTGACGGGTGGCGAGGAGACTTTCCGCTTCGGCAGGGTCGTATCTGGCCGAGACGAAAGCGTCGGTGCCGTCACAGTTGTCGTGGTCGGATATTGCAATTGCCCTGAAACCGCCCACCATGGCGCGCAAGGCGAGCCGTTCCGGCGTCACGGTGCCGTCGCTCGCGGTGGAATGGACGTGGAAGTCTACTTTCATCCTTCGATTGCCTTCTTGAGAACGCCGAGCCAGTTTTCGAGTTTCGTCTTGTCCCTGCATTCCGCAATGAGCCGCAGGTACGGTTCGGTGTTGGATTGTCTTATGTTGAACCATCCGTCTTCGCAATCGATTCTGATGCCGTCCATGCGGGAGAGTGTGAAATCGGCCGGGAGGAACGTTTTGGCAGCTTCAAGTGCGCGCGTGATTGCGGCTGCCTTGTCCTCGGTGCGGAAGTTGATTTCGCCGGAGTTGGCGTATCTGGAGAGGATTGGCCGCATCATTTCGGAGAAAGTGAGGCCGTTCGCCTTGGCTTTTGCTGCTTGAGCGAGTATGCGCGTGGCGGCGAGGAGACCCGAATCGCAAGCCGAGAACTCCCTGAAGTAGTAGTGCCCGGCCAATTCGCCTCCGCATATGGCGCCTGTAGAGCGCAGAATGGGCTTGGCGAACGCGTGGCCGACTGGTACCATCACCGGGACGACGCCCATTTCCTTGAGCGCTTCCGTGGCGCCGCGCGAGGTGCGGACGTCATGTATAACCTTCTCGCCCGGCCTGACGCCGCTTGCGGATGCGACCACGGGTATGAGGTAGTCGGGCTGCACGAACTCGCCTCGTTCGTTCACGAACATCGCCCTGTCGGCATCGCCATCGAATATGACTCCCAAATCAAGAGCGTTTTCGCGCACTGCCTTGGCGAGCTGGATGCGGGCTTCGGGAAGAAGGGGGTTGGGGGAGTGCGCCTTGAAGGAGCCGTCCATCCCGGCATTGAGAAGCATTGCGCCCGGGAACATCTCTTCCGCGAAAAGCGATGCCATTCCGCACGAACAATCCACGGCGATCTTGAGCGAAGCGTATGCGTCGCGCGGCGTGGCTTTTTTCTGCCATGCGAGATATTCGGCGAGGCGACCATCCTGTTTCGTGACCCTGCCGCCAGGAACGGCAGGGCCGCACTCCCCGGCCGCCACAAGCTTTTCCACCTTGTCGAGTCCGTCGGCATAGCCTACAGGCAATGCATCGCGCTTCGATACTTTGAGCCCGTTGTCGGCGGGAGGGTTGTGAGAGGCTGTCACCATCACGGAGCCGTCGTAGCCGTCGCGCGCCGTGAAGAAGTAGATCATTGGCGTGGTGCAAAGTCCGATGTCGGTGACGTCCATGCCGGAATCCGCCAGCCCCTTGACGAGTGCGGCTTTCACTGCTTCTCCAGTGAGGCGGCAATCCATGCCAACGAGCCACTTGCGGCCCGGGACTACTTGCGGAAGGGCACGGCCGATGCGGTAGACCTTGGCGGCATCGAAATCGACGCCGAACGTGCCGCGCATATCGTATGCCTTGAAGAAACTCATGTCAGTTGCGCGAATTCGCGCTCGACCTGGTCGTTGGATTTGAATTGGATTGCGAGCCAGCCTGCGGCACGGGCGCCTTCGCAGTTCTCGGCTACATCGTCAAAGAAGACGAGATTGCCGGGAGGGCAGGGTTTTACGGCGTTGAGACGGCTGTAGAGGAGGTCGTATATGCGTCTTTCCGGCTTGTGCATGAGCTCAAGCCCTGATATGACCATGGCGTCCGCAAGCTCGATGAAGTCGGCAAAATGTTCCTTGAAGAGCGGGGCGAAGTCAGGCGCCATGTTGGTGAGTATTCCGATAGCGTGCCCATCCGCCTTGAGCGAACGCATCCACGCGAGGGTGCGCTCGTTGCGGTAGAGCCACGAAGCGCGATCGGCCTCGATGATGCGCGAAGTCGTTTCCGGTGCGACATCCAATCCGGCATCGCGCCACATGGAAGAATACATCTCTTCCATGGAGATCTTGCCGGCGTCGTAGGGGTGACGGTATTTTGCAAAACCATCCTCGATGACTTTCCATGGTATGCCGAGCATTCCTGCCTCGTCCTTTACGCGTGTCGGCATGGTGGAAGTGGTCATCACGCCTCCGAAGTCGAAGACTGCCGCTTTTTTCATCTCTTCGTCTCCCTGTCGAATGCACGATGTGCAATGTCCTTGCGGTGGAATGCGCCTTCAAAATCCACGGCGGCGACGAGAGCATAAGCGTTGTCGACAGCCTCGCGCATGGTGGTGCCGAGCCCTGTCGCGGAAAGCACTCTGCCGCCTGATGTGAGGGTTTCGCCAGCATCATTCTTTTTCGTGCCGCAATGGAAGACGATGCCAGGGAGGGCGGCGGCTTTTTCAAGCCCTGTTATCTTCTTTCCCTTTTCGTAGCTTCCCGGATAGCCTGCCGAGGCGATGATGACGGTTGCCGCGCATTCGCTCTTTACGACGATGTCGCTTTCCTTGAGCCTGCCCGTGGCGGTGTTGAGAAGGGCGGTGGCGAAGTCGCCGCCGAGTCTAGGAAGGACAGTTTCCGTCTCGGGGTCGCCAAAGCGCGCATTGAACTCCACCACATTGATGCGCGAACCGCTCTTCGCCATCTTCCCGCCTTCGGGAGTGACCATTAGCCCTGCGTAGAGGATGCCGCGGTAAGTGACGCCACGCTTCTTGAGTTCCTCCACCACCGGCCTCACTATCCTATCCTTAATATAAGGGAGCATCGCGTCTTCCACCACAGGGGCGGGCGAATACGCTCCCATGCCGCCCGTGTTCGGGCCCTTGTCGCCGTCGAAAACGCGCTTGTGGTCCTGGGAGGACGGAAGAAGCACCACGGTCTCGCCATCCGTCATGGCCAGGATGGAGCATTCCTCGCCGTCGAGAAACTCTTCGATGAGCACCTCGGCGCCTGCCGGGCCGAACTTGTTCGCGACGAGCATATCGTCGATTGCCGTCTCGGCCTGCTCTTTCGTTTCCGCCACGACTACGCCTTTGCCGGCCGCAAGCCCATCCGCCTTGATTACGACGGGAAGGCCGAACTTGTCCAAGGCGGCCTTTGCTTTCGCTGCATCATCGTAGACTTCCGCCATGCCAGTGGGGACGTTTGCGGCAGCCATAATCTCTTTTGCGAAACGCTTGCTTCCTTCCATCTTCGCGCCTGCCGCTACAGGGCCGAACGCCGGGATGCCGAGCGATGCAAGTTCGTCCACGAGCCCCTTTACGAGCGGGGCTTCCGGGCCGACCACCACGAGATTCGGATTGTTTTCGCGCGCCCACTTTGCGATTCCCGCGATATCCTCGGCGCCAATGGGCACATTGACGGCAATGCCGTCCGTGCCGGCGTTGCCGGGTGCGCAGTAGATTTCGTGCTTCGTCTCGTCGTTTGCAAGTCTCCAAGCGATGGCGTGCTCGCGCCCGCCGGAACCAACCACAAGTATCTTCATTTCGTTCTTACCTTTCTATCCTTGTTATAGGAGCGGATCCTGCTCCGGGGGAAGCTCGGACGTCATTGGCGCAGGTTCGCCTTCCGAGCTCTGGAAGTTGTCGCTTTCCTTGCGCTCTATTTCACGGTCGCCGAAACGCGTGTATTCGGCGAAGAAGTTCACTTTCACTTCGCCGATTTCGCCGTTGCGGTTTTTGGCGACGTCTATGATGGCGAGGGTTTTGTCGTCGAAATCCTTGTCGGTCGGGGTGCGTGAAGGGCGGCGCAGGAGAAATACGACGTCGGCATCCTGTTCAATGGCGCCCGAATCCCTGAGGTCGGATAGTTTCGGCCTCTCCTGTTTGTCGCCGCGCTGTTCGTTGGCGCGCGAAAGCTGCGAAAGGACGATGACGGGTATCTTCAGTTCTTTCGCCATCGCTTTTATCTGTTGGGAGATTTCGCTCACTTCGATCACGCGGCTCTGGCGCGCCTTTTCGTTGCATCTGCAAAGCTGGAGGTAGTCGATGACCACAAGTTCGATGCCGTAGGCCTTCTTCGCCCGGCGTGCGCGCGCCCTCAAGTCCATGATGTCCAGACCGGCCGTGTCGTCCACATAGATGGGGGCGTCCTTGAGCTGGCCGTATGCGGTGAACAGGTTGCTCGTAAGCATCTGCTTTTCGGCGCGCGGGCAGAGGTTGCGGTTGAGTCGCCATGTGTTTATGTGAGCCCGCCCCGCAATCATACGCTTCGTGAGCGCTTCCACGGGCATTTCCAGAGAGAATATCATCACCGGGTGCCGCTTCCCGCCATCCGTCTTCACAGGGATGTCGTTCATGTCCCGCCCAAGCGCCACGGATTCGGCGATATTCATCGCAAGCGACGTCTTGCCCACCGACGGGCGCGCCGCTATGACGATCATTTCGCCGTTCTTGAGCCCCATCAGCTTCTCGTCGAGATGCGTAAGGCCGGTTGAAAGACCCTCCAGCGTGTGGCCGTCGTTGTTGAACATCGCGTCGAGCCGTTTGAACGATAGTTCCACGGCGTCGCTCCAGCCCATTGTGTCGGAACGGTTCGTGCTGATTTCGAGAAAGCTCTTTTCCGCTTCTCCCAAGACGGCTTGCGGGTCGTCGTGGTCTTTTTCGTCGTAGCAGTTCTCTATGGTTTTGGCGGCGCGTTCTATCATCTTGCGCCGGAGGTGCTTGTCCCTGAGAATGCCGATATAGTATTCGGCGTGGGAACTGAATGGCGTTCGCTCCTGCAAAGATTCCACGTAGCCTGCCCCGCCGATCCCTTCGAGCATCCCAGTGCGCTTGAGTTCGGCAATCAGCGAAACATTGTCCAGAGGTTTCGCGTTCCTGTTCATCTCGAGCATGGCGGAATAGACTGCCCTGTTGCGAGGATCGAAGAACGATTCCTCTGTGATTCCGTTCGTGAGGCATAGGTCCATCACGCGATCGCCCGCCGTGGTGGAGGAATCCATTATTATGCACCCGAGCACGGCCTGTTCGGCTTCCGTGCTGTGGGGTGGGGTGCGGGATGTTGCGTCTTCGGCCATTTCAGCCCTGCCTTTCCACTGGCAAGCCCCATTCTTCCAGCTTGCCTGCAATCCAGTCAAACGACTTTTCGTGCATCTCGCGCGCCTTGGCGCACTCGATCAAGGGGCCGCAGGCGCAGCGTATGTCGTATGCGGTGTCCACCGTGCCGAAATCCTTGAATATCTTCGCTAAAACGCCTTTCTCGCGCGTCGGCTGGCAACGCGTATCCACTGCAATCGGGCACACCGGCACACCGGCCTTCTCGGCCAGCTTCGCGCCGATGGACGAATAGAGCTTGCGGCTGAACACCCTCTCGCGGCTCCCTTGCGGGAAGATGAGGAAGCTGTTGCCGGCTTTTATGCGTTCCGTGCCGGTTTTGAGAATGGTCATCAAGTCGTCGCGAGGCGATTTCCTCCCCACCGGCACGAGCCCCATGTGCGCCGCCGCCTTCGTCAAAAACGGCAGATGAGATAGTGACGCCTTCACGACTATGTTGAATGGACCATACGAGAGCAGCGCCGGCGGCAGCAGTATGGTCTCTACCGTGCTCATGTGGTTGCAAAGGTACATTACCGGGCCTTTGTAGGCGGCACGGTTTTCCCAACCTTCGAAATTGACGTTCATGCCGAGCCTTTCGGCAATCTGCACCGTGGAGAAGCAGTAGTGCGCCCATTTGTCGGTATCGAGCCTGCCGAACGGTTCTGCAATGGCGCATTGAGGGAATACCTTTGATACGCCAAGTGTGAAGCGGAGAGTGGTCAATGCGCTCTTTTTCGCTCTTTCAGCTGCACGATGGGTCTCTTTTGTGGAATACTTGCCGGTGGCAAGAAGTTCTTCGCGAAACTCTTCCAGCGTCGTCTTTTCTATCTTCATTCTGCTCCCTCGCTTTCGCCTGATGCAGATTGCTCTTGTTCTTGCGCTTTTTGCAGGGCGCGTTCTTCTCGGGCGCGCTTCAGTTCTTCCTGGATGGCTTGCAGCTGCATGCGCTGTTCCTCCTTCTCGGCTTCGTGCTGCAGTCTCGCCTCTTCCATCCGCTGCCTCATCTCTTCGCGCGCCGCTTCGTTGCGCGCAAAGTTTTCCGCATTGCGCTTGCTTTCTTCCGCCGCCTCCGCTTCTCTTCGGGCGCGGCGCCCGCCGCGCGATTCGCGTGTGGACATAAGCGTGTTTTGGCGTGGATTTGCACCTGCCGTGGCTCTTGCGGGAAGCGTCTGTACCGCTCCCTTGTCGCCTTTCGCGTCTCCGCCTCCGGAGTTCTCGCCCAGAGAAAGCGCAACTTCCACGCCATCCTTTTCTATGATCATCGTCTTGTCCACCGGATCTGCGGCCTTCACTACCCAGCCGTTCTTCTCTTCGCCGACGGCCATGTAGTAGTGTCGAGGGGCGCCAGCTTCGCTCTTGTCGCTGAATCCCACGCGCACAGTGCCGTCGCTTTCCTGGTTGATTACGCTGAACTGCACGTTCTTCTGTATCGCCTGCTGTTCCTCGGTAAGCTGCGCCGCTTGTGCGGCATAGTCGCTTTTGCTTACTTCATCCGGACTCTTGGTCGGGTCGAAGTTCGGCGGCGGCACGCCGAACGGCATCCTGTCGATAATCGACTGATAGCGCTCCAGCGGCTGCTTCTCGCCGAACGCCATCAAAGCCGCCATCGCAATGGCCGCAAACGCTATGCTCTGCTTCATGCAATATATTATACCATATTTTGCATGCCGCGTCCCTGCGGCGTGCCTGGCGGTTTTTTGCTATAATATCCACCCGGCAAACCCATTCCGGCATCCCAAATGCAAAACATGGAGATAAAACAAATGAAGACCGCTATCGCATCGGCGGCGGCAGCTTGCGCGGCTGCGCTATACGCCGCGGAAATCCCCCAGGAAGCGGAAGCGCTGGACGCGCCAAGCCCGATACGCTTCAACGCCGGCGCGGACGTCCGCATCCGGCAGGAAATAGTGCACAACGCGCCGCAGGCGTCTGGCGGCGTCCTCGGCAGACCGGGCGTCTATCGCGGAAAGACGAAGAACCAGTTCCGCTTCCGCCCGGACGTCTGGATGGAATTGAAGATGGGCGAAAACTGGCGCATCTACACGCGCGTCAGCGACGAATTCCGCTACGGGCTCGTGCAGCGCAACAAGAACCAGGAGTGGCCTTGCGAGGCGGTACTGGACAATTTCTACATCGAAGGCAAGGGGATATTCGACGGCTTTCTCGATCTGCGCATCGGCCGGCAGGATATGTACAAGCTCTTCGGGCTGGACCATATCTTCGTGGACGGCACGCCGGGCGACG
>DFGM01000153.1:743-6704 GCA_002371755.1 Verrucomicrobia bacterium UBA3750 | reverse complement strand
CTCGACCTCAAGCTCCGCCAGCACATGCTTATCGAGCTTGACGCCATACACGACCAGGTGGGCATCACCTTCCTTTATGTCACGCACGACCAGGGCGAGGCGATGAGCCTTTCCGACCGTATTGCCGTGATAAACCGCGGCAAGGTGGAGCAGCTGGATGGCCCTGCGAAGATCTACGAGGCGCCGGCCACGCGTTTCGTCGCTTCGTTCATAGGAGATACGAACTTCTTCGAGGGCGAAATCTCCTCCATAGACGGCGACTATTGCTACATCACGGTGGATGGTTTCCCGCAAATCAAGGCGTTCAACGACAAGAATCTTGCGCAGGGGCAGCGCGTGAGCCTCTCCGTCCGCCCGGAGAAGATACGCGTCACGAAAAATCCGCCGTTGCCCGAGAAGGGCGCCTCCATCAATGTTTTCCCCTCCCAGGTGAAGGACATAGTCTACCAGGGCGTATACACCAAGTACTGGGTGACGAGCTCCAACATGCTCGTCTCGGCCTTGAAGCCGCATTCGCGCTTCCTTCTCGACCAGGAAGCGATCACATGGAATGACGAAGTGTTCGTCTGGTGGCATCCTGACGACGGCTACATGGTGGAAGCGAAATGAAAGAGAACCCTTTGCGTTCGCGGAAGGCGGAATGGCTCGTGACGCTGCCCAGTTTTCTGTGGCTGGCGCTGTTCTTCGCGGTGCCGGCGCTGATTGTGCTGGCGTTCACGTTCCACGGGCACACTGCCAATGGCGGCGTTGGCGAGTGGTCGCTTTCCACTTGGCGCGAACTCGTGGACCCCGACTACCCGGCAATCGTCTGGAACACCCTCCGCATCTCATTCGAGGTGACGGTGTGGTGCATAGTGCTCGCTTTGCCGTGCGCCTACGCCATCGCCCGCATGAATACGAAATGGCGAGCCATCGTGGCCGGCTCCATCATGCTGCCGTTCTGGACTAGTTTCGTGGTGAGGGTTTTCGCGTGGAAGACGATGCTCCATCCCGACGGATGGCTCCAGACGTGCTACTTCTCGTGGCTCAAGGTGAAAGACTGGCTCTTCGACTGGCTCCCCGGTTTCGCGCAGAACTTCCTCGTGTGGGCGGGTTTCGCCTCCAACGCGCCTCTTGACGCGGCATCCTCGACGATTCTCGATTCCGAGGCGGCGGTCGTGCTGGTTTCTGTATATTCGTTCCTTCCGTTCGCAATCATGCCCATCTACACGGCGGCGGAGAAGTTCGATTTCTCGCTTCTGGAGGCGGCTCGCGACCTCGGGGCGAGGGGATTCTACGCGTTCCGCAAGATATTCGTGCCGGGTATCCGCCAGGGAATCGTCTCGGCCGTGCTAATGGTGTTCATCCCCGCCATAGGCAGCTACGTAATCCCGCAGATGCTGGGCGGAACCAACTGTGTGCTCATAGGCAACAAAATCTTCATGCGCGCGATGCAAAACCGCAACATACCCCATGCTTCGGCTCTTGCGGCTTTGATGGCGGTATCCGTGCTCGTGCCGTTGGGCATAGCGATGTATTGGAAGAAGCGTCAGGATGTCAAGGCCAGCAAGCGGCTTGAGCGCGAGACTGCGCGCCTCATGGTGGGAAGGGGGGCTGCATCATGAAACGCTCCAACTTCTCCGCGGTCGTCCTGGGCATAGTGCTCGCGTTCCTCTATGTGCCGATTCTGCTCGTTGTCGCATACGGTTTCGTGCCGAACGGCGTCTCGATGAGCTTCTTCGACGCGTCCGGGCGCTTCATCGGCTTTACGTCCAAATGGTACTCGCAGATATTCGGCGGCCACCATGCGGTGAAAGCGCTTATGCAGAGTTTCTGGCTCTCGCTTACCATCGCGGGGCTTGCGACTCTCGTTTCGTGCGCCATCGGCACCACGGCCGCATTGGCGCTCCATCGGTGGAAAGACCGTCTGCAATCCATACACCACTCGCTCGTCTATACGCCTCTCATCATGCCGGACATCCTGATAGGAATCTCGCTTTTGATGCTTTTCGTGGCGGCCAACGTGGAGTGCGGTTTCTGGACCATCCTCATAGCGCATGTCACGTTCTGCGTCTCCTACGTCGCCATGACGGTGCTTGCGCGTCTGCAGGATTTCGACGACAGGATCGTGGAAGCGGCATACGACCTTGGCGCCGGCCCGTGGTATACGTTTTTCCATGTGGAGCTGCCGATTCTCCTTCCGGGGATCGTGGCGGGCGGCCTTCTCGCCTTCACGCTTTCCATCGACGACGTCGTAATCACCTCGTTCGTGAACGGCGCCGGCACCAATACCTTCCCGACTTACGTGAGCAGCATGACGAAGCATTCGCGCAACCTGCCTTGCGTCTTCGCCCTCTCCACGCTCATGCTCATTTTCACCTGCGCCTTGGTGGGTCTTTCCAAGCTCATATCGCGCAGACAACCACAAAACAAGACAGCAAAAGGAAAATAACGATGAAACTCACCAGTATACGCACTACGGCGGCTTGCGCCGCAATCGCCGCACTCTCGTTCGCAGGTTGCGAAAAGAAGGCGGAACTCCACATCTACACTTGGTCCGACTATATCGCCCCCGAGGTAATCGAGGCGTTCGAGGCGGCCAACAACTGCCGCGTCGTAGTGGACACTTTCGATTCCAACGAGACGATGTACGCCAAACTCAAGGCCGGAGGCACGGGATACGACATTATCACCCCCTCGTCCTATCTCGTCGCCCTCATGGCCAAAGAGGACCTCATACAGCCCCTTGACCACTCGAAGATTCCCAATGTGAAGAAGAACTTCGATCCTTCCTTCGCAAGCCAGATCCTCGATCCGTCCTTCGCGTATAACGTCCCATACGCCGTCACTTACACGGGCTTCTGCTATATGAAGGATAAGGTGCCTGCCGGGGCGGATATAAACTCGTGGACTATTCTCGCCAATCCCGCCATGAAGGGCAAAATCACGCTTCTCGACGATATTCGCGAGGTCATAGGCGCGGGTCTCATGGCTTGCGGCTATTCCGTCAACTCCGTGAATCCCGTCGAAATCAACCGCGCCGTCGATACCGTCCTTACTTGGAAGCAGAACATCCGCAAGTTCGACGCGGAAAGCTACAAGACGGAAGTCCCCTCCGGCGCCACATGGATCGGCCAGGGCTATTCCACGGATGCGACTCAGGTGATTCTCGGCGACGAGGAAGAAGGCATCGAGCCCAGGAACGACATTGGCTTTGCGCTGCCGAAGGAAGGCTTTTCCATAGCGTTCGATGAAATGGTGCTTTCCGCGACCGCCCCTAATCCGTCTCTCGCCTACGCTTTCATTGATTTCCTCTATGACGGCGAGAATGCAAAGGCGAACATGGAGTATATCCTCGGCCCCTCGCCGGTCAAGCCCGGCATCGACGCCCTGGATGAAGACTTCCGCAAGCAAATCATTCTCGACTCCGAGACGATAAAGAAGGGGCAGGTCATCAGCGCCATCGATACCATTCCCGGTGCGATGGAGCTCTATAACAAGGCCTGGGATAGAATCAAGGCTACTGAAGCGAGGTGAAGCCCGGCCGTCATGCGATTGCGCTCGCGCTCGCGCTTATGAGCGCGGGCGTATTCGCAATTGACGCCTCGGACCGCTACCGGAGTCCGCGAAATCCGGAGCGTCCAATCCGCCGCACGACGGAACTTATCGTGCTCCATACAACCGAAGCCGCGGCAAGGGGTTCCTTGAAGAAACTTTCCGAGCGCGGCGAATGCCATTATTGTGTCACCGAGGAAGGCACCGTATATAGGATAGTGGACCGCGACCGCGAAGCCTTCCATGCGGGCCGCTCGATGTGGAACGGCAAAGAGGACGTCGACAAGTTCTCCATCGGCATTGAATGCGTCGGCTACCACGACAAGGCCATGAGCCTTGTGCAGCTCGCAGCCATCCGCACTCTCGTAAAGGAGTTGCAGTCCATGTACCACCTAGGCGACGAGAAGGTGGTCTGCCACGCCCATGTGGCCTACAGCGCACCGAACAAATGGCATAAGAAACGCTGCCGCGGACGCAAACAGTGCGGCATGCTCTTCGCGATGCCAAGCGTGAGACGGGTGCTCGACCTCAAAAAGCGGGTCGCTTCCGACCCGGATACGAAGGCAAAGCGTCTCGCCGTGGGCGACCCGTACTTGGAAAAGGTGCTCTACGGCAATGTCGATACAATGCGCGGCACGTACGCCAAGGCCAATATCGCTTCCGCCCCAAAGCCCGCTCCCTCTGCGACAGACCGGCTGTTGGGCATGTTTGGCTTGGAAAACACCTCCTCCGGCCAGATAAAGGCCCCGGCGCCTCCCAAGGTCGAACCTTCCACTTCTGCACCAAAAGGCCTAAAGTCAAAGTCTGCGGCAAAGACGAAAGCCGCGCCCAAAACCACCCCGACAGACCGCATTCCGACCTCGCAGGCCGATTTGAAGCGTCGAGGCTACAGGCTCATCGGCACCGTATCGCCTTACAACACCGCTTCGCGCATCGCCGGAGCCAAATGGAATAGCCCCAATACTTTCTACACCATCCGCAACAAGGTTATTCCGGGGAACTTGATAAATCCAGCCAAAATCGAAAAAGGCATGGGGATTTGGGCGAAATAAATGTTTTCGCTCCCCGGTTTGCGGGGAAGGGCGTATACTACATATAGTAGTGTTTGTAGGGATAACCCTACCGTCTGTTGATAACTTCCGAAAATACCCCCTTGATTTTCGTGCCCGGATTATAGTATAATATGAATCGTCTTTGTGGGTAGAGTGTGCCCCGAGACCGTGATTCCACCATATATAAAGAAAGATAGGCAAAAGATGGAAGAGAACAAGAGTGGCAAGCTGCGTCCAATGACAATCATCAAGCGCAGCGGAGAGGAGCAGCCGTTCGATATCGCCAAGATCAGGAACGCCATTCGCAAGGCGAACCAGGCGGTGGAGTATAAGGATGCTCTCAGCGAAGGGCGCATCAATCTTATTGCCGACGAGGTGGCGGGTGTCGCTGCGGCAAGAGACCGCGCCATGACGGTAGAAGAAATCCAGGATGTCGTCGAAACCAAGCTTATCGAGTTCAATGCGACGGAAATCTCCAAGAAGTATATCACCTATCGCTACAAGCAGTCCCTTCTCCGTCAGCAGAATACGACCGATAAGCAGATACTCTCGCTTATCGAGTGCAACAACGAAGACGTGAAGCAGGAGAACGCCAACAAGAACCCCGCCATAAACTCGGTGCAGCGCGACTACATGGCGGGCGAAGTTTCGAAAGATGTCTCGCGCCGTCTCCTTCTGCCTGCGGATGTCGTTCAGGCGCACGAAGACGGAATCATCCATTTCCATGACATGGATTATTTCGCGCAGCACATGCACAACTGCGACCTCGTGAATCTTGAAGACATGCTTCAGAACGGCACTGTCATCTCCGGCACGATGATCGAGAAGCCGAAGTCGTTCTCCACGGCGTGCAATATCGCGACGCAAATCATCGCCCAGGTGGCGAGCAACCAGTATGGCGGGCAATCCATTTCTCTTACGCACCTGGCGCCGTTCGTCGATATTTCCCGTCAGGCCATACGCAAGGAGCTTGAGGCGGAGTGCAAGGAAGCGGGCGTGGAGATGGCCAAGGAGGCGTTCGACGCTATCGTCGAAAAGCGCGTCCGCCGCGAAATCAAGAAGGGCGTGCAGACAATCCAGTACCAGGTCGTCACGCTCATGACCACCAATGGCCAGGCTCCGTTCGTGACGGTATACATGTATTTGGGCGAAGCGCACGATGCGACAGAGCGCAAAGACCTCGCCATGGTTATCGAGGAAGTGCTCAACGAACGCATCCTCGGCGTCAAGAATGAGAAGGGCGTCTACGTGACCCCGGCGTTCCCGAAGCTGATCTACGTGCTCGAGGAGCAGAACATCCACTCCGATTCGCCCTATTGGTATCTGACCGAACTTGCGGCGAAGTGCACTGCGAAGCGCATGGTGCCGGACTACA
>DFGM01000153.1:0-694 GCA_002371755.1 Verrucomicrobia bacterium UBA3750 | reverse complement strand
GACTACATCAGCGAGAAGAAGATGCGCGAGCTCAAGCTCTCCAAGGGCGAGGAGCCCGGCCACGGCGATTGCTACACCTGCATGGGATGCCGTTCCTTCCTTACGCCCGACAGGTCTGGCAACGGGTACGATAACGTCGCCAACGCCCGCAACTACGACCCCACGAAGCCGAAATACTATGGACGCTTCAACCAGGGCGTCGTGACCGTGAACCTCGTCGACATAGCTCTTTCCGCAAACGGCAACGAAGACCGTTTCTGGACGATTTTCGGCGAACGCATGGAGCTTTGCCACAAGGCTCTCCAGTGCCGTCACAACCGTCTCAAGGGCACGATGAGCGATGCCGCGCCGATTCTTTGGCAGCATGGCGCCTTGGCGAGACTGGAGAAGGGCGAGAAGATCGACAAGCTCCTCTACGGCGGCTACTCCACCATATCGCTCGGCTACGCGGGCCTTTGGGAATGCGTATACGCGATGAAGGGCAAGAAGCTCACCGAGCCCGAAGGCGAAGAGTTCGGCCTCAAGGTGATGCGCAAGCTCAATGAATACACGGCGCAGTGGAAGGCGGCGGAGAATATCGACTACTCCCTCTACGGCACCCCGCTTGAATCCACCACCTACAAGTTCGCGAAATGCCTCCAGAAGCGTTTCGGGGTCGTGAAGGGCGTCACGGACCGCAACTACATCACGAACT
>DFGM01000147.1 GCA_002371755.1 Verrucomicrobia bacterium UBA3750 | reverse complement strand
ACGACGAAACATATCCCGCACTCCCTGTGCCGTCGCGCCAGGGTCACGAGTTCCTCGGCTGGTTTACGGAAGAGCTGGGCGGCACGGAGATCAGGAGCGGCGACAAAGTGGAAAGCGACGCCATCGAGACACTTTACGCCCGGTGGAAGGAAATCACGTATTCGCTTGTCTATTGCCAGATGCTCGGAGAATACGAGACGACGGTCGACGGCGGCGCACACAGCGTGACATCAGCCGTCACGTTCATGCGCGCTCCTGTGGAGTGGGCTAGGACGGGCTACGAAATGGTCGGGTGGAACACGGAAAAAGATTCGGGCAAAGTGCTCTTCCGGGCCGGCGACACCGAAGAACTCGCAGGCATAAAACTCGGCGCGAAAGCGGGTGATACGATAAAGCTCTACTGCGTCTGGCGCAAACGCGCGATGGACATCGCGCTTCACGACAGCAAGGGCGTGACGACGGTTTCCAACATTACGGCCAGGATTGGCGAACCCTACTCTCTTCCCGAACCGGCACTCGCCGGTTTCAAGTTCCTCGGTTGGAGTATCGGCACCAACGAAACGGACTCTGCGAATTTCTTTAGGTCGGGCCAGCGTGTAGAGCGTGACGATATTACCGATCTCTATGCCCGGTGGGAGCAAGCATCTTCCACGTCGCGCACCGTCACGTTCCGGTATCGAAATGCGTCCGGCGCAGCGACGAGCAAAGCCGTCACCGTCGCCGATGGCGGCGCGGCAGCCGCGCCGGAAGATGTTGACGCCTGGACAGGTCATACCTTCGAGGGCTGGGATAAGGACTTCTCGTCCATAACATCCGACACGGAAATAAACGCCATATATCGCGCAAACGCGTATTCAATCGTCTTCGATCCCAATGGCGGGACGGGAAGGATGGAGGATATGGAAGGTGTGGCATACGGCGAAACCGTGCGCCTGAACGCGAGCGGCTACACGCGCGGCACGACGGGGGCCTACGCCTTTGCGGGCTGGGCGCGTTCGCAATCGGGCGAAGCAGAGTTTGCGGACAAAGCCGAGGTCGCGAATCTCGCGGAGGAAGACGGGGCGCGAATAGTGCTTTACGCGGTATGGTCGGATTCGCTGAGCGAATATTCGATAGCGGCGGATACGGAGGTTCTTTTAGATACGGGCGCTGGCGAAGGGTGGTATGTGACCAACAGCGTCACGGCGAAAGGCGAAAGCTCGGTAGCGTGCGCACTTCCATGGGGTGCTGGCGTCGGGTATGCGTCGCTTGTTGGCACGGTGAACGGCCCCGGAACGCTGAAGTTCCGCTATTGCACAGATGCTGTGAAGGACTCCAGCGTCGGAGGATCCGGTATTTGGGGAGCGAAGGGACCGTTCGGGTTTATTATTTCACGCAAAGGCGAAAATGAAGGAAACGAAACGCTTGTTGCGTACAGCGCCCAGCAAGGCGGCACGTGGTACGATGCCGAAATTGCGGTGACGGCTAACGGTGCGACAGTGTTCGATTTCCGTCAATACAGCCCCCCGCTCGCCGCTATGGTGTTCACGCTTTGGCTGGACGATGTGCGCTGGATTCCGGCAGGCGGCGCATATGCGGTGAAGTTCGACGGGGGCGAAGGCGCTTCAGGCGCGATGGATGATATCGAATGCCGCTCTGGCGAATGGATTACGCTTCCCTTCGGCGGCTTCACGCGCGAGGGCTGGATGTTCGAGGGCTGGAGCACGGAAGAGGGTGCGACAAGTGCGGAATATCCAGACCACGCGACGGTGAAGGATTTGGCTGCGGCGGGAGGAGAGGTGCTTCTTCATGCGGTATGGTCGCAAGTGAAGCACAAGGTAGTGTTTGACTACGGCTATTCCGGGAAAACCGAAGAGAAGGTGTTCGCGTATGGAGAGGCTATAGAAGCGCCTGCGGCGCCAGAGCGAACCGGCTGGACTATGACGGGCTGGACGCCGTCGCTTGCCGCGACGATGGGGGATGAAGACCTCGCCTACACCGCCACATGGGTGCGCAACACCTACACGCTCGCATTCGATGCCGCCGGCGGCACGGGCGGCGGCACGTTCAACCTGGGCTATGGCGATAGCATCGTTGTGCCGGCAGATCCGGTGAAGGAGCACGCCGTCTTCTTGGGATGGTCGCCTGCGGATATTCCTTCGACCATGCCTGCGTCTAATCTTACATACAAGGCCCAGTGGCAGAACGACGCCTTCTGGGTAGTCTTCAACGCGGTGGATGGCACCGGCACAACGGCAGAGCTTCTCGATTACGGCACTCGGCTCAAGGCTCCGCGAAGACCGGTGCTCGTCGGCTTCGTCTTCAAGGGTTGGGAGCCCGCGCCGTTGGCGAAAACGGTGACAGACCCTCTCGTCTACACGGCAAAGTGGGAGCGGGCAGATCCCAACTCCATCCGCACGGGAACGGTAATCATAATGGCTCACATCTTCAAACATCCCCAACTCATGGCTTTACGATGCAAGACATCACGATAAAGAACGCACGCGTCCACAATCTGCGCGGCATAGACGTGACGATACCGCGCAACTCGCTTACTGTCATCACCGGGCTTTCGGGCTCTGGAAAATCTTCGTTGGCGTTCGATACGCTCTACGCCGAGGGGCAGCGGCGTTATGTGGAATCCCTTTCGGCATACGCGCGCCAGTTCCTGGACCGCATGCAAAAGCCGGATGTCGAAAAGATCGAAGGGCTTTCCCCCGCGATTTCCATAGAGCAGCATACGACTGGCGGCAACCCGCGTTCAATCGTCGCGACCGTGACGGAAATCCACGACTACTTGCGCCTCCTCTACGGATCCGTCGCCGTGGCGCATTGTCCGAAGTGCGGCAAAAAGGTGACTCGCCAAAGCGCCGAGCAGATTGTGCAGGCGATAATGAAGTATCCGGATAAGACGCGCATCGTCATCTACGCGACCGTGGTCAAGGGGAAGAAGGGGCGGCACGAGGAGACATACGACACGCTCAAACGCAACGGCTTTGCCCGCGTGCGCGTGGACGGCACGCTTTATCCCATAGACGAACTGCCCGCTCTCGACAAGAAGAAGAACCATACGATCGAGGTGGCTATAGACCGTCTCGCCCTGCCTTGTGACAAGACGCGCCTCACCGACTCGGTGGAACTTGCGCTCAAGACGGGCTCGGGCACCTTGCAGGTGGAGAACCACGATACGGGCGAATCGACCACATTCAGCGAGCTCAACGCGTGCGTCGATTGCGGCATATCGTTCGACGAACTGAAGCCTAGGTCGTTTTCGTTCAACTCGCCGTTCGGTGCATGCCCCACGTGCGGAGGGCTAGGTCAACTCTTCTATTTCGACGAAGAACTCGTCGTGCCCGACAAGACACTTCCGCTCGAGGAATGCCTTCACCCGTGGCGCAGATTGGGCGGTCAGATGGCCATCCTCTACCACAAGGAGCTCCTGGTCCACATCGCCGCCCAGTATGGCGTGAGCCTGCGCACACCGTATTCGAAACTTCCCGCATCGTTCCGACATGGCCTCATGCACGGTTTCAAGGACGACCTCCACCTCCCTTGGCGCAGCGTGGATCGCCCCTTCGAAGGCGTCTTGGCGGCGTTGCAGCGCAAGCGCGACGAGGCGGAGGACGATGAAGTGCGCGCCAAATACGACGCCTACCAGAACTTCCGCGTCTGTCCGGATTGCCATGGTGCGCGTTTGAGGCCGGAATCGCGTTCGGCAAAGGTCGCGGGCGTAACGATCGTAGATGCGATGGCGATGAGCGTTACGGACGCTTTGACGTTCTTTTCCTCTTTAAAGGGGCCCGGGTTCACGCCTGTGGCGGAAGTCGTGAAGGAAATAACGCGCCGCCTCAAGTTCCTTCTCGACGTGGGGCTGGACTACCTTACCCTAGACCGCCCTTCCGCCACCCTTTCCGGCGGCGAAATGCAGCGCATACGCCTCGCCACCCAGATTGGTTCGGGCTTGACGGGCGTCCTTTACGTCCTCGACGAGCCCACCATCGGACTCCATCCCCGCGATAACGACCGCCTCATCGGCACCCTCAAAGACCTGCGCGACAGGGGCAACACTGTTGTAGTCGTGGAACATGACGAGGAAATGATGAGAAATGCCGACTATATCGTCGATCTCGGCCCAGGCGCCGGACGAGAGGGCGGCAAGGTGATGTATCAAGGCCCCTACAAAGGCCTTGCAAAGTCCAAGTCGCTCACTGCAGATTATCTCTCGGGGCGCAAAAGCGTCCTTTCCTATTGCGGAGTGGA
>DFGM01000108.1 GCA_002371755.1 Verrucomicrobia bacterium UBA3750 | reverse complement strand
TCCATGGCGTGCGAATGCGTGGCGAGCGTGCTGGCTACGGGATGGGCGAACCTCGAAGTCGTGGTGGTAGACGACTGCTCGCCGGATAATACGGGGGAAATGCTGAAACGCGCTTTTGGGCACGATCGCCGCGTCCGCTGTCTGCGCAACGCCCGCAATTCGTTCCAGGCCGTTTCGCGGAACAACGGCGCAAGGGTCTCTGCCGGGGAATATCTCTTCTTTCTCGACGACGACAACAAGGTCGCCCCGTCCATTTTCAATGAGTTGATCGCCGCGTTCGAACGGCATCCAGATGCGGGCCTCATCGCGCCGCTTTCCGTCCATCAGCGTCCCGGCAAGGAAAATGTCGTCTGGACGCTTGGCAGCGACTTCAACCGATGGACGTCCCAGCCTCTGGACAATGGAGCGAATCTGCCGTTCTCGCCGGAGAACATAACGGAAACCGACTACGCGACTACATACAGCCCAAATGCGTTCATGGTGCCGAGGGCGGTGTTCGACAAGGTGGGGGGCTTCTCGGAGTACTACGTGGCGATATTCGAGGAATCTGATTTAGGCTGGAGGATAATCGAGTCGGGATGTTCGGCGTATATCGCCGCGAAAGCCCGGACGGATCACTATGGATATTTAGAGCCGGGATGCGTGAGCAGGCTGCGGCTGCTTGGAATCGAGCGCCCGTCTCGCACGTATTACTTCGCCCGCAACAGACTTGTATTCGCCAGGCGGCATTTCAATTTCCTCCAAGTGCTTTCGGTGGCGCTAGTATTTGCGCCTCTTTCGGCGGCGTATTATTGCCTGACGGCGATCAAATACCGTCGATTTGACATTGCATGGGCCTATCTCTGCGGAACGCTGGCCGGAATTTTGGGAGTTTGGAGACGCCGTTGAGATGGAGTTGCGTGGCATTGCATCCGGCGCATCCATGAATACGA
This sequence comes from Verrucomicrobia bacterium UBA3750, assembly GCA_002371755.1. GTDB lineage: Bacteria > Verrucomicrobiota > Kiritimatiellia > RFP12 > UBA1067 > UBA1067. The sequence goes on along the minus strand of DFGM01000108.1, from coordinate 2,665 downwards.
TACATCGCTATCGCCGTTTCGATGGCTGGGATTATTCAAGGGGCGCATCGTTCTTCATAACGATCGCCACTGCGCCAAGACGTGCGTTGTTTGGCAGGGTGCGGGGCGGGGGTGTGGTGCTTTCCGCGCTGGGCAGGAAAGTGGATGAGGCGTTGTTGGCGATGCCGCGTCTCAATCCGGGGCTTTCCATTTTCGGGCGGGTGGTTATGCCAGACCACGTGCATTTCAACTGCGCCCTCGCGCCGGGGTTGAAGGAGCCGCTGAAGGTGCTTGGTTTCGCAGTGCGGCGTTTCAAGAATTATACGACCAAGTTGGCCAAATCGGCCGCGTTGGCCTCGTTGGCCGAGCACAGCGCGGCCATCAAATCTGGCGTTGCCGGCATTCCGGCCATAGTATCTGGCGCGGCGGATTGCCAGGCTATTGGATTTAACGACGCAGTCAATAATAGATTTGATGGCCAAACTGCGTTTGGCCAATCAGGTCAATCCGGTCTTTGGCAGCAGGGGTATCAAGACTACCTGCTGCTTTCGCGGGCAATGATCGATTCGACCGAGCGCTATATCGCCTACAACCCGCAGAAATGGGAACTGATGTATGGCGAGGAAGGCTGCCTTCGCGTAATCGAGCCGCTTTCTTCGCCTCGTCTTTATATCGGCGACTACTGGAAGGGCGTGGGCAACGTCGGGTTGCTTTCGCCGATGCAGAAACTTGTTTCACTGCGGGTTTCGCGCGAAGTTTCCTCGCCCGATGCAATAGACCGGGTGGTGAAACGCATGGAAAACGCAGTCGAAAAAGGTTACGCCGTGATAAGCGGTTTCATATCGAAGGGAGAGCGGGCCGTGCGCGATATGCTGTGCCGGCGCAACGATGCGCGGTTCATACGCGTCTTGCCCTCGTGCATACCCAACCGCCGTTTCAGGCCGGAAAGCGTCTACGTGGCGCCGTTCGCGGAAAACCGCTATCTGGAAATCGCGAAAGGCAACGACGAGGTGGAGTTCAGCCGCCGTGCCTGCCTCGACCTCAACTCCGAGATAACAGAGATTGCGACGTCGGGCGCCGGTCTCGCTCTTTATTGGAAAGCCGCCGGGCTTCAGGAGCTTGGCGTCCGTGCGCCCGACGACGTGTATGCCGTAACGCTCGCCAACAAGGGGTTCGTGCCGGCATATCCGCGCTCGCTCGCGCGTTTCGAGTTCGATCCTGTCGCGACGGGCGCGAAGGCGGCCGAGGTGATTCTAGGACATATTGCCGGGAAGCCCGCGGAGCTGTTCGGCTTCATCCAGCAGTACAAGCCCGGCGAGACATTCCCCGACTAGTCAAGAGCCGATGCACGCCACGCGCGCATTGTGGTGCCGAATTGCGCACGGAAAGCGTTTCTCAATGTTCCGGGCGAGCCGTAGCCGCATTCGGCGGCGATGGTCTCTTCGCTTTTCGCCGTGCGCTTGAGAAGGTCAAGCACCTTCGTCATCCTTACTTCGCCCATCTCGCGTATCACGGACCTTCCGAGCAAGTCCTTGAAGTCCTTTTCGAGAAGCCGCGCCGAGCAGCCGATCTTCTGTGCGATGGCCGCGACGGTCAATCGGGATCTGATTTCGCCGCGTATCAGTTCCATCGCCCTTGCGACCCTGTTCGCCGCGCCGGACGTATCCGAAGTCGAAAGGCGCTCGACGATCTCTGCTATTCCGAAGAGGTTCGTGCGCGAGTATGATCTCCCCTCGATAATCGCGTCAAGCGTCTGTGCGGCGAGGAATCCACCGCCTTCGAAGTCGGGGGAGATTGAGGAAAGTGTCGGTATCGCGTATTCGCAGAAGTACGTTTCGTTGTCAACGCCCAGAACCTGCACCTGCGCCGGCACCTTGATTTCGGCTTCACGGCACGTGTCGAGAACAAACCGTGCGAGCGAATCGTATGCGGCGAAAATGCCGCATGGTTTTGGAAGGGACTTTATCCATCGCAGCACCTCGCTGCGTTCTTTCGTCCATGACATGGGCGATTTGCCGGTCGGCAGGTACACCGACACTTCATGCCCGGTTCTGTTTACGGCTTCCTTGAAGCTGGCAAGACGGGCTTTTTGCCAATAGGCTGTTTTGCCGGTGCCGAAGAATGCGAAATGCGCAAGATTGTTCTTCGCAAGACACTTGGCCGCCGCCTTGCCGATGGCCTGGTCGTCTGCGTAGATCGAGGCGGACGGCGCTTTCATGCGGGAATCAGGCGTTATGCACGTGAACACGGTCGGGATGTTCCGACGCATTCCTGTGGGCACGGGGTTCGCGGGGTCGTCTGAAGTGTATCCGGTTATGATGCCGTCCGGGCGGCTGAACGGTCGCGAGTCGTCGCAGTCAAAAGGATGCCCGCCGTGGACGAATACGTTCCAGACTCGTTTTGCCGCCGCATATCGCAGAACACCAGCGATGATGTCTCGCGCAGCCTTCACGCTGATGCTTTCCGCAACGAGGATTTTTATGTTCCTTTTCCTGCTCATGGCGTCGAATTATACCAAATCCTGTTCGTATTGTGTGCAAAAATTATTCGTCTTTTGTGCGGCGCTGTTTGCTATAATATAAAGCGTGAAGCGTAGAAAACTATATGCCGCAATTGTGCGTATGTTGATCGCCTGTGCGTTCGCCGCGCTCGCGTCGTCGGCTTTCGCGCACGGCTGGATTGACGA
>DFGM01000026.1 GCA_002371755.1 Verrucomicrobia bacterium UBA3750 | reverse complement strand
CCGTGGAGATAGGCGAGGTCGCCGAGATGTATTACGCGCTTCGGTCTGGGCCGCATCGCAAGCACCTCGTCGACAAACGCCGCGAGCCGCTTCGGCGTGAACTCCGCCGCGCGTGCGTCCTCCCCGCACACGTGCGCGTCGGAGAAAACAATGCTCAAGTTCTCGTCAAACGCGCCGTCGTCCGCAGATGTCGCGCCCACTGATGCCGCTGCACCGTCCGATGCGTCCGCGGCGCCGAAGGCGGATGCCGGGCCGTCGCCTGCAACGCACCATGCAAATCCCGACGCCGCAAGCGCCAGGAACGATCGCCTGTTGCACTTCATTCTATCTACACCCCTGCCTTGGCCAGAATCCTTCTTGCGATGAACCGCCCGATTACCTCAGGATAATCATAAGACCGGGAATCGGGCTGTATTCAAAGCAGCCGATATCGACGCGATCGCCTATGATGCGGTTCGCGCCAAGGAGGTCTTTCGCGTCGGCCATCCAATCCGCATTCGCGCCCGCATCGCGGCAAGGCGAGGAATTCAAAAGCGTGAAGTCGCCGTGCGCAGGATCGACAAACTTCGGGTCGGCGACGAGACAACCATTCTCCGCTTTGAAGCGCGTCACCTCCGGCCAGCCACAGCAGTTTTCATATGCCGCGTCATTGAACGTCCATGGCGTATTGCTGGAGGATTTCTTGTCCGCATCCGAAACCCCGTTTACAGTATTGAATGCGACTATGCAGTTCTTGAGTTTGCCGCCCCAGCGATGATGTATGCCGCCACTGACATTGCTCTTTGTGTTGCCGACGCTGTTTGAAACGATGGTGCAGTTCTCAAGCGTAACATCGCTATATGTCACAAAAAGGATACCTCCGCCGTTCGCATCAGTCGCATCCGCAGCACCTCCGTTTGCAGTCGTCCTGTTGAACGCGAAAAGGCAGTTGCGGACAATCGCCGGCGTTGTATTTACTTTGTTCTCGCGGATGACAAGTCCGCCACCCTGGATGCGGCTTTGATTGTTCGTGAATATGCAGTTCACCACAGCGGCACAAAATGCGTTTGTCTGCCAGGTGTGCCCCATGCCTCCGGCGCGAAGGCCGGAGATGTTGCTCGCGAACACGCAGTTTGACACGGCGCAATAGGCCTTTTTGTCTGAAGTCTGATTGCCAAGAAAGATTCCTCCGCCGCCGTTGTTGTCGGACATTGCTTCCGACGTTGTCCTGTTGGCATCAAAGCGGCAACCATCAAAAAAGCCCTTGCCCTGAGAATCGATTACAACCCCGCCGCCACGGTTGTAGGAAGTATTCTCGACAAAAGCGGAATCTTTGAATATGGCGAGCGCGTGGTTGTAGATAATGCGGATGCCGCCGCCCGTACCCCTGGCAATATTTCCACGGAACACGGTATTTGAGCATGTCAGCGTCGTGTCCGGAGCTGCGGAATTTGTGTCCTTCCCTATGACATCCACACCGGCACCGTTGCCAGCCTCGTTGCCTTCAACACGACAGTCTCTCATCACCATATTTGCGCCGCTTTCCAACCGTATGCCGCCGCTATTGCCTGTAGGCGTGGTATTGTCCGAAATTGTGCATCCGGTAAAATTGGCCGTCATGTTTGTAGTGGCAAAGTACACACCCGCGCCATTGGCCGCGCTATTCCCGATGATTTCGCAATCAACCACCTCAACGGCATTGCCGTCTGACTGATGTTTGGTATTTGTGTCGGAATTCGTAATGTAGATGCCGCCGCCATTGCTGTTCGCGGTATTTCCTTCGATACGGCAGCGTTCGATTCTGGGGATGCCCTTATAATCGCGATTGTTCACTATCAGCACGCCGGCGCCATGCGAACTTGATGCCGTGTTGTTGCGTATCACCGAATCAATCAACAGATTATGCCCGTAGAGAGCAACCGCCGCGCCATTCCCATCTGCTTCTTTGTATTGATTATTGCAACAGGTAACGACACAATTCGAAACAATGATCCTATAGGTTTCATCGTTGTAATTTCCAAATCGGATGCCTCCAGATGCACATCCTTTCACCTTGTTTACTCCGTTTGAAACCGTAATTCCCGACACGGTTATATAATTTCCCAGGCGCAGACACTCAAACGTCCCATTCGAATACAATACGACATCTTCCGGGTTGCCGGTTTTGCTTCTCACAAATGAACGCTTGCTCTCGGAATCTCCGCCATTGCATCCGATGGCTTCTGACAATGCATACGTGCCACTGTCTATGATGAGCGTCGAGCCGCGATTGGCAGCTACATTGATAGTCGAGAACCCCTTGTTCGGCGTGGCGAACGCTTTTCCCCAGCTCAAGCCGTCGTTGGAGTCGTTGCCACCCGGCGACACATAATACGTGCTGACGGCAGCGAAAGACATCAACGGCAGAGCGATGAGCAAGGCCAGTGCGAAAAGCGTTGCGGGCGATTGTCTTTTCATGATGTCTCTCCTTCCTTCTGAGGTTTCGCGGACATTATAGCAAAAAACCCATGCCTCTTCCAATCTAGCCGAAAGGCTAGGGGGCGTTCTCGCGCGGACGCCCGCGCCAATCGCGCCAATATGGTATAATAATGCCGCCATGATTCTTCCTGCGATTTTCCTGGCGGCGGCCATCGGCAATGTCGCATCCCTGCGCCAGTCGGTCTGGAGCGCCGACCGCGCCGACGCCACTTTCGCCGTCACGTGTTCCGTCACGGCCGTTTCAATGGCCTCCCACGACCTCTCGTGCTGGATCGTCGATGAAACGGGATATGGCCACGTCCGCACGACAAACTCCGCACCTCTTCGCGTCGGCGGGCGATACTTTCTCCAGGGCCATGTCGGCGCGGACAAGTTCGGCTGGCGGCGCGCGTTCATCGACAGCGCCGCGGCGCTTGGCGCGGGCCGCGTCCCCGCCCCCGTCGCAGCCACGCCGGAACAGCTCGACGACGAAGCGCTGGACGCCCGCCCTGTCGTCATGCGCGGAACGGTGGTCGATATCGTGCACGACGAAATCGACCCGGCCTGGCGCTTCCTTCTCATGCGGACGGCGACGACGCCTTTTTTCGCGGCGGTGTGCGTCGGCCGCGACGCATCCCTCGACCACCTGCTGGGCGCGACGGTTTCGGCAAAGGGCATCGCCACGGTTCTGCCGGACGGCGCGAAACGCAAGTTCCAAACGCCGCAGCTCACGGTGACAGACGCCGCCGACATCACGATCGACGTGCCGGCGTGCGACGATCCGCGCCACGCTCCGCCAATCCCGAACAATCCACAACCTGGCATCGAAACCATGCGCTACAGATCGGTCGCGGCGCTTTCCCGCATGGGACTGCGCAGGGTCGAAGGCTGCATCATCGCGGTGTTCGACAATGGACGCGCCGCGCTTGTCAGAACGGACGGCGGCCAGATCGTCGGCCTGACGCTGGCCAAAGGCGAAACCGCCCCGTCATACGGCGAACGCGTCATCGCCGCCGGGTTCCCCGAGACGGACCTGTTCATCATCATCCTGTCCAAGGCGCGTCTCGCGCCAGGCCGGGGCGAGGCGCTTGCCGCAGGACCGGCGATGGCGCTTTCGGAGGATTTCGAGATGGAAACCGTTCTGCGGGACGTTTGCGCCAAGGGGCTGGCGGTGCGGCTTCGCGGACGGGTCGTCGATGCCGAAGGCGGCGTTTTCGTCGTCTCTTTCGGCAGACACCAGATCCGCATAGACGCAAGCGCGCTCGCGCCGCCGGTCGCCGGCATTGTCCCTGGGTGCGAGGTATCGGTCGCCGGGACGTGCGTGCGCAAAACTTCGCACGCGTCGCACAGAAGCGTCTTCCCGCACACGGAAGGCTTCACCGTGGTGCCGCGCATCGCCAACGACGTGCAGATTCTGCGCAGCCCGCCATGGTGGACCACCGAACGCCTACTGACGCTCATCATCGCGCTCGTCCTCGCGCTCCTGGGCGCGGTCGTCTGGAACAGAGCGCTCAGGCGCCTCGCGGAGCGGCGCGGACGCCAGCTCCTGAAAGCGGAGATCGGGAAGGTCGAGGCCGACCTGCGCGTGGACGAACGCACTCGCCTGGCTGCAGAAATCCACGACGCGGTATCGCAGACCATCACGGGCGTGTCGTTTCAGATCGACGCCGTCGAAAGAACGTTCCGCACCGACCTCGCCGCGGCGGAGAAGCTTCTTGCGGTGGTTCGGCGCACGCTGCTCTCCTGCCGCGAAGACCTGCGGCGGTGTCTCTGGGACCTGCGCAGCAACACTCT
>DFGM01000089.1 GCA_002371755.1 Verrucomicrobia bacterium UBA3750 | reverse complement strand
ACGTTCTTCATCAACGGCGGCGAGGGCGGACTCGGCGTTGCGACGATCCAGCTCGCGAAGCATGTCTTCGGCGCAAAAGTCGTTGCGCAGGTCGCCTCCGACGAAAACGGCGAATTCTGCAAAGGTGTCGGCGCGGATGTCGTCTCGAACCGCTTCAAGGACGACCTCGTGAAGACCTTGACGGAGAATCCGCCGAATGTCGCAATCGACCCTGTGGGCGGACCGCTCATGGGCAAGTGCATCGCGACGATGCCGTATCGCGGACGATGGATTTCGCTCGCGTCGATGGCTGGACCCGAGACGACGCTCGATGTCAATCTGCTTTGGCGCAAGAATCTGCGCGTCATCGGCTCGACCCTTCGCAGCCGCACACCGGAGGAGAAGGCGCAGATTCTCGCAGGGCTTGTCCGTGACGTGTATCCGGCGTTCGAGGCGCGGAAGTTCGTGCCGTTCGTCCACAAGGTGATGCCAATCGCCGAGGCGACTGAAGCCCACGCGATCCTCGAGCGCGGCGAAAACCGCGGCAAGGTGGTGTTGACGGTTTGACATGAATGGCCGCTTGGTTTTGCCAGGGGGACGCACTCTTCAGACGGCCTCGCTTGGGGGTTCTGATACGTTTCCTAAAAAAGATAGTATACTTCCGATTTAAGATAGTGCATGATTTGCGGGAATGTGTTATAATGTACTTATGAAACATGCGGATATGAAACATGCGGAGAAAAGGAGGATTATGGCCGTCAAGAGCGTAAATGCGGCGATTGTTGTCGCATTGGGCACCGTCGCAATCGCGGCGGGCTGCTTCGCGGCAGACTTGCCGCCGCTACCGAAGCCTGAATGTCCAAGTCCGTTCAGTCTTGACATCAACGACGCTCATCGTATTCCTTTCGAGAACCCCATGCCGAGACGCGAGACGAAAATCAGGAGCGGACTCTACAACAATCCGGAATTTGCGCTGCCAGGCGTCGTGGCAACGCCGGATGCGCGGCTCGGGCTCTTCATGAAAAAGCTTCGCGACACGGTGACGGTCAACAGGCGGCTTTTGTTTATAGATGGCAAGGTGATAGCCTGTAATCCAAACTGGATACGCGACCATGTGCAGATAATGAAGGGATGGAAGCACTGGGAGTACGATCCGCTGTCGTTCCTGCAGCTCATCATAGATACGCAGCGCGGCGACGGACAGTTCTTCGAGCTGGTCAAGCAGATTGACGACTACCACTGGACGTATGTCGGCCCGGAATCTTCGCGTCTTTATCCCGAAGACAATATGGCGCTCGTCCGGCTTGAAGTGGAGGCCGATGTCGAGTATCTTGTCGTCGAAGGCGCATGGCAATACTATCGCATGACCGGCGACGACAAATGGCTTGCATCCGTCTTGCCCGCGCTGGAGAAGGGCGTAGACTACATGACGAGCGATCCGATGCGCTGGGAGGAATCTCTCGGTTTGTGCATCCGCCCCTACACCATCGACACGTGGGACTTTACCAACGACCCTGCGAGTGGAAGCGACCGCCGCCGGGCAGGGAAACCGCTTTGCGCGATGCATGGCGACAACACGGGCGTCTATCAGGCGATGAAGCAGCTTGCGTGGATGAACCGGCGTCTTTGCAACGAGACGAAAGCTGCGGAATGGGACTCTCGCGCCGCGACGCTGCGTGAAAACATCATGAAGCATCTCTGGAACGGACGTTTCTTCGTCCATCAGCTGCCCGTGCGCGGCGCGAAACCGCTTGATTCAAACGAAGCGAACCGTCTTTCGATTTCCGATGCCTACGCGCTCAATCGCGGCATCTTGACTGGCGACGAGTGCCGCGCCGTCATCGACGCATTCATCGAACGCGGCAGGATGGCGGGAACATTCTCCGAGTTCTTCACGATAGACCCCGCCTACGAGCCTTCCTTCAACCGGTATAAACCGGGTGAATACGTGAACGGCGCGATCTCGCCGTTCACGGCGGGCGAGCTTGCCAAGGGTGCGTTTTGCAACGGGCGCGAGGAATATGCCTGGGACATCATTGCGCGATGGATGCGCAAAGTGGAAAAGGACAAGGATATCTATTTTCTTTACGATCGGAAGACGGGCGGTCCCATATCTGCAGACGCCGGTCCGAGCGCTTGGGGCGCGGCGGCGCTTCTCGATGCGATCGAAGAGGGACTTGCCGGGATCGTTGACGCCGGAACAGGCTACGATGACATCGAGTTCTCGCCGCGCTGGTGCGTGACGCCCTACACGGAGCTTCGGTACGTGACTGGGTACGAGGTGTCCAAGAAGTATGTCGATGTCCGCTACATCGTCCGTCCTTGGGGTCTCAGATGCAACGTCAAGAGCCCGGCGAAAAAGATAGCCGCGCACATTCTGCTTCCCGAAGACAAGACGCCGAAAACACTCCTTGTAAACGGCGAAGAAACGGCTTTTGCGCTCACAACCGTCGGCGAATCCAGATATGTCGATGCCGTCGTCACGCCGACGGGCGGCGTTGCCGATTTCGAAGTGTTGTATTGAACAAATTTAACACCACAAAGGAGAAATACCCATGAAAAAGTTGTTCGCAGCAGCAATTCTCGGAAATGCAATGGCGTTGTCCGCAATCGCCGACACGGTCGTGTGGTACGACTTCGACGCTCTCGGCGATGCCGGGACTTCCGTCTCAAAGGAAACGACCGTCGTCAACAAGGCCAATCCAGGTAAGCTTGATGCTACGGTTTACAGCATCCGCCACGGGGCAGCGGCGCTGGATGCCGATTCATCGCACATGCCGGCCGCGGCCGGCGGGTATCCGTACAGCTATCGCATCTACGATCCAATTTCCGGCGCAGTGGCGACATCCGCCGACGGAGCTATCAAGTTTACTACGCCTGCCGAGGTATCCGGCGATGCCACAACAAAAGAAGGCGGTGCGGTGCAAGTCCAGGAAACATCTAGTGGCGAGCTGAGCACTGGATCTTTTACATTGGAGCTGACGATCCGCCTCGACCCGGATGCGGGCTTCGTGAAGTCCGCCGCCCAGACGCTCGTCTGCAAGTCGATTTCCGCCTCTGACAATGCTCCAGCATGGGAATTACGGTGGTTTAATAGCGTTATATGTTTCACCTATTATGACACTGATGGTCAAGAAAACAGAATATGGGGAATTGGCGACATCGCGGATGGTGAATGGCATCATTTGGCGTATGTGGTGACAAGTGGAGCATCGTGGCCTTTGAGACGCTATCTTGACTACACGGACAAAGGTGTTGACAGCTTTGCGCCGCGAAGCGGCACCGGACCCCTCACGATCGGCGCAGAGTTTAGCGGTGCGACAGGGATATTCTCAAATCCTTCGCGCGGCGTTTCAATCGGCGAATTCCGCTGGTCGAACAGCGCTTTGTCTCCGGCGCAGTTTCTGAAAAAGCATGGTCCCGGAACTGGTACGTTGTCATACGTGACGTTCGATGACGGGACAGCCAATGCTTCCTCCGCCTATAGTTCGCTTTGCGCTGGTACATTTTGGGCTGGGTCAGGGAGCGTTGTGCCAGGGTTTTCCGATGAAGTCCCCGGTGCCGTTATCCGCGACGGACAGGGCGGCCCCATTTTCACGAAGTCGAACGAGAAGTCGATTTCCTTCAACGGCATTAACCCGCAGTGCGCCATATACGGAAAGGGATTAAGCAAGCCCCTTGACACTTATTTTCTCCACAAGCAGCTTGACGGAACCCCGCGGACATCGGGAACAATCGAGTTTTGGATGAAGTCGTCCGAGTCGCAGAGTGATTGGTATGGCCCCATAAAGTTCATGCAGGATTCGAGCCATGTCGCATGGCAGTTTATCTTTGTGTCGGGTAAGTTGTATTTCATGGCCAATGGTATCACTACTCTCGTCGGCGATGGTCTGCTGGACGGCAAATGGCATCATGTCGCGGCTACATTCAAGCCGAACGAGACAGACAGCAGCAAGACCGATGTTATCACTTATGTGGGCAGGAATCTGGCCAACACGAAGACAGTTGACGGGCAGATCAAATTCTCATATGACGAGATGACCATGCAATTGGGGCTGGGCTACAAAGGTCTTATCGACGAGCTGCGCATCTCCGCAGAGGCGCTCACGCCCAACCAGTTTCTGCGGGCGGAGAATGTGCCCGGTTTAACGATCGTGTTCAGGTAATATGAGGCTAAGATGCGTTTCCCCGTTTTCGGCTCTGCCGTCATTTTTGGAGTAGCCGCGTTTTTCGCTATCGGCGCATCAGGAAGTCTCCCGCCGCTGCCGGTCTCCCGTGCGCCGTTCGAGCGGTCCGATGAGATCTCGCGGCGGCCTGTGACGCTTGCCACATGGCCGTTTCATCCGCAGGGAGGATGGACTCTTCTCGGCGAGGAGCGGCTGACTACCTGGGCGGAATTCAGAAGTGGCGACAAGTCCGTTGTTGCAAATGGCTACGAAGGACGCATACATACAGTTGGCAGAACCGGATTCGGCAAACTTGTATTCTATCGCGGCGGCAGCGAGTCGGCGACCCTTGCCGAGAGGGATAAGTCGGATATATACGCACGTGAACTTCTTTCATGGCTGGAGATACGTGCGCTGGATGGCTCAAAGCAGTATTCGCGCTACATGGAATGTTATTCAAACGCCACGATCAGGGTTGATGAAAAGGCAGCACGGGTTGACTGGACTCGTCCATGCAATGGTGCGGCGGCGCGGTATTCGCTCGTCCCCGCTGGCGATGGAAAACTGGCGCTGGAATGGGAAACGCCCTCCGCGCCTGTCGAATTCCGGCTTTATCTCTGCGGCAGTTCCACGAACGGACAGCATGGCGTGGAAAACGGTACGCGAATCTACGTAAACCGCGACCGCGAGACGGATCGCGTGGAGATTGCGTTTCCGGATGGAACGGCGCGGGCGGAAGGGACTTCCGCGTATGTCTGGCGCACGGATGCCGCGTCAGGCCGCGTCATGATTGACCTCTGCGGCTCGACTGTAATCGCCAACTCCTCCACTCCAAACTCCTCCACTCCCAATTCCGGCATCATCGACTTCTGGGCGGAGGATGCACTCGACGTCCCGCCCGATCCGACGGGCAACCTCCTCGCGAACGGAAGTTTCGAACAGGGGCTAGTCGGCTGGAATTACTGGTGGGGCGGCGAACCGTGGTTTATGGTCGCGGCAACTGGTGGACCGCTGGAGTCGATCACAGACGAGGCAAAAGTTGGAGACAAGGCACTACGTATGAGGCGGTCGAAAACGCGCGATATGTATGAAATATTGCAGTCCGCGCCGATGTCGATTATGCCAGGCGTTGAACACGCTCTATCCGCATGGGTGAAACGTGCGTCGGGCGAGCAGGGCGAGGCGAAAATCGTATTTACCGTTGACCCGGTTGCGCGAAGGTTCAATCTCGTGACAAAGCCGGACGGCAGTGAAGCAAAGCTCATTTTGCCACTTGCAGACTACGAATGGCACTTTGTGGAAATGCCGTTTGTCTCGGAGTGCGGCGACTGCAAAATCGTCATGTCCGGCAGTGGCGCAGCGGTTGTCGTGGACGGCGTGCGCGTTGAGAGAGCGGGGACCAGAGAACAGGGAACGGTAGGGCGGGCAGCTCCTGCTCGCCGCAATGTGGAGGCGCGGCTGGAAACATCGAATCCCGACAACCTTCTTCATTTCGGCGATGCAATCAACGCACGGCTTGTTCTTTCCGGTTCGGACGGCGCGAAAGGTGCGGTGCGCGTCACGATTCGCAACTTCTACAACGAAATCGTCTATGACAAGACGCTGTCGTTTGCGTTGCCTACAAACAAGGTCCTCCCGCTCGACATCGACCAGGAGAAGCTGGGAACGGGCGTGTTTGTTCTGGGTGTGGAGTTTGAAGGCTACCGCGCACCTTATCAGCGTTTTGCCATATTGAAGCCGCTCGGCGGCAAACACCGGACCGCCGACTTCTACTTGCAGCTTGGCTGGTATGAGAAGAGTTCCAACGGCGAGAAACTCGCCGACTACGCCCGCGACCTTGGCATAATGGCGACAAACTGGCGGACAAACGGCCGATTCGCCGATACGAACGCGCCAGAAACTCAGCTTCGTAAGAAATGCGGTTTTGCAAACCGCCTGCATACCGTTTCGTCGGAACTGGCCGCAATGTATCCAGATCTATGCAAGCCGGGGATGCCGTGCCATCCCAAGTCCCTTACCAATGCCGTGCCGGAGAAAGTCGCGTTCATCGAGAAGGCGGCATACGAAGTCGGCTTAAAGGCCGCGCCAGACGACAACTGGTGGGCGTTCTATAACGAGGAGGACGCCGAATTGGCGACAATCCGTTATGCGAAGACGCACGAGGAACGCCTCAAGGCATGCGAAGACTGGTTCCAGTACCAGTATGTCTGCTGGAAGGGTCTCAAAAGGGCATTTGATGAACGTGGTATCGCGCTTATGTATGCGCCTACTCACGGGTGCTGTTACTACAATCCAGACTGGCACGGACGCGACACCATGGATTGCTATATGGAAGTTGCCGGTTCTCACGGCTTTCGGTATGACTTCATAGCTGTCCATGCCTACGGTGCCATTGACGGTTCGTTTCTCGGGAAGTTCGACCGCGACGAGAATGCGTCGATTCTTTTGGCGCGCATGGCGGAATATGGTTATCCAGAAACGACGCCTGTCATGTTTTCGGAAGGATTTAATATTCTGCCTTTCTATATGCCTCGCTGGGGAGCCGTAGCATTTGCGGACGCATATTCAAACGGCGGCCCGGCATCGCTCGACCTTGGCTGGCGCGAGTTTCTTCAGGCGGGTGCTATGGCTCGGCTCTACATCATGGATCTAAAATACTGGCCAAGACTCAAAAACAGCCACACATGGCAGCACCGGCTTGTCGCGGATGCGCAGATGTCGCCTTTCATGTGGAACATGGTGCCGAATACGCTTGGGCGTATCTTGCCGTCGCCGAAGTTCCTTGGCGACGTGAAGCGCGACGGTTGGCGCGCGTACGTATTCCGCCAGGGCGGCTACGGCGTCGCGGCTGTCTGGACGAACGAACGTCAGGCGGAGCTGGGACGCAAGAAGGGGATGACGCTTTCGGTCAATCTCCCGGAAGACGTGCGCTTTGTCGACCTCATGGGCAACCGCCGCGCGGCACCGTCTCGCGATGAAGGCGGCGCGATGGCAATTCCGCTTACGCCCGCACCGCTTTTCATCGTCTCGCGTGATGCAGAAGGGCTTCTGAAAGCGTTTGAAAATTGCGAAAGGAAGAGCAGAAATGAATAAAATAGCGGTCTTGGCCGCAGCCGCAGGAGCGGTCCTCCTGGCGCAAGCCGCGCCGTTCAAGGATGGCGACAGGGTCGTTTTCTTCGGCGATTCGATCACCCACGGCGGGTTCTACGGCGAGTACGTGAACCTTTTCTACGCGACACGCTATCCGGAGCGGAACATCTGGTTCTCCAACTCCGGTTGGTCGGGCGCGACGGCACAGCAGGGGCTTTGGAGCATAGCGGATGACATTGTCGCGAAGAAGCCGACCGTCGTCACCGTCATGTTCGGCATGAACGACATCAACCGCGATGTCTGGCCGCGCACGAACGATACGCCCGCGTTCGCGGCGAAGCGCGAAGGCGCAATACGGACATACGATTCGCGGATGGACGAGCTCATTCGCCGCGTCCGCGCAGAAGCCGGCAATCCGCAGATCATCTACTTCACGCCGTCACCCTACGACCAGACCTGCCTTGTGGACGGGAAGCCCTCTAACATTGTCTGCAACGACGGGCTTGCGATTCTTGCGGATCATGTCCGTTCGTGGGCGGCGCGCGACGGCGCGACATGCGTCGATCTGCAGAAGACGATGCTTGCAATCAATGCGACGGTGCAGGAGAAGGATCCTTCCGCCAGCATCATCGTCAATTATGACCGCGTCCATCCCGGTCCGCTGGGGCATACGGTCATGCTCTACGAAATCCTCAAGGCGCAGGGTGCGGAGAGCTGCGTGGATGAGATCGAACGCGATGCCAACGGCGCGGATGCGCTCGCGTTCACGTGCACGGAAAAGTCGCTTCCCTTCCCGATGACGGACGAGATGCGCCGTGCGCTCGGACTCGTGCCGTTCGAGAAAGATTTCAACCGCGAAATCCTGCGCGTCAGAAATCTGAAGGAGGGTCGCTATGCCGTCAAGATCGACGGCACAAAAGTCGGCGTCTGGACGGCGGCGGAATTGTCCGAAGGGGTGAACCTCGCGCTGAACGAGAAGACGCCGCAGTACCGCCAGGCCGCGGCGGCGGCGGAAATCTGCCGCCGGCTCTGGAGCGGCGAACGGATGCTGCGCGATCTTGTCACGCGGCGTCGGTGGATGCGGATGCACTACAAGCTCGATCCTGACGCGCCCGGCGCCGCAGAGGGCATTCTTGAGAAGCTGCTCGCGGAAGGGAAGAGCGAGGATTCCTATGAAGTCAAGGCGTATCGCGCTTACTTGAAGAACTGGCCGCGCCATGCGGAGTTCGAGGCGGCCGTCGTGAAAGACCGTGCCGCGCTCGCCGAAGCCGTCCGCCCGCGCGGACATGAATTCAAGATAGAGGCGGATGCGAGAATCGAAATGGGCGCGCCGTTCACGGACGGGGCGATTCTTCAGCGAGGAATGCCCGTTCCGGTATGGGGGCGTGTGGCGCCGCGTGCAGGAGTAACGGGCGCCCAGTCGTTTGAAGGCCGTAAAGTCAAAGTGTCTTTCGCCGGACAGGAAAAGACCGCCGCTGTCGGCGCGGACGGGAAATGGAAGGTCGTGCTCGATCCGATGGCGGCGTCGAAGGAAAGCCGCACGATGAAGCTCTGCGAACTGGGCGTGGAGCACGGGGAAGAGTTGGAGATCAAGGATGTGCTCGTCGGTGAAGTCTGGTTCGCGTCCGGGCAGAGCAACATGGAGTGTCCAATCTGGGGGACGGCCGCGCGCTATCGCGACATGAAAGGCGGGTTCATGACGACGATGACGCGTCTTCCGAACGTGAGATACATCAAGTGCGAACGCAAATGGGCTGTCGCACCGTGCGAGACATCCGCGAAGTGGCGCCGATTCATGCCTGAGAATCTGCGGCAGTTCAACCGTATCGACACACGCGTCGGAGGAGGGGTGTCGGAGGAAGTCTCACTTTCGGCGGTTGCGTTCTATTACGCGCGCGAACTCTACCTCGCGCTCGATGTTCCCATCGGAATCGTCGATGCGAGCTGGGGCGGCACGAACATCGACGCTTGGACGCCGAGAAGCGGATATGACGGATGCGATGAATCGATCAAGGCGACCTCAGATTATCCTGTTTCATCCACGTGGAATCCGTCGATGCACAGGGGCGTCATCTACGGCCTAAACCAGCAGCCGACCGTTCTCTGGAACGGCATGGTCGCCGCGTTCGCGCCCATGGCGATGCGCGGATTCATCTGGTATCAGGGTTGCAACAACAGCGGCGAGTCGCAGCGTTATTGCGCGAAGCTGCACGCGCTCTACAACGGATGGCGCCGCGAGTTTTGCAATCCGGGCCTAAAGATGTATCTTGCGCAGCTTGCCCCGCACAAGCAGAACTGGATGGGGATATGCATGGCGCAGACGAAATTCTGCGCGGAGGAGGAAAATGCCGCACTCGCCGTCACGTCCGACGCAGGCAATTTCTGGGATATCCATCCGAACGACAAGGAGATCGTCGCGCAGCGACTTGCCCTCCATGCGCTTAAGCGAGACTATGGATTCGGTATCCCCGAAGACGATTCTCCCGTCCTGAATTCCGCCGCATTCAAGGACGGCAAGGCAGTGCTCTCGTTCGACAACGTGAAGGGCTGGTATGTTTACGCACGCGACTATTCCCGCAGTCCCGCCTTCGAGCTGGCCGGAAAAGACGGCGTATGGCACGACGCGCGGATCGAGAACTTCAGGATAAGGGAAAACAATAATGTCGGTACGGACTTTATCGACGGGCCTGACATCGTTCTTTCCGCTGAGGCTGTTCCCGCCCCGGAAATGGTGAGATACATGGGGAAGCCCATGACCAGCGGTACGCTCTATAACGAATCATCCCTGCCGCTCGGACCGTTCGAGTTCGTGGGGCAGGCGGAATCGGATGCGCGGAGATAGACGAGGAGTCAATGACGTTTCGCGCGACGAGGAAGGACTTTTAAAGGAGAAAGGATTAAAAGATGAAATCAGGTCGGAGACCGCATGGATGTTCCGGGAGACGTGCATTCCGCGCCGGGTGGCGGCTGTGGCTCAGGCAGAATCGCATCGGAGGACTCAAGGATTCGCTCGTCTGGCTTTTCGGCCGGTGAGAAACACGTTAAAGACGCATAAAAGGAGGTTATATGAGCATGAGAATGAAAACTGTAACGGTTCTTTTTTCGTTGTGCGGCTTGTCGGCGTTTGCGCGGCCCGCGCCGCGGGCGGCCATGGCGGCGCGGCTGGCGGCCGATGAGGATGTCATCGGCATCGTCCACTGGGGGCTCAACACCTACACTGACCGCGAATGGGGCTATGGCGACGAAGACCCCGCGCTGCTGAATCCTGCGAAGTTCGACGCAGACCAGATTGTCGAGGCCTGCAAGGCGGGCGGACTCAAGGGGCTTGTCGTCGTCGCAAAGCACCATGACGGCTTCTGCCTCTGGCCGACGAAAACGACGGAGCACAATATAGCCAAAACTCCGTTTTGGAAGGGAACAGGGAACGGGGAACAGGGAAGAGATTACGTGAAGGAAATGGAGCAGGCGTGCCGCCGCGCGGGGCTGAAGTTCGGCGTCTATTGCTCGCCGTGGGATCGCAACAACGCCGATTACGCGACCGAGAAGTATGTCGACACCTACCATGCGCAGCTGAAGGAGCTGTTGGACGGGCGGTATGGCGATGTTTTCGAAATGTGGTTCGACGGTGCCAACGGCGGCGACGGCTACTACGGCGGGGCGCGCGAGAAGCGCCGGATCAAGGCGGGCTACTATCGCTTTGACGAGGTGATGGGCTTTGTGCGTGCGTTGCAGCCGGATGTCACGATCTTTGCCGGGGAGCGCGACGATTCCGATCTGCGCTGGTGCGGCAACGAGCGCGGGTTCGTTTCCGACGACTCGCGCGCGACGGTTGTCCGCACGGGCGGCTTCTGCGACGGTAAATTCGGCAATCCCGACTACGTGCCCATGCGCAACGCCGGTTCGCCGGACGGAGAATACTTCCGCGTGAACGAAGCGGATTTCCCGCTCCGTCGCGGGTGGTTCTATCATGAAGGCGAGCGCGGCACGACGAAATCGGGTGCGTATCTCGCGAAGCTCTATGTCGGCACGGTCGGCAACGGCGGCACGATGAACATCGGAATCGCGCCGAACAAGGACGGCGTTCTCGACGCGGACGATGTGAAGGCGCTCAAGGACTTCGGCGAACTGCGCAAGGCGCTTTTTGCGCATGAAGTGAAGAGCGGCGAGAAGTTCAATGTCGTCGTCATGCGCGAAGACGTCACCAACGGCGAGCTCGTGGACGAATGGGCGTTTGTGGCGGACGGGAATACGATTTTGCATGGCAAGTCGATAGGCATCAAGCGCATACGGCTTCTCAAGGAGCCCGTCGTCGCCAAAGACTGTGCAGTCCGGGTTCTGCGCGGCGTAGGAGCGCCAAAGGTTTCATACACGCTCTATCGCGCCGACCAGGCGGTAATCGACGTGATACTGAATGCGAAAGGCGATGAAGACGAAACCGATACCGCCAAGTGGATGACAGGCAAGGCACATGCGCCGTCGCTTCTGCCGGAGGGCAAGACGTTCAAGCTGGCGTGGTCGGACGAGTTTGACGGCGACCGGCTGGACGAATCGAAATGGTCGTATCGCACGAATTTCTGGGGGCGGCGCGCCTACTGGTTCGCTACGCCCGAGGACAACGCGGTCGAAGTGAAGGACGGGCTTCTTCACCTGAAGCTCGTCAAGAAGGCGGACGGACAGTTCGTGTCGCCGCAGCTCCAGACGGGCGAACTCGTCTGGGATGTTCTGCACGAGGAGAATCCAAAGGGCTTCTGGCCGCTACCGAAGCGCGAGAAGTCGAAGTTCATGCATCGCTACGGATACTACGAATGCCGCTGCCGGCTTCAGCAGATGCCTGGATGGTGGTCGGCGTTCTGGATGCAGACTCCGATGCAAGGGTGTTCGCTCGATCCGCGCACGGCCGGCATCGAACACGACATCATGGAATCGTTCGAGGTCGGAGAAGTGATACCGCACTACTTCCACATGAACGGCTACGGAGCGGACTATTTGGGCTTTTGCGCGCCGCGCAAACCCAAAGACATGCCTTCGGAGGAATTCAACCGCCAGAACTCTGTTAAACTTGATGAAAAAGAGTTCCATGTATTCGGGATGCTGTGGGAGCCGGACGGCTACACGTTTTTCATAGACGGCAAACAGCACGGTCCGAAGGTCGGCTTGGGCGATGGCGAGGCCGTCTCCCAGACGGACGAATTCGTGCTACTGACAACCGAGGCGAAGTGGTATCGCAACGACCGCATGACGGGACAGGGCGTCCCTGAACTTGATGCGGCGGCTGCGGCGGGCGACGAGTTCGTTGTCGACTACGTGCGCGTCTACGATCTGGTGCGATAGAAAGAAATATGGAAATGTGCAAATATCCAGTATCCAATATCCA
>DFGM01000161.1 GCA_002371755.1 Verrucomicrobia bacterium UBA3750 | reverse complement strand
AAAAACTGGGGATATTCCTGGGTATGTAGAAGAAGACAGAAGAAGATGTCCCCGTTACGCGGGCTTGTCCCGCGCCCCGCTCATTTTCTCGCAAGAATCTCGCAAATATTTTTGTATTTTTCGGACATTTTTTCACCCTTTTTATGAAGCGTTTTCTATTCCCCGACACGCATTTCACCACCCGAAAACATTGGGTTTTATTGATTTTTCGCCACTCCCCGTCCTCTCGGCTTCTGCGGTTCTCGCATCCTGTCCTCTTTCCGAGTACCATAGCGGCACCTCCCGTTGGAGCCATAAGTGCGGGATGAAAGCCTTGTGCCCTTAAAGCAGGAACGAGCGAGCGAATGAGAGTCGTCTTACCCGTTCCGGCTGCTCCTTTGATGATGAAGCATCGTCGCCCATGCTGAATCTCAGCAATTATGCTCTGCACATTATTCATTGGAATTTCCCCTCCTTTGCCGCGGTAATCTGTCGCTCTGCGTCGGCAATCGTTGCGTCAACAACGGAGCCAAGCTTCGCAACGGCATGTTTCATTGAGGAGAGTTCCCTGGGCGTCTTTTGTGTCAGGCGGTATCTGGCTACGCCCATCGGCTTGTCGGTGACGCTCAAGGCGTACTCGATTACCGTTTTGTTGCCGTCCCTGCACAGGACAAGCCCGACAGTAGGAGCGTCCCACTCGTTCTTCAGCTGCCTGTCAACCGCGACCATATAGAATCCGAGCTGTCCGATATGCTCAGGCTTGAAGTTGACTGCCTTGAGTTCAATCACCAGATACCTGCGGCTCTTCAAATGGTAGAAGATCAAGTCTGGCCAAAAATCCTCGCCGCCGACGTTGACGCGCACCTGATGCCCGACATATGCGAATCCGCCGCCAAGTTCCGTCAGCGTCCGCGTGATGTTCCGCACGAGCGCCTTCTCGATATCGCGTTCGTTGTTCTCGTCCACGGTTTCCGTCAACGCAAAGGAATACTCGTTCTTTATAAGTTCCTTTGCTAGATATCCGTCAGGAGCTGGTAGCGTGCCGGAGAAATTCGTTACTGCTTTGCCGGTCTTTTCGTAGAGGCCCTCATTTATCGCTACCTGAAGATCGGTACGACTCCAGCCGTTCTCTATGGTCTTGCGGACATAGAAAAGCGCCTTGTCTCTGTCGCCTTTGCTTTTCCCGATGATAACAATATGATGTCCCCAAGGGATTTTCATAAGATCTGCAACGCCGTTATCTTCAGCAAGTTGTTGAAGATAAGCAGCATCGTCGTTATCGGCAACAAGTTGTTGCCGATAACTGTACAGCTGATAAAAGGCAAGGGAATATTTCAGACTTCGTGCGGATAAGCCAACTGGATTCTTTATGCCAAGGCAAAGATCATTGCTCAAGTTGTCGAAGAAGCCGATGTTTCGCTTTTTCCCTGGATACTTGCCGCTTATGTCCATACCAAGCGTCCAGTAGAATTCGAGCATCGCGGAATTGACGGCGACCGCCGCCTTGATCTGCGTTGCGCGGTAGCGGCGTTTGAGGTCAGCAATCCACGCAACGTAGGATTTCTCCGCGCCGATCGCGTTGCTCTTCACAAGAGCCGCGCCTTTCTTTCGCGCTTCGTTCTTCTTCATACACTCTCCTTGTTCATCGTCCTACCAACATGAAAAAAGCGTACCCTAGATGGTATCTCAATCGAGGCACGACCAAGCACCCTTGGAGAAACACAGAATAGGGTACGCAAAATGCCTGTATACACTCTACGCTACCATATATTCTGCCTCTCCTTTGGATTGGTCATCTTTCGATTGAAGCACAACACGCAGTTACGCGATTTCCACGAATGGTAAAGAGCGACATCCCCGCCCAAGCCGCACCTCACCGTTTTAATGTTTAGTACACCTAAGCATAAGACATGGAGATTATAGCATATTTCGCCCTAAAATTCAATACTGGCGCGAAAAATCACGAATCGGAATCGCGATGGGCGCCCGTCGATTGAAAAAGTAAGTGGGCAGGGGCGACGGAGTTTCCTGCCCGTTTAGTCCTGCAAACGCAAATGTCCACTTTCTTTTTCAATCGACATTTTTTGTTTATGCTCATCTGAACGCTGGGCTGCAGTTTCCCGTTGAGGCAGTTGCAAACCCGGTAGGGCGGGCAGACCTCTGCCCGCCGCGGCGGCGAAGGATACCGCACCAAGCCATCCACAAAGCGGATGGCATAATCGGGGCGCGGCCCAAAGAAGCAGTGCCCTTCTGCGTGCGCATATTTCCCTCCCGAAATCGTCTCAAACGCTTCGTCCGGACCAAACGATATGCTTCTACCGGTAGAAACGATATGCTTCTACCGGTAGAAGTGGTGTATTTCTACCGGTAGAAGTGGTGCGTTTCTACAGGTAGAAGTGGTGCGTTTCTACAGGTAGAAGTGGTGCGTTTCTACCGGTAGAAGCGTTTGAGCCGATTTCGAAGGGCGTTTTAGCAGAGGCAGTTGCGACTCTGGGGGGCGCGGCAATGCCCCTGCCCATCCCCCAGAGTCGCCTCCTCGCCTATGGATGAACGGGAAGAACTTTGACCCGGAAGAATCCGCTATTCCCTTCCCGCAGCGATGACGTCACCTTGTGCGTGGTGTTGGTGGCACGCTCAAACGACTGCACGTCATTTGTAAAACCATTCTCTCCGCCGAGCTCGTTTGCGACCTCGTAGCCGTACCAAAGACCTGTGAAGGCATTGGATATCGACGTCTTTACCACGGTTTTGCCGTCCTCATCCGCCTCGACCTCTACCGGCTTATCGCCTTCCGTCGCCGCCTCGGCTATAACCGGGGCATCGACTTTCGTCTCGTCGACGGCGACTTGCGCGACGAACGTTGTCGTTTCAACACCAGTCGAAGAATCCACCGAAACGACCGGCACTGCGACAAGTTTCAGCACGCTGGCATCAAGCCACTTCGTATCCTCGTCGGAAAGGACGATTTCGCAGTTCGCAAGCGCGGCATCCGCTTCTTCCTGCGTCGCCGCCTCCAGCATGACGTCCGTGCCTGGCACGACGCCGATACTCGTAGATGGATATTCGACTTCTTCAAAATCTCCGCTCGAGAATGTGGCATCGACGTGTTTCAGACGGATGAAGAAGTTTCCACCAGGGCCGCCCTCGCCGCGATACTTCTTGTGATTCTTCTGCACGACGCCGCCTGAATGCGCCACAAGACCGTTCGCGTCATAGATGGATATCGCAAGTTCGCCGTTGGTAATCTTCGTCCAACCTGCTTTAGAGTAGTCTGCCTGATGCAAGGTCACGCTGCCCAAGGGAGCAAGCAGCCCTTCGCGTATATTGAAATCGCACTTCGCGACCGCATCGCCAGCCTTGAGGAAAACCACACGGACTCCGGAGAGATCGAGCGTCGCAGTCTCTGATATATTCGTGAGCGCAATCCACTCGTCCGTATCGCCGTCAGAAGGCAACGGCGGGATTCCGTCAAAGGAATTGAGGCGCAGATACTGCGATTCGTCGCTCGGCGGCGCGACTTGAAGGACTTTGACGCCGTCCGCATCATTCAAGAGCAGCGTGGCGGAATCGGCCTTGAGCGTAGCATTGCCGATTATGACCTGATCGGTCAGTTCCGCCTCATGCTCCGCGACATACGCCCTGCGATCGACTACGACAGTAATCGTATCGTTCGCGTCTACGACCGTGCCTGCCGGAAGCGTCATCTCGAAGCGACCGCTCAGCTGCCAGCCGCTCATATCGACCGCCTCGTTGTTGGAGTTGCGTATCACGACCTTCTCTGTATCGGAGATGGAAGTCATTGTTTCATCAGCAGTGTTATCCACCAAGAAGCCGACCTTCAACTCGTCGATCGGGCTCTGCGCCTCTGGGATGCCTGCATTGAGGTTGGAACCGTAGCCGATTGCTTTCGCCGTATTGGTGGCGGAATGCGTGACGAAAAGATGCTCGCGGCGCGGAACGACGTAGTTATCCCAGATATCCTGGATGCCCGCGTCCATGTCGGCAGGGCGATTGCCGCCCCATACGTCGATGGCTTTGTCGGTGTTGTCGTTCCCCCACTTTTCAGCATCTTGAGTGGCATCCGTGCGCATCAAATCGGCCATCTCGTACATCTTGACCATGAAGGGTGTGTCGTTTGTTGCGGTCCCTGGCGCTTTCAGCTCCTGATCCATAAGCGTCCTCAAGCGGCGCAGGTAGAGGCGGCGGAACTTGGCGGACTGCCAGACCGCCTCGAAACCATCATTGCCGTTGTTTATCATCGAGGACATGGCGGACGACGAATAGCACCTCACGCGGTTGCCGCCGTAGAACGGATGGCACTTGAACCAGTCATCCTGCGCCTTGAGACCGGAGGCGCTCATGCCGCCGTCAAGGTAATGCTGCCCGAACGTGAGATTGAAGTCGTAGCCGAGCGGCATCCATGTGCCGGTGCCGCGCTCGCCTTCCTTCATGCTCGGATTGTCGTAGTAGGCGCAGACGTTCGCCCACACGTCGTCCATCTCCTGCGTGATGCGCGCGGAGGCAAGGTAATTGAGCCACGCCGGAAGATCGAACTTCTCGACAACGAACTTCGTAAGCTCGACGTTGTCGAGGCCTGTATCGCCGCCATCCGGAGTGCTGGATACCTGCTGCGCCGCCGTAATCTTCGCGCGCAGCTCGTTCTGAAGCACCGTGATGTTCGTCTCGTCCTCGTCATCCGGCGTCTTCTTCTCTATGCTGCCCGCCGTCGTGCTAGATCCGCTCTTCATCGTGCCGACGTTCTTGTAGCCGTAGCCGAACTTGTCGAGCCCGTATACGTCCTCAATGAGTTCGTCCGTGAAGCGCTCTGAGTTGAACGCAAGCTGGTAGAACTCTCCATTCAGGTTGCACCGGACCGGGAAGTCGAACGGAACGAGGTTCCCCATCTTGCGCCACAGCCAGAACGCAATCATCTGGCGCATATAGCTCGGGTCCGCGAACTCGCTGATAAGCGACGTCTTGCGGATTTCCTCTATAGTCTCGCCGGTCACGACATCTGTCATCGTGAGCGGATGCGCCTTCGCAAACCTGAGCCCGTGCCCCTTCTTCGTGAATCCTGCGGAGGTGTTGCCGCGAAGGTCGATGCGCACATAGTCGTAGTAGTTGGAGGTCGAGGAATCGTAGATGGCGACGCGCGCACCATTGGCCAGCGTATATCTTTTGTCGTCCTTGTCATAGTCCATCTGCGACTTGCTGGCCTCGTCGACGAACATGTGCCACGTCGGCAGCGTCGCGCTCATCTGCGTGGCATAGTCCGGCTCAACGATCGTGCCATACCACTCGTAACCGTCGTCGGGGTTGTTGAAGCTGGGCGAAGTCCATTCCACGCCTTCGCCGTCCGTGATGAGCACCTTCCACTGCATGAGGTGTCCTGCAGCCGGGAAGAAAGCCGAAGGAATCGTCGCTGTGTACTGGTCGCCCCAGTTGGCGTCTGTCGTCTTGCCCGCAATGTCGACGTCATTAGTGGTCAGAGTCGAATCGTCCAAGTCTTTGCGGAAGACGAACTTGATGGACGCAATCTGGTCGGCGGCGCGAGGCGTAAACGTGCCGTCCGGATTCATGACGCCGTTGATTGGCAGCGTCACGACATAGTCCTCGCCGGGTTTCGCCGGAGGCGTCGGGACGGCGAACTCGCTTACCAGTTCGGTCTTCTTCTGTCCCTTCTTTTCGTAGAGAGGACCCACATTCGGACCTATCCGCTTAAGGCCGTCTGTCGCCGTGTTGGCCCTGCCGCGTGTAGGCGTCGGGCACATCCAGCGGCGCGTTCCCTCGCCTTCCGCCGCCTCGCCCACGATTATCGACCACCCTTCGGGAAGATCGCTCGGCACGACCACGGTATCGACCACAGTGCCACTGTCCGAATCGCCGCCCGGCGCGTAGTAGAGCCGGACGTAGGGCGACTTCTTCGGGTTCACCTTGTCGCCCCACACGAGGATGTTGTGGAGTTCTTCGCCCATTATCATCGGCTTGCCGTCGAAAGTGCCGTGCTCGAACGCGCTCACCGCCTGCTCCTTGCTGTTGGAATAGCGCTCGGACGTGTAGAATATCGCACGGGAATGCGGCGGCACAAGCCGGGACGGGAAGTTGCCGACGCCCGCCGGGTCGGTCTTCTTGCCGCGGTTCACGCGAATGAAGCGGTAGTCGGCGAGGTCGGCCCACTTGTCGGATGTGTTCTCTACCTCCACCCAGCCGCTTTCAAGCCCGTTCACATCCATGCCCTCGAGTTTGCCGCGGTTCTGCGCGTCCGTCGGCTTCGGCATGATCTCGCTGATGCGAAGAACGCATTCATCCGCTTTTTCGTCCGTCTCGGGGTCGAACACCGTCTCCGGATCTGCAGTCTCGCCCGTCTCGCAGTAGCGCTCGAACGCCGCGAGCTTCTCGTCGATTGGGCGTCCGGCAAGCTCCTCCATGAAATCGAACGAGTCGAAAACAGATGCGGCGCTTTCCGCAGCCGTATCGAATATCGCACTCGACGAGCCGAAGTCGGTATGGACGGCATAGACATTCATTCCGGCTAGAGGATGCTTGCTGTTAGTCGCATTCCCGAACATGATGGACGCTCCCGCCTTGTAGCCATTGAACTTCAGATCGGAATCTTCAAGCACAAGTTCGCCGTCACGATAAAGTTTGCACCCTTGGGAGTCATGGGAAACGAGAGTCCACACATGGATAGAATCCCACCCGCCTAGGGATCCGGAGGTCGTGCGCTTCGTGCCGTTCTCCCATCCAAGCGATACGGTTCCATCCCCGTTCGCCCTCGCAAAGACGCAATGCGTGGAACTGCCGTTTACGACCGTGATATTGGCGATGACGCCGGACGCCGTCTGTGGAATCTGCGCAAGAACGCTCGCCGCCGCCGCGTTTGTGGAAACGCCGGGAAGCTTCTGGACAACCGGGTTGAACACAGTCGTCAATCCGTCCACATAATCGCCGTCGGCCAGTTCTGCGTCAAGCGGCGAATGCCAGGCATTGTGCGCATATGTGCTTGTGCGGTGCGGCATGAGCGCAAGAAGCCCTTCCGT
Source organism: Verrucomicrobia bacterium UBA3750 (assembly GCA_002371755.1). GTDB lineage: Bacteria > Verrucomicrobiota > Kiritimatiellia > RFP12 > UBA1067 > UBA1067. Next base: position 1,935 of record DFGM01000161.1, on the reverse strand, counting down.
GTCGCCGTAGGCGGCAAGATGGGTGAAGAGCTCGACTTTCTCCGCCAAAGTCGCAAGTCCGCTTACGCCTGGAATCTCCTGCTCGGCATAACCGCTTGAAACGACATCCCCGGCATTGCTGGCCTGCGCATTCAAAAAGTCAGTCCGGGCGGCATAAATGATTGCGCCCGTCAGGGGGTCTGATTGATCGTGCTTTGCGCCAAACTCCACGGAACCGGTGATTTTCTTGACGCTGGGGTAAGTCCATTTTATGCTCGACGTCTCGATTACTTTTACGCCGTCTTTGCAGAATGCCGCGCCGTTGCTCGTGTCAAACGTCAAAGTCCAGATATGGCTGCCGGCCACATCAATGGGCGCGGTTGTCACAACAGCGCCGGCAGTGTCGTACGACAACCCAAAAGTCCCGTTGCCATTGTATCTTGCATGAACTGAATGACCGTCCTGCACGCCCAGGCTTATCAGAGTGCCCACCGCAGTTTCGGGGATTTCGGCAAGCACTGTTGCTGAAATCGTAGAAGCCGAAGATGAACCGAGGGATTGGCTGACGGCGTTCGTCCCGATAATCATGCCGCCGAAATTCACAGGGTCGGCAGCCGTTATGTCATCCGGGAAGGACCACACTCCTGACGCGTAAGTGGAGCTCACCCGATTCGTCGTATTCGAAAAGTCGTCTGTCTCGTCAGTCGCGTCGAAAATCTGGATTGCCGCGATGCAACCGCGCGTGACGCCGGAAACCCTGTGCCCCGTGACCGTCAGCATCGCTTCCGCATTGTTGTGGAGTATCGGCGTGACGAGCGCATTGACGCCCTCTTCAAGCGAATTGGCCGAATCCTTCGGACCCGAATTCCCCCAAAGCACAGTTCCTATAACAGTATGTCCGCTGACGCCTGTGAACGGTATCCCGTTGACGAGATCGTATCCAAAAGGAACGCTTGCCGTATCCGTCGAATGGTAGATGACGACGCGATACTTGTCGTAAGGAATTCCTGTCACCGTCACGGTTGGAGTCGGATAAGAGGCGTTATCGTCGATATAGCCGTGGAGAATGTTGTCGCCGCTGGAAAGCTTGCTGCAATTCCAATGCCCGCGCGTCCCCGTAATCGTGACGGACATGTCCGTGTACTCCGTCACACCCCCGCCGGACCGCATGCCCTTAAGCTGCATAAGCGAGGCGTTGTTCGTCGCGACAAGGCTGTTCCAGCCATCTTTCGATACCTGGTATCCGGCAAGGCCGATCATTGCGGAGCCATTGCCAGAAAGTTCGCTCCCGTTGTGAAAATTGATGCTGATTGACTCGGATGCGCCCTGTGAGGAGGCCGAAAAGACTCCATCCCACGCTGCTGCAAACTGGGTGGCGGCTGTGAGTGTGAAAGAGGTGGCCAATGTCGTAACAAGAAGCGCGACAAGTTTTTTCATAAAACACCTTTCTTTAGGTGGCGCGGAGCCGAAAACGTTTACCGAATTGTTGACATACTACCAAAAATCTGCCTGCCACGCAATGGGCTGGCTACGAAAGTTACACTAAATTCTACAAACGTAAAAACAAGGAAAGCGGCAAAACTGCCGCTTCCCTTGTCATGACTGTGACCGCGCGTGGCACGCGGCCTGGTCTCGAACGATTTAGTACACCATGAAGAACACGCCCTTGGCGGCCTTGATGAGCTTCGTGATGCCGTCCTCCGTGACGAACTTCCAGCCCGCAGGAGCCGCAGGATCGGTATCACGCAGAACGGTGAACTCGCCGCCGCCGGATTTAGTCGCCTCATCAATCGTCGCATACCAGTGTCCTGCGCTGTCCTTGGCCATGTAGCCAAGAGAATCAACGCCCTTGATGCCAGTCATCGTTCCGTTGCCCTTGAACACAAAGTCGGTCACTTCAGACTTCACGACGCAGAGCGGGAACTTGTCGTTGTTGTTGATCTTAAGCGCATTGCC
>DFGM01000112.1 GCA_002371755.1 Verrucomicrobia bacterium UBA3750 | reverse complement strand
TGTCGCTCACGCTCATGAGCACGTTTTTCACCGCTACGCGGTTGTCTATTTCGGTTACGATATTGAGGGACATCTCTGCCGCTCCTTTCCTTTAATTAAGAGTTTCTCTGGCGCAGTATCTCGTAGATCGCGACACCCGCCGCAACACCTGCGTTGAGGGATTCGAATCCGCCCGGCATCGGCAGGACGGCCGCGAAGTCGCAGTTTTCCCTCACGAGACGCGATACGCCCTGGCCTTCTGCGCCGATAACCAGCCCGACGCGGCCCTTGAAGTCGATTTCCGTGTAGTTTTTCGCGTCCTCGCCCCAGTCGAGAGCCGTGAACCACAGCCCCGCTTCCTTGAGACGCTCGATTGCCCGGACGAGATTTACGACATGCGCCACTTTAATATGCTCGGCTCCGCCGGCCGAAGCGCGCGAGACGGCGGCGGTTATGCCGCATGCCCGGTCTTCGGGGATGATTACGCCCGTAGCGCCGGCCGCACACGCGGTGCGCAGTATAGAGCCAACGTTTTGAGGGTCTTCAAGGTGGTCCAGCACCACGACAAGCGAGTTTTCGTCTTCTTCCGCCGCCTGCACAATCTCCTCGAATCCCACATACGGATAGCCCGTCGTTTTGAGCGCGACGCCCTGATGGTTGCCGAAACGGGTGAGCTTGTCGAGCTGGTTGCGGTCCATCGTGCGGATGACGAGCCTTCGCGATTTCGCCTCGTCGCGGATACGCGCGATTTGTTCGTCCTCGTCCGGAAACTCCGGAGGGAGGACGATTTCCGAGGCTGTCCGCCTGGCGGCGGCGAGAGCTTCCTCCACAGGATTTCTCCCGTAGAGCCACTCGCCGCCGGAGACGAGTTCGCGCGGCCCCTTGTGGTGCCGCGTATTCATGTAGTTCCCCATCAGCGTTTGAGAAGGACGTCTTTTTCGTACTTCTGGACGGCCTTGAACCAGCTTTCGTCGGCTGTCTGGCCGTTGCGTTTGCAGAACTCGGCCCAGACATCCTCGAAAGGATAGTTCTTGTACTCTTCCTGCATGACGAGCTGGTCGGTGAACTTGCCTTCGTCCTGGAGAGACTTGAGCGCGGCGTTGGGCGTGAGCATCGCCTTGAGGAGTTCCTTCTGCATGTTGCGCATGCCGAGCACCCAGGCCGCCACGCGGCAAATCGACGCGTCGAAGTAGTCGAGCGCGATAATGAAGTTCTCGGGGCCCATCTTCACGATTTCCTGCGCCGCCGCCCTGAGGTCGTCGTTCTGGCGGATTACATGGTCGGAATCCCACCTCACGGGACGCGAAATGTGGAACGCCACCTTGCCGAAGAACATGAGGAACGAGCTTATCTTGTCCGCAACGTTCTCGCTGATGTGGAAGTGACCCATGTCGAGAAGGGCGATGATCTTCCTGCTCTGCGCGTAGCCCATGACGAACTCGTGGGAGTTCACGGTGTAGCTTTCCACGCCGATGCCGAAGAGTTTCGATTCGAAGGTAGGAATCACCATCTTCTTGTCATACTTCGTCTTGAAGATCTTGTCGAGCGAATCGGCCATGCGCTTACGCGGCCCGAGACGGTCGGAAGGCTCGTCCTTGTAGCCGTCGGGGCACCAGAAGTTGATAGCGCAGGGGCTCTTGAGCTCCTTGGCCATGTATTCGGCAATCTTCAGGCAGGCGATGCCGTGCTCGATCCAGAACTTGCGGATCTTGGGGTCGGGAGAAGAAAGGGTAAGACCATCCTTGACGTTTGCGTGCGAGAAGAAAGTCGGGTTGAAATCAAGGCCGATACCGCGCTTCTTGGCCCACTCCACCCACGGCTTGAAGTGCTCGGGGCCGAGTTTGTTGCGGTCTGTCACCTTATCCTTGTGGATGCCGTAGCAGGCGTGGAGGTTCACGCGATGCTTGCCGGGGATGAGCGACATTGCAAAGTCGATGTCAGCCATGAGCTGCTCGGGCGTGGTCGCCTTGCCGGGGTAGTTGCCGGTCGTCTGAATGCCGTTGGAGGCTCCGCCCACGGATTCAAACCCGCCCACGTCATCTCCCTGCCAGCAGTGCATGGAAATCGGGATTCCCGCGAGTTGGGCTATCGCCTTTTCGGTGTCGATGCCAATCTTGGCATACTTCTTTTGTGCCTCTTTGTAGCTCATCGCTATCCTTTCGTGTTGGAACTTTGGTTTGATGTCAAATCGTGCGGTTTGGCGCGGCAGGGGACTTATTCGGCGACGGAGGTCTCCTTCTTGAAACTCTCGCCGATCTTTTCCATGGCCTCGCTTGCACCCTCTTTCAGAGCTTCGAAATCCTTGCTTATGGATTCCTTGGCGGCCTTGGCCTTCTCGCCGGCCTTTTCTTCAAAGTTCTTCCAGCCTTCCCCCATGGACTTCTTGGTTTCGCTTGCCTTCTCGCCAAGGCTCTTCATGCTGTCGGCAACGGCTTTCTTCGCCTTTTCGGCTTTGGCCTCCAGCGCCTCGGTATCCAGCTTGAAGATGGGCCTGTCCGCAGGGTCGGCGCCTTGCGCGGCATCGAGGACGTCACCCACCGTCGCCGTCTTCGCCTCGGCTACGATATCCGTCTGGGGCTTTTCGCCGGCTTTTGCAAGCACCGCGATGCCGATGGAAGAAGCGAGAATCGCAAGACCCGCCGCGAGATAGCCTTTCGTCTTGCCGCTCGTGCCTTTCCATTCGCCGAGGAATATGCCTACGAGAGAGGAGAAGAGCACGCTGGAACCCATGACAATCGCAAATGATATATAGGCGATGTCGCCCGCGAAGCTCTCGCCCATCTTCTGGCAGGCGAACTGGCACGCCCAGATGACGCCGGCAAGACCGCTCCAGAAGACCACTCCCATCGTCGCGGGTTTCGCGAGCGTCGCGTAGTCTCCAAACGACTTGTTCTTCGCGTTCTGCTGCAGGCACCAGAGGAGATTGACGATAAAGCCGCCGAAAAGGACGACCACCAAGACCGGCATGCCTGCCCAAAGCGGGCTTGCCCCCGCTTCCACGGCAAGGCCGGCAAGCGATGCTTTCACGCCGTCCGCGCCCGTCCATTCGCCTCCTTGAAGCCCAAAGTTCATGCCGGCCGAGGCGATGCCTGCGACCAGCGCCACGATAATGCCTTTCTTGAAGTTGAACTCTGCAACGGAGGCTTTCTTCGCTTCCTCGGGAAGTTCATCCTCTTTCGTCTTGCCCGCCAGCCCTACGAAGACGATGCCGAGAAGCGAGACGAACACGCCGACAAGCGTCGTTATTGCAGCCTGGTCGGCCACGAGCGAGGCGGCCTGACCCTTGACGATCGGCGGGATGAGAGTGCCGGTGGCCGAGCAAAGCCCGCACCCGATTGCGAGTCCGAGGCCTACGCCGAGATAGCGAATCATAAGACCCCACGAAAGCCCGCCAATCCCCCACAATGCACCAAAGGCGGCGCACATTGCAAGAATCTTCGCCGGCGCTTTCGAAAGCACGCCAAAAAGATCCGGAACCGTGGCGAATGCGAGGGCCCACGGGAACAGCACCAGACCAAACAGCGCATATACGAGCCAGTAACTCTCGTATTTCCAGCCTTTTACCTTGCGGAATGGCAATGCGAAAACCGCACCTGCGAGACCGCCCAGCGCCCATAAGGCCGTGCCTAATGCCGTATTCATCGTGTTTTATCGCTCCTTTATCATGCCGATACCGTTCTTTTGTGCTCATATTATACCATAAAACCGCCGGCCTTGTCCATGGGGCGAGATGGAGTTGGGGGCAATATTTCGATGCGGTAGGGCGGCGCCGGACGACGCGGCGGCGAGGGGTCTCGCCGCCCTACCGAGGCCGTTGTTCGACCAATGGGCATTGGACGGGAATCCAATGCCCATTGAATCCTAATCCAATGCCCATTGGATTCCAGACC
>DFGM01000129.1:1051-3275 GCA_002371755.1 Verrucomicrobia bacterium UBA3750 | reverse complement strand
GCGGATTTCTCCCCGCCTTATTTATCCTCCATAGCCCGCCAGGGCGAAGGAGGATCGTTTAACTGTCTATGGGTCTGTTCCTTTCATTGTCAGTTACCACGATTTGAGATTGTTGTTACGCCATCGCGGGCGCGAGTTTAGACTCGTTGCGCGATGACACAAAGAAATCTGGCGGCAAATCAAGCTCGCCCGCGCCGAACTTGGCCATGCGCATGAAGTCGTTGCCGAAATACGCCGCAATGCGATGGCGCGTCTCGTGAATCCGATCAACGATTGAATCGGAGGTATCTTTCTGCAAGAGTATTTCCATCGTCTCATTCATCTTGACATTCCTCCAGATACTTTTCAGGCGTGATTATGACGGGACACTTGTATCCGGACTCCGTAAGCACGGCGTACGTCTTGGGCAAGGCGACGTAGTTGGCCAGATGCTTGCAGTTCCATGTAAGCAGATAGTCCATGCCGCCAACGGTCGCCGTGGCAATGTGGAAAGCATCGGTGACCTCCTTTTTCGGCAGGGCATGAGCCTCAATCAACTTCTGCGCAAGAGCTGCAACCTTGTCTGCCGCCGGTCGTATTTCGGGAAAGTCCTTCAAGACAGCCTTACGCCGTTCCACGGCATCGGCGTCACCATCCTCCGATTCGCTTATCACCCAGCGCGAAACGAAGCAGTCAACTTTGGGAAGGCAGTTTTCCCACCATTGGCGAGTAAGAGCCTGCCAATATGCGGTCTTGGGAATCGCACTTGGCCGTCCAGTCAAATACCCGAAGATAGTTGACTCAAGATAGACTTTTCTCTTTTCGCCGTTATCCATTTTCGCTTGCGTCCGTTCAAGAGTATAGCACCCCTAAATAAAAGATAGCGGCATTATCGCATTATCTGCGTCAAAAGTCAATGTCGTCGATTTCACCTGTCGCGTCGATTTCACCAAGAAGCGATTGTCTCAACTCATCGCTAAATCCGGCGAGGTCGTCCTTGGTGATGGTTTGTTGTCGATCACGGTTGCTTCCCTCTCATTTTTACTGAACATGCAAAAGACGAGCCTCCTCGTCGCGGTTGAGAACCTCAACATAGCAGGGCGGGTGGCCTCCGCGGCAGAAAAGTCCGTGTACAGCTCCTACCCCCTCCGAAGCCATGACGCCCTTCACCAACTCAACCATCTCAGCCGTTATCCTGAGCCCTGGCACGAAGACGGGTATTCCCGGCGGATACGGCACAAGGAACTGCGAGGCGATGCGACCGATGGACGCGTCAAGCGTCACGAACTCTCCGTCGCAAAGCGCCGCGTCTCGCGGCAGCACCACTGGTTGCCCCTCAACAGCACTGGAAACCGATTCGTCGTTGTCGACGCTGGCCGTCGGGCGCCCGATGAGCGTGCGGTTGAGGCGGCAGACGCGGAACAGGCACTCGAAATGCTCCTCGACCGTGCCGACAGTCACCAGAAAGAGTATGGTCGTAGAAGTCGCTTTCTCCCACTGGATGTGTGACTTCAGCAGCGCCTTCTTGAACGCGGCGCACGCCTCGGGGCTGCGCAGCATCAGCACGATCTTCAGCGGATCCTTCAGGTAGCCGGATTTAGACCAGTCGTCCTCCGTTCCCGCAATGTCCGCAAGGTTCGCAAAGCACTCGCCTTCCGGCAGTCCGCACTCCGCGGCTACGCGCGCACGGAAGTCCGCCGCCCACTTCAGGCGCTCGTCGATCAGCTTCATTCCCTCTAGCCGCATCTGCACGCCGGCGACGTCAAGCGTCGCCAGAAACGGATAGTGCGGCGAAGTTGAATGCCAGTAGCGCAGAAATTCGTGCAGGTCATGCGTGAACTTCTCGAACGAGCCGTGTCCATTGAGCGCGAAGCGACGCCTGAGCCAGCGAAACTGCGGCGATGCGTCCTCTTCCAGAAGCGCCTTGAACCGCAAGGAGACGTGGATCATCGAAGACTGGGAGAACGCAGCCATCGTCTTGTGGGTTGACTGCACGGCAAAGTGCGCTCCGCTCGTCTCGTTGACGGCGTTGTACCGCATCGCGCGTCCGGCCACGCAGTCCGGGCGCGTATAGAAAGGATGAAACGCCATGTATCCGGCCCATGCCTCGTCAGCGTAGAACAACACTCCCGCCCGTTCGCAAAGCCACGCCACCTCCCACACCGGATACAGCACACCCTCGTATGTGCATGTCGTCAGGACGAGCAGCCGTGGACGCGGCGATTCCGCCGCCTCCAGCGCACTC
>DFGM01000129.1:0-925 GCA_002371755.1 Verrucomicrobia bacterium UBA3750 | reverse complement strand
CGCGGCACCGCACCGGACGTCACGATCGCATGATGCACCGACTTGTGGCAGTTGCGATCAACCAGCACCACCTCGCCCGGCTTCAGCAGTGTCATGAGCATGGCCTTGTTCGAGGTCGAAGTGCCGTTCGTCACATAGCGGCTCAAGGCGCTGCCAAATATCTCAGACGACAGTTTCTGCGCCTCCGACAGCGGCGTCTGCGCCTCCGGACTCGAAAGATCGCCAAGCGACTCCACCGACACCGACAGGTCGGAGCGGAATATCATCGAACCGAACGCCTCGTACAGTCCGCGCAGAAACGGAGAATCGGAGAACGCCTTGCCGCCGTTGTGTCCTGGCGTATGCCAGTTCGTCCCGGCCTTGACCTGCACGTACTGCCGCATGGCGCTTGCGAAGCGCGGCAGCCAAAACGCCTTGAAGAGATGGACGATGCGTTCGCGGTAGAAGTCGGGACGAGACAAGACCTCTATCCCCTTCTTCGCCCAGCGGCGCTGCGGCACGACGATTGGCGGACGTCCCGGATAGACGACGGCGACCTTCGGAAGCGCGGGAATGTACGTCTTGAGCCAATCCTTTAGCGGAACTCCGTGAATGTTCCCTGAATAGAAGCAGTCGTCCACCATGAACAGGCACACGTCGTCGCCGCCCTCGGTCATACCGTGAGACGGGTCTCCGCCGATGAAAAGCGTGTCAGGTATCGTCTCGGGCGAAGACACCGTCTTCAACTTGAGGGGCGGGTATTCAAGGGGCATGCGGACGTTGAACGCCTCTGCGCAGAAATCGCGAAAAGCATCCGACATGCCGTGTTCGACGACCGAAAGCAGGTCGCCGTCGTTCGCGTCCGGCGCATGTAGCCAAAGTATGGTAAGTGTTCTCATTACAGGCTTTCGCGGAGGATGGAGATCACCTCGTCGCGGGTCAGCTG
>DFGM01000181.1:3507-32966 GCA_002371755.1 Verrucomicrobia bacterium UBA3750 | reverse complement strand
CCAGGTGATGTTGGCGGGATCCTTCTCGCAGAAGACCTGAATCTTGTTGCCGTCTACGATAAGATAGTTGCCTTCGACTTTGATGTCATGGTTGAATGCGCCGTGCACGGAGTCGTACTTGAGCATGTATGCGAGGTAGTCGGGATCGAGCAGGTCGTTGATGCCCACGATCTCGATGTCATCCGCGAAGTTTTCCACAGCGGCGCGGAAAACCATGCGGCCGATACGGCCGAAGCCGTTGATGCCAACTTTGATTGCCATTTTCGTTATCCTTTTCTTTTATTACCGGTTGGGTAAATGTTTATCTACGATTCGATTTGTCTGCGATTCCGGGTTTACGATTGGATTTGCCCGTCGACGCATTCAATCACTGCCGCGCCATTTAGATGCCGAAGTGCCTCAATGCTTCGAACTTTCAAACCAACCGTAAAGCCTGAATCGCAGATACAGGCTCTCAGGCCTTTGTCACCTTGCCGCTCTTCAGGCAGCGGGCGCAAACGCAGACGCGCTTGGTGTTGCCCTTGCCGTCGGTGACGCGCACGGTGCGGAGATTGGGCAGGAAGCGACGCTTCGAGATGCCGGTCGTGTGCAAGCCGATTCCGCCCTTGTACTTGGGCGAACCCTTGCGCACCACGACGTTGCCCGTAGAGGGGCCCTTGCCGCAAATTTCACAGACTCTTGACATAGGTTGTTTCCTTTCTCCTTGTCTGGCCGTTTACTTGGCTTCGCCGGGCTGCCATTCGACATTGGCGAACGCATTGTCGAACGCAGCGGAAAGACCGCCGAGGTTTTCGCTGCCGCTCGTAGAGGCGGTGATGGGCTCGGGCGTCTCGCCTGCGACTTCCGCTTCGAGAGCCTTGAGCTCCGCGTCGCTCATCGACATTGCACGGATGGAGAGGCCGATGCGGCGCTCGCCACGGTCCACGCGAATCACGCGCGCTTCGACTTCCTGGCCGATTTCAAGTGCGTCGCGAACCTTCTCGATGCGCTGGTCGCTGATCTGCGAGATGTGCACGAGACCGTCCACGCCGTCTTCCAGCGCCACGAACGCTCCGAAGGATGCAATCTTCGAAACCTTGCCCTTGACAACCGCGCCAACGGGGTAGCGGGACGTGATTTCCGTCCACGGGTCGGTCTGGGCCTGCTTGATGCCGAGCGAAATGCGCTGTTCCTTCGTGTTGACGTCCAGAACGATGGCTTCCACTTCCTGACCCTTCTGGAGGAATTCGGAAGGATGGTTCACCTTGCGCGTCCAGCTCATGTCGCTGACATGAATCATGCCGTCGATACCCTCTTCGAGCTCGATGAACGCACCATACGGCGTGAAGTTGCGAACCTTGCCCTTGACCTTGGAGCCGACCGGGAAGCGTTCCTGGACGGTATCCCAGGGGTTGACCTGCGTCTGGCGGATGCCGAGTGCGATCTTCTGGTTTTCCACGTCCACGCTGAGCACAACCACCTGCACTTCATCGCCGATGGAGAGCATGTCGCTCGCACGCGCGACGCGCTTGGTCCAGCTGAACTCGCTGATATGCACGAGGCCTTCGATGCCGGGGGCGATTTCGACGAATGCGCCGTATGCGGCGAGATTGACAACCTTGCCCGAAACGCGCGAACCCACGGGGAACTGGTCCTGAATCGTATCCCAGGGATTGGACGTCATCTGCTTGAGGCCGAGGCTGATGCGCTCGCGCTCGCGATCCACATCGAGGACCATGACGTCGAGCTCCTGACCGACCTTGAGGATTTCGCTCGGGTGCTTGATGCGTCCCCAGCTCATGTCGGTGATGTGGAGGAGGCCGTCGAGACCATCGAGGTCGATGAACGCGCCGAAATCGGTGATGTTCTTCACGCGGCCCTTGCGGATTTCGCCCTTCTGGAGGTTCTCGAGGAGCTCCGCCTTCTTCTCGGCGAGCGTGCCTTCGATGAGTTCGCGCCTGGAAACGATGAGATTCCTGCGCTCGTTGGAAATCTTGATGACCTTGAAGTCGAACGTCTGGCCCACATAGGGCTCGAGATCCTTGACAGGCGTGACTTCCACCTGGCTGCCGGGCAGAAACGCCTCGACATCGTCGATCGCGACGAGGAGACCGCCGCGCACGGCGCTCTTGATTGTGCCGGTGACTACGCTGCCTTCGACATAACGCTCAAGGATCTTCTCCCAGCGAAGCTTGTCGTCCGCACGGCGCTTGGAGAGCTCCACAACGCCAGTCTTGTCATTTTCGAGCTGGACGAGCATGACGGTAACCTTGTCACCCACCTTGACTTCAGCGTCGGGGCCGAATTCGCCCAGCGATACTGCGCCTTCGCTCTTGTAACCGATGTCGATGAATACATCGTCATCCTTGATTGCGCTAACAGTGCCTTCCACGAGGCTGCCGTTCTTGAACTTCGACTCCACGCTAGCGCTGGAGAGCATTTCCGCCATCGCGGCGGAGCGCTCCGAAGGAGCCGTTGGCTTTCTGATTGCCATTTGATTCTTTATTGTTGTTTGTTTATGATCGCGGATTTCAGCCGCGTCCGCCCCGTCTTTGGGCACGGAGCCGCATATTATATCATATCCACGCCCCGATTGCAATGGGGCATGAATGCTCGTGTCGGCCGTTCACGCCGCTGTGTAGCGTTGCCGTATGGTATGGCGGGTGAGGGTGGGTGGGGTCATGGGACGGGGGCGAGGGACGCTACGGAGATCTCGGTGGTGGCGGAGAGGCCGGAAGCAGTGGAGCAAGAGATAACATGGCGGCCCGGAGCAAGGTCGCAAAGGAACGTTTCGCCGGCGAGAGAAGTGCCGATTGGGCGGGCGTCCTCGAACCACCAGAGGCGCACATTCCCTTCCAAACCGGAGGCAACGCATATGAGTTTCTGCTGCGGCATATCCGGAACAATGGAAAATACCGCACCCCTTTCGGGTTTGACGATGGAAAGACGGCGTGAGGCGGTCTTTGCGCGCAGGAACGCGGCGAGTTCGGGCGGGTCGTGCGTGACGGGCGCGCCATCCGCGGAGCGGGAGTGCGAAGAACAGGCGAGGCAAGTGCTTTTGCCGCGGATGAAAGCATCGGCAAGGGTTTCGGGGCAGTCCGGGGTGGCGCTAAGCCCTGTGCGGGCGCAAACTTCCCGCCTGCCGATGTCTTCAGGCTCGGCAAACCATTCGCCATCATTTCGCGGATAGAGGTGGCGGACAATCTGCCAGCATGCAGGCGCACTCGCCTTCGCGCCGACAAGCGAGGTGTCGCCGAACGAGCCGGCGATGTGTCCGCACCATACGCCAATCACCCATTTCGGGTTCCAGGCGATGCACCAAGCGTCGCGATGAGCGGCGCTGGTGCCCGTCTTCCAAGCGAAACGGGCTGTGTCCACATCGGCTATATGCCCGAGGGAGGATAGGCTGCGCTCGTCGCCCGAGAGGATGTCCGAGACGAGATATGTCGCCTCATTGGAGAAAATCCGCACATTTTCATGCGGTTTCGAGTCATCCGCCCGGCTCTGGCCGAAGTTTGGGGGCAAAAATACGCCGCCGCGCGCAAGCGTGCCGTACGCGCCTACGAGCTCAATGAGGTTCGCATGGACGTTGCCGATAGCCATCCCCAGGCCGTAGGATTCATCGGTTTCCGACATATGTTTCAAACCCAGCGAACGCAAAACGGTGCCGAAATCGCCGACACCCATCTTCTCCAGAAGGCGCACGAACGGTATATTGAGCGAAAGGACGAGCGCGTCGGAGAGCGAAACGATTCCGCGATATTTGCCATCGAAGTTGGCCGGCCTGTAGCCCGGGTAGCTGCACGGTACATCCAGTAGGCGCGTTTCTGGTGTGGCAAGCCCTCTATCGAAGGCGAGGGCCGAAAGGAATGGCTTCAAGGTAGAGCCCGCAGGACGCGGGGCGAGAGCGGTATTCACCTTGCCGGCGGCGTCAGAAAAGTAATCGCCGCTGCACGCGAGCGCGACAATAGCGCCGTCCCCCACGCGCATGACGGCGGCCGCGGCGCTGTAGCGGCCCGAGTGTGCGGCGTTTTCGACCACGCTTTCGCACTCTCGCTGGATATCGCAGTCCAGTGCGGTTGCCACATCGGCGTAGGCTTGCTGTTCGCTCTGGCGGCAGGAAAGCGCCCAGTCGCAGTAATAAGGAAAAGAGAATGGTCTGGGGGCGCGTTTCACCACGGGGCGGACGGATTCCGCCGCCTCGCGTTGATATTGCGTGATAAAGCCGAGCTTTTCCATTCTTTTGAGCACATAGGAACGCCGCTTCAAGGCTCGCTCCAAGTGGCGATCAGGGCGAAACCGCGAAGGCGCTTGCACCATGCCGGCGAGACACGCCGCCTCGCCAATCCCGAGCTCCTTGGCGCTTTTGCCGAACCAGCCGTTTGCGGCAGCTTCTATTCCGGCGAGGTTGGAGCCGAACGGCGCACGGTTGAGATACTGGGAAAGTATCCACAGCTTGTCCTTCTGCCGCTCCATCTTCATAGCCTTTATGGCCTCGGCGAACTTCCAGAAGAGAGTCTTCGGATGCGGAGAAACAAGGCGGACGGTCTGCATGGTTATGGTGGAAGCTCCGGAGATGCGTCTTGCGCTCGTCACATTCTGGAAAGCCGCGCGCAAGATGCTCAAGGGCCGCACCCCGCAATGTCGCCAGAATTCGCCGTCTTCCGCGGCAATCAGCGCTTTTACGATCCAATCGTTCTTTGAAGCGGTGTAGAACGGACGGCAATCGAGGTCGCCTTCGCCCAGGGAAACGCGCATCACATTGCCTGCGGCATCGCGCAAGATTACGCCTCCCGGGTATGTGGCGGCTTCTTCCGGCTCCCAATCTATAAACGCCCAGCCTGCGGCGAAGGCGAGAGCTGCCGCAGCGAGAGGCGCAAGCATCAACGCCACGGCAAGGCGCGCAATATTCCGCTTTTCTATCTTCACTCCTTTATCCTTATTCTAGCGGGGGCGGTTTCGGCGAAGATTTCAGGCGCATACATCGCTTCCACGCGCACGCCCGGCAGCACGAAGTCGCCTGGCGTCACCACCCTCAGCGCGTGGAAGAACTTGCGCACTTCGCCCTCTGGCGCTTCCGGACTTATGGTGACAGGCCGCGAATAGACGATTACCCTGTCATCCCTGGTGTCACTCCTCAGCACCCAAGACCTGTCGCCCTTGCCGTGCCAGCGGGCGAACGCATCCGCCACGCCCGCGCGCTCCGGCTCCATCGCCGCCGGAAACAAGTCTTCAATGACGAGATCCGAGAAGTCGTATTTGATGTCGGAAGAGAGCGTTATTTCCGCGATGAGGAGTTCGCCGCGCGTCAAGTTTTCGAGATCGGCAGGAAAGCCCTCGCTCGTAAAAAAGTTGCGCTCCACTCTTACGACATTATGGTTTGCCGCCGCCGCTTCTTCCGATGGCAGCGTCAGACCCTTTGCCGATACGAATGCCGTCCCAGTGCCTGTGTTTTCGATAGTTATGTCGCCCTTGCCGAGGAAAGTCGCGTGTTCCTTCTTGGCGAGAGAAACGCCCTTTTCCTCCCCTTCCATCTTTACTTCCACCATGGCCTCGCCTTGAGCTATGCCGCGGCGACGGTAGTATGCGCCCAAGGCGAGAAGCGCGTGGGCGTTGCCCATAGTCGTGCCCCAGTGAAAACGTTTGCCGTCGCGTTTTTCCTGAAGGAAGAGGGCGAGGCGGTCTATGGCAGGATCTGCGGAGTCGAGTTCATCGAGTGCGATAAGAGCGAATGCGGCATCCTTGACGTCATTGGGTTGAATGGAGCCAACGGCGAGGAGGTCGCGGGCGCGCTTCGCATCGCCTATCCGCGTGAACGCTCTCGCCAACCGCGCCCGGTCTATAAGTGGAAGCTTGGCTCTCGTATCGTAAAGGGAGAACATGCGGTCCTTTTCAGGCGTACCGAGCAAGGCGAGCGTGTGGCAGGCGTAGGCGGATATGCCTAAGTCGGAATCGAGCACCCACTTTTTCAGGAATTCAAATATCTTTGCCTCCGCCCTTGACGGCAAGGCGTGGCCCGACATCTTCGCCTCGGCGAGAAAATGCGCTGCGTAAAGCGAGACTTCGCGATCCCAAGGCGCGCATGTCACGTCCGGCCATACGGTGAAGTCGTTTTCGCGCACCATCGATGCGACACGCTCTATCCCCGCCTTTACCGTCTGGTCCAACTCTGCGGCTTTACTGCTCTTTTCGGACGGAATCAGATTGAGGAAGCCGCCTGCGTATATAAGAGGAAAGATGCGCGATACGGTCTGTTCCAGGCAGCCATGCGGGTATTCGGCAAGGTAATCGTATGCCGAAACGAGTTCCGCCACCGGGCTGGATGCCACAGCCACCGTGCGACGGGAAAGTGCGGCGAGGGGCTCCAACTTGTTTTCCAGACGCGAGACAAACTTCTCGCCCGGCTTCAACGCGATGGTGGTTGCGTTTGCGCACCACGTGGCACCGGGGCGCACAGGCAGCTCTATTAAAGAGGAGTGGGATTCGCCCAACCCTGCCGCCTCGAACGTAATCGCGCCCTCCCCCACGGCCATTGCCGCCTTGGCCGGGATGGATAGGACTTTCGTTTCGCCATCGGCCAGGAAGACTTCGCCGGCGCCTTCGCCTTCAAGCGTCACCGTGCCCCGGGCGGCGACATGGTATTTCGTCGTCCCGTCCTTGCCGCTACGGTTGGATAGCGCGAGCGTGAGCGCAAAAGCGTCGCCCGACGCGGCGAAGCGTGGCGCATCGCCTTGGACGAGCAATTTCGGGCAGACGCGCACTTCTTTTGCGGCAGAACCGGTGGCGCGGCGTCCTGTGGCCACCGCGGTTATCCGCACCGTTCCCGAGAACTCGGGCAGATTGAATTTCACCTTGCATTCGCCATCGACAAGAGGCACGTCGCGCTGCCAGAGGCTGAGGGGCTTGAAGCGTCTCGTCGGCACGGGGCTTACGCGGTTCATTATGTCCGCCATGCCGTCGCCGCCAGTTTTCATGCCGGTCGCCACGAGATGCGAATCGTAGGCGGGAAGAAGGCGCGAATAGACGTCATAAAGAGGATGGAAGCCAGAGCGTTCCGTGGCAAAGAAGGCGCTTGGGGCTGGGACTTGCTCGGCTGTCAGAAGGTTTATCCCTTCATCCACGACGGTTATTGTGGCGATTTCACCGTTCGCAAGCGCGTTTTTCGCGCTTATTGCGACTTCCAGAGTGCCGCCGCCCTCAGAGCCGAGAACGAGGTTTGGCGTGATTTCCACGTCGAGAAGGCTCGCTTTCGGCCTCACTGGCAGAGAGATGATGCCGTGCGCGCGCGTGGCGAGGCGCCCGGAAGAAGCTTCTACCGGCTGCACCACGCTTATCGCCACATCCACATTGGGTGCCCACTCTTTTTCGAGCGGATCGAGCTCCACCGTAGTCGTGGCGTTCGTGAGCTCGAATATGCGCGTATATAGCGTCTTTTCACGCATCACGGCAAGATATGCCATGCCGCGGAAAGGCGATTTTACGGCGATGAGGGGGCGTTCGCCTTCGCAGTAGGCCTTTTTGTCCGGGCTGAGCGTGACGGCGGTTGGGGTCTTGAGTTTCGCCCGCACCTCGGCATCGTCGCCAGAGGAAATCCAGAAGCGCACGGAGTGGGATACGCCCGATTCGGCATCTTCCACTGTAAATTCGTATTCGCCCGAACCGTTCGCCGGAATGGCGAAACGCGCCTTGCCATCCGCCCCTGTCGCAAGGCGGATTTCATCGCCTATGGCGCTGCGAGTCTCCTCGCTGTCCCAGCAAGCGGTGGAATCGTTCTTTTTCACGAGGTTGTAGGCGTAGCCGATTTTGTACAGGCGCGCCTTGAGTTCGAGCGGTGAAGGGATTGGCTTGCCGTCTGGGGCGAGAGTGGCAATATTGAAGAAGGCAAGTCCATTCCGGCTCTTGATGGATTCGGGGACGTCTGATCCTATATAATAAGGATATAGGTGGAAGATGGTGGAAGCGCGCGCCGTGGCGGGGCGTCCGCCCGTCTCGGTCACGGAGCCTTGCACCGTCATTTTCACGGCAGCGGCGGGTTTGCCCCATTCCGGCTTCAGAGGGAGAGAGAACACCGCCTCGCCCTTCTCGTCCGTGAACCGTGCAGGGAGGCGCGTGAAGTTTGCGCCAAGCGAGCGCCTGGGGTCGCCGAAACGCCAATCTTCCCACCCGGATGGCGAAAACGCCGCATCGGCGAAGACGACCATTCCTTCGGCGGAAAGCTGTTTTGCCGCTCCTCCGAAGAGATGTTCGGCGTGCACCTTCCATGTGACATTGCTCAGCACCTCATCGGCGCGGGGCAAAGCCTTTATTTCCACTTTCACTTGCGGCGGGGCGAACTCTTCTATCTTTATCTCCTTCTCGCCTAATGTTGCGGCGTCCTGTCCCGGCAAGACGACCTTCAGCTTCCATTTGCCGGAAGGCATGTTCGCGGGGGCGGAGAAACTCTCCACCGTCACGGCGCCGGTCTGATCGGTCGTTTGGGCCTTGGACGCGACTTCGCGCCCTTTCGGATCCGCAAAGACGAACTTCACCGGCAGCGGCGATGGCGCCGCGCCTTCACCGTTGCGCAAGATCGCCCCGGCCATTATCTTTTCGCCGTGACGGTATATGCCGCGGTCTGTCCAGAGAAATGCCGTCAAGTCGTTTGGCTTCAGGTATTGCGGTCTCTTCCCGCACGGCATGGATTCGTCTATATGCATGGAGTCTTTGAGCGCCATGAAAGTGATGTCGTCTTGCGATGCCGATTCCACCACGAGAGCGAAGGGTTCGTAGCGTGTGTCGAAATCCGCAAGCGTTGTTTCGCCGTTCCCGTCCGTGACGCCGCTTGCCAGAAGGAGACGGTTGGACGCGTATAGTTTCGCCGTGGCGCCCGGGACGCAGCGCCCGGTGGAAAGGGACGTCACCCACACGCGCAAAGCGTTTTCGTCGCGCCGCACCGTGAGCCCGAGGTCGGTGAGACACACCAGCCGGTACTCCGGCTCGGGCGTGTCGCGGAGTTTTTTGCCAAGTATCTGCACAGAGAATAGATAAACGCCTTTCTTTGGATTCCCTTCGCCATCGCGCAACCTTACATACCGGCGCTCGACCATGTTGGGCTCCGTGGCAAGCTCCTCCTCCCAGCAAAACGGTTCGGCTGCGAGTTCTTCGCTCGCTTCGCTATCGGCAGAAACTTCCGACCACCAGAACGGTATCGACTTCTTGTATTGGCGTTCTTCCCGCGCCAGAAGCTGGACGATATTTTCGCTCAATACGCGCCTGAACTCGTATTTGAGCCGTGGTGCGTTGGCCACGGTGATGGCGAGCAGACTGTCGCCGACTGGCGGAAGGTAGCGTCCGGTATCGGCGAGACTCGCCTCGGAGGGCATGTCGTCGCGCGTAATCGTGCGGCGGAAGTCGCTTTCGAGCGCGGCATCCGCCTCAAACGGCATTTCGCGCTTCAGCGTGATAGTGTAAGGCGTGCGATACTTGAAGTTCGCGCTCTTGAGCCTGACCGAGAAGCGCGCCTTTTCGCGCCAATACCACGATTGTTCCTCTTGTATCTCCACGGAAACATCCTCCACGCGAGGGGAAATGACAATGTAGTGAAGGAAGTCTGCGGCGACAGGCGGGGAATCGAGGCGAATTAGAATCTCATCGCCGTCTTCGCCGGCAAAGTCGAGTTGCACCACACGGACAAAGGGGCTTTCGGCAGGCTTGCTTTCCGCTGGCGCCGGGGGTTGGCCAGGCTCAGCCTGGCCATCTGGAGAGGCCGGGGGCTCTGGGGGCTGGCCAGCTGGATAGGCGGCAGGCTGCTTGCAGGAAGTGCCTTCTTGCACTTCCGATGCATCCGCGCCTATATCGCACGGCTTTTGCAGCGTGTCGATTGTCTTGGCGAGCTGGATGGCAAAAATCACCGCCCAGCAAAGCATGAACGCGGCACCTGCTGCGAACATCGCAAGACCCCTGTTCCATTTCTTATTCGTATTGTTTTCCATGAGTTTTCTATCTTCCTTCCACACCATACTCGGCTCTCGCACGCATTTCTTACACGAATCACCAGACTTTTCTTACGCACATTTTCAGACAATGTACGCGCACACAGGGGCGCTGAAAAATGGTATAATATGTGCGCTTGATTGCTAAGTATATATAAATAATATCAAACTAAGATTCCAAGAATCACAAACTACAACCTGTAAATGCTGAAAGACACTGCGCTTACAATGGAAACAGATATGCGATATGTAATTAATGCTAACAAACTTCTTGTTGGTGCTTTGGCGCTGGGATTCCCGTTTGAAATGGCCCGAGCCGGAGAATCTTCTGATGTTGTTACGCCTCAAGCAATTCCAGATACGAGCGCAAATGTTGTACAACCCAAAAAACGTGTTCAAGGCGGTGTAACATCTAATGATTTAGTCTTCAGTGCTTATACTTCTGACAATTCCATTGTCTTTCCGCAGATTTTAAAGTTGTGGGTGCCAGATGGATCTGTAATTGCAGATGTTACTTATGGCAAGGGAGTTTTCTGGAGAAATGTTGACACATCTAAATACACATTCTTGCCTTCTGATCTAAAAACAGGAGTTGATGCGAGACATTTACCATATAAAAGCGACTACTTGGATGCTGCTGTTTTAGACCCGCCATATATGGAGGGCCTATATCGATTTAAAAATGATGCCCTAGCAGGAGCCGGAACCCATGAGGCTTTTAGGGATTACTATTCGAACAGCCAAACTACCGATGACAAAGAATTGAAATATCACGATAAAGTTCTCGACATGTATCTATCCATCGGCTTGGAAGTTAGGCGATGTATGAAAGATGGTGCAATATTTATTGTAAAATGCCAAGATGAAGTCTCTGCAAACCGACAAAAACTTACCCATGTAGAAATTATTTACGCGTATGAAAAAATGGGGTTTTATTGTGAGGATCTATTCGTAGTTGTGCGCAACAACAAACCTTCAGTTTCGAGAATCAAGAAACAAGTGCATGCACGCAAGAATCATAGTTATTTTCTTGTGTTTCGTCTTTGCAAAGCTAAAGACAAGAAACTGCCCTATTCTAATTTTGGATCACTGCTTGACGCATACTCCACTCGCTAGGGAAGCAACTTTTGAATGGTCTCAAGTATATCCGCCGACCATTCCCCTGACAATGGATATGTCAGTCGTTCTGTAGTCTTGATGAGGTATTTTCGATCTTCGACGCTATATTTCACAGATTGTGTTCGTTTACATTCACTATTAAGCAAATAAGCGAAATCCCATTCACCAGTAAACGGATAAAGCGGCACCGCTAGTATATCATAATCGCCAATCTTATAATTGGTTGTGCTTACGACATGCCCATTTGGCAGATAAACATCGCGCTTGTCTGAACCATCGTTCTGAACATCACACTGCAATGTTCGAGAGAAGCAATTCCATTTAATGGAGTTAGTTTGCACCGATTTCAATTGAACGCGAATAGGCTTGCCTTTGTAGCAAAAACGGAGATCGATTTTATTTCCACTTCTATCATGATCATCTGGCTTCTCAAAGTTTGAGAAACACCCCATATTCTCAAGGTGTTGCCGAAATTTGAGCTCAGCTATATTGCCTGCTATCATACCTCGCAACGAAGGCGTATCTTTAACAATTGATACTAATTCTGATGGCGTTATGGTGTCAATTATACCCCGCACACGATTCTTTGCTATATCCACATTGGGATGGTTAGGCGTCGCATTTGCCATTGCAGTTACATCCTTTCAACAGCCGCGCTCTTGCCTGCATGTTTTCCGAGGGGCTACGACACCCGACACGAACACACAGACAAGGCGCAGCAAAACTGTCGCACCTTGCACAATCGTTCATGGCAACTTTTTGAATGTCGTAGGTTCTCGGAAGCCGATGTATTATTGAAGCAAGAGGAGTGCACCCCCTCGCATCATGTCTTGATACACACAAGACCCCAATATTATACCATATTTCTTTTATCCTGTGTGACCAAGTTGCAACGTACGCGTGCACCCTTGCACGCGGCCTTGCCACATGGCAGGAGAATATGGTATAATATGCCGGAGAACACCCAAGGAGTATAATGAGCGAAGTTACAGAACAGATGAGGCGCCACAGCGCCGCGCATTTGATGGCGAGGGCCATCCAGAATATTTTTGACGATGTGCAAGTAGATATAGGGCCTGCCACGGACGAGGGCTTCTACTACGATTTCGACCTGCCGCACCGCCTTTCCCCCGATGATTTCCCAAAAATCGAGGCGGAAATCGCCCGCCTTATCGCGCTTGACGAGCCGTTCGTGCGCAAGGTCGTGAGCCGCGAAGAGTGCGCAAAGATGCTCGAAGGCCAGCACTATAAGCTCGACCGCCTCTCCGATATTCCGGAAGGCGAGGATATTTCCACCTACACGGTGGGCGACTACGCCGAAATGTGCCGCGGTCCCCATGTGGAACATTCCAAGCAGATCGGCGTCGTGAAGCTCACCCGCCTGGCCGGCTCCTACTATCGCGGCGACGAGAAGAACAAGATGCTCCAGAGAGTCTACGGCGTCGTCGCCAGGGACGAGGCGGAGCTCAAGGCGATGATGGAGCGCATAGAAGAAGCGAAACGGCGCGACCACCGCAGGCTCGGCGTGGAACTGGATCTCTTCCACCTCGACCCGGAAGACCCGGGCCAGATTTTCTGGCACCCGAAAGGCTGGAGCGTGTATGTGACTTTGCAGGACTACATGCGCCGCAAGATCGTGGCCGACGGCTATCAGGAGGTGAATACGCCCGCCCTCATGCCGCGCTCGCTCTGGGAGAAGAGCGGCCACTGGGATCACTACAAGGCGAACATGTTCATCACCGAGTCTGAAAAGCGCATTTTCGCCGTCAAGCCGATGAACTGCCCCGGCGCTCTTGAAATCTTCAAGAGCCGCATGCGTTCCTACAAGGATCTTCCTCTGAGGCTTGCCGAGTTCGGTCACTGCGCCCGCAACGAGCCGAGCGGCACCCTGCACGGTATCATGCGCGTGAGAGGTTTCGTGCAGGATGACGCCCATATCATCTGCACGCAAGACCAAATCGGCGAAGAGGTCGCCAAGTTCTGCCGCCTTCTCAAGGATGTCTACAAAGACTTCGGGTTCGACAAGAACCTGCTTGTCAAACTCAGCACCATGCCCGAGGACCACGTGGGCGATGAAGCGACATGGCAACGCGCCGAGGCGGCTCTCGCCGAAGCGTGCAAGGCCTGCGGCATGGACTATGTGATACAGCCGGGCGAAGGTGCGTTCTACGGACCCAAGCTGGAGTTCAAGATTACCGACGCCTTGGCGCGCGAATGGCAGTGCGGCACGATACAGCTCGACTATCAGCTGCCGAGCGCGGAGAGGCTGAACGCCGAATACGTGGGTCCGGACGGACAGAAGCACCATCCCGTGATGCTGCACCGTGCAGTTCTCGGCTCGCTCGAGCGCTTCATAGGCATTCTGATCGAACACTACGCCGGCGCTTTCCCGCTCTGGCTCGCTCCCGAGCAGGTCAGGGTGCTCCCCGTGAGCGACAAGGCGCTCGCCTACGCTGAAAAGACGGCCGAGGCGCTTCGCGCCATCGGCATGCGCGTGGGCATCGATTCCTCCGCCGAAAAACTCGGCGCGAAAATCCGCGCCGCCACGATGGAGAAACTTCCCTACCAGATCGTGGTTGGGCCGCGCGACGAGGCGAACGGCACGCTCTCAGTCCGTTCCCGCGCCGAAGGCGACCTCGGCGCAATGACTCTTGACGCCTTCATCGAACGCGTCAAAGCCGAAAAGTACGTTCTCTAAACAGCAAACCGCCAAACTCAAAGGAGATACGATATGAGCGACAGCCTCCAGAACAACGCCAACGCCGATGCGGTCGAAATCCGCGATACGGATATCGTCTTCGACTGTCCCCACTGCGGCAAAAACCTGGTAATCGACTACCGCGGCGCGGGACTCAAAATCGAATGCTCCGAGTGCAACAAGCCCGTGCTTGTGCCGATTCCGCAGGGAATGGAGATAGCCGACCTCGACCTCGACAAGGGCGAGATTCTCAAGCAGCTCTTCGCCACCCGCCGCAACTACCAGAAGGCGGAATTGGCTATAGACAAGCTCAAGGCGCGTCTCGTCCAGATGCAGGAGGCGCTGGGCGTGATGCAGCAGGTGGTAAGCGAAGGACTCGCCGAATAGTGAAGCGCAACCGCATCATAGTGAACGCAATCACGTTCCTGCGCCTTCCTCTGGCGTTGGCATGGCTTGGGTTCGGACTCGCAGGCGAACACGCCGGCGGATGGCTCTTGCCCTGCCTTGCGATTCTAGCCCTCTTCCTTTCCGGGCTTTCCGATCTCGCAGACGGGCTTCTCGCGCGCCGCTGGAACGTCGTCACACCGCTCGGCAAGATGGCTGATCCCTTGATGGACAAGGCGGTCTACGTGGTCGTATTCCCCGCCATCACCTGGCTTTTGATGCACCAGGGCGAGACGTTGCATTCGCTGATGATGCTTGCATTCACCATTCTCTACATACTGCGCGACCTGTGGGTTACGTTCATGCGCTCCGTGGCCTCCATGTACGGCGGGGAAGTCGCGGCGATGTGGCTCGGCAAGGTGCGCACGGCCCTCACCTTCCCTGCGGCAGGCATAATATACATATATGTGTCGCTCAGAGGGTATCTGCCGGCGGAAGGCGCTTCCGTATTGGCTTTCGCATGCTTCTTTATCGAGATTGCAATGATTATCCTGAACGCAGTCTCGTTCGCCGTCTACACCCGCGCATATTCGCCGTGCCTCAAAAAAGCACTTGAACGAAAGCGCGATTTATGAGATAATACGCAATGTCAAAATCCAAAAAGGACAAAATACAACCATGAAACAGACTAAAGAAGGATTCACACTCGTCGAACTGCTCGTCGTAATCGGCATTCTCGGCGTTCTTATGGGCGCATTGTTCCCGGCGATTTCGTCGGCCATGCTTTCCGCCAACGCCTCGGCAATGTCAATGCGCGGACGCAAGCTTTTCGAAGGCATCACACAGGTCAACATCGACCGCGAAGGCAAGGGCCGCTCGTCCATCTGGCCTCACAACGACGTCAACGACGGCAAGAGCGACGATCCCGACGATATCGCCGGCATGTCCTTCGGCACCTCCACCGAATACTTCAAGGAAGTGTTCAACATGGATAAGTACGGCACGGAGGATTGGGAGCCCTACGTGACGAGCTGCGACCTGAGCGTGCTTTCCGGCTCGGGCGTTCCCGGCGTCTCCAGCGGCTCGCTCACAAAGAACAATGTCGCCTGGACTGTTGCAAAGGGTCTCACCTCGGAAATGGAAGAAGTCGTGCCCGTGTTCATCACGCGCAATGCGGACAAGGCCGCCTTCCCCTGCGCTTCCGGCGTGAATAAGACCGACTCCGTGAAGACCAAGATCACGCTCGGCAAGACCTATGCGGCGCCCTTCGGCAACAAGGCCTTCATCGTGGTGCACAAGGGCGGCTCCGCCGACGTCATCAAGTCCAAGGACGCGAAGATCTACCTCGTCTACAACCAGCAGAGCTTCACGGTTCCTGAAGGCGTCACGCTTTCCTACATCGAGCCGTAACGCTTGAGGGTGCTCGTCGCCATAGACCTGGCGCTTGACCGGCTTTTCGAATACAACGTGCCGGAAGCGCTGGCAAAGAAGTTGGCCGTCGGCCAACTTCTTTGTATACCGTTCGGTCACAGGGAGGCGCGCGGCTTTGCCATGGCAATCATGGAAGACGCGCCTTCCAGCACTGCAGGCAAGGCTTACAAGCTCAAGGACGTAAGTTCCATAGTGGATGAGATACCGTTCTTCGGACCTTCCACGCTGGAACTCGTAAAGCGTATCGCCTCGTATACGCTTTCTCCCATAGAGAGCGTTCTCAAAGCGGCCGTGCCTGCGGCCGTATTGAAGCCGGGCGCGAAAGAAAAGCGCCAGCTCTATGTGGAATGCGCGCTTGGCGGTGAAATGCCTAAAGGCGAAGGCACGGAGCGGCAGCGCTGGCTTTATGCGCAGCTGCGTCGCGTCGGGGGTGGCTGGCTCAGCCAGGTGGTGGAAGAGTTCAAGACCACCCCTTCCACGCTCCGGCAGATGCAGAAGGCGGGCTATATAAAGATAGAGGAGGTGCAACGCCGCAGAAACCCCCTCAACATCTCCCGCATACTCCCTTCGCGCCCTTTGCCGCTGAACCCCGGCCAGCAGGCCGCGCTCGATGCGATAGGCAAGGCCACGAAGCCAGTGCTCCTTTTCGGCGTCACCGGCTCGGGAAAGACGGAAGTGTATCTCCAGGCGATAGATCGCGAGCTCAAGAAAGGCGGCGGCGCAATCGTCATGGTGCCCGAAATCGCACTCACGCCCCAAACCGTCCAGCGCTTCGCATCGCGATTCGGCCATCGCGTGGCGGTGCTCCATTCCGCGCTGTCAGATGGAGAGAGATACGACGAATGGCACAGGATACGCAATGGAGAGGCGAGCGTCGTGGTGGGACCGCGCAGCGCCGTCTTCGCGCCTGTGAAGAACCTTTCTCTCATCGTAGTGGATGAAGAGCACGACACGAGCTACAAGCAGGATGTCTCGCCCAGATACAATGCACGCGACGTGGCGGTGATGCGAGCGGCTATGGAGGGGGCGAAAGTGGTGCTCGGCTCGGCCACCCCTTCCCTCGAAACATGGGCCAACGCGAAAAAGGGGAAATATTCCATCGCCTCGATGCCAAACCGCGCCGGC
This sequence comes from Verrucomicrobia bacterium UBA3750, assembly GCA_002371755.1. Lineage (GTDB taxonomy): Bacteria > Verrucomicrobiota > Kiritimatiellia > RFP12 > UBA1067 > UBA1067. Next base: position 16,259 of record DFGM01000181.1, on the reverse strand, counting down.
GCAGGCTCTTTGCCCAAGGTAAATGTGGTCGATATGGCCTACGAGAAAGACCGCGGCATCTTCTCCCGGGCGCTGATGGACGCCATACAGCTGCGGCTGGATCGAGGCGAACAGACGATACTATTCCTCAACCGCCGCGGTTTTTCCCGCTCGCTCTCGTGCGAGGACTGCTCCGAGCCTGTGATGTGCCCGAAGTGCTCGGTCGCATACACCTACCACAAAGCCGACCAGTGCTTGAGGTGCCACATATGCGGTTCGTGGTGCGAAGTGCCTGCGAAATGCCCGGCGTGCGGCTCTGGGCGTCTCTCTTACGGCGGTATCGGCACCCAGCGAGCCGAAGAGGCACTCGCAAAATGCTTCCCCACGGCGAAAGTGCTCCGGATGGACGCCGACTCGACAAGCCGCAAAAACTCGCACGACGACATCCTGGGAGCCTTTCGCAAGGGCGAGGCGCAGATTCTCCTCGGCACCCAGATGATTGCAAAAGGCCTCGATTTTCCCAATGTGACGCTCGTAGGCATCCTAAACGCCGACTCTTCTCTGAATATGCCTGACTTCCGTGCGGCAGAGCGCACCTTCCAGCTCATTGCCCAGGTTTCGGGCCGCGCAGGGCGCGCGGAACTGCCGGGCGAGGTCTTCATCCAGACCTATAGTCCGGATGAAACTGCGATAATTGCGGCCGCAAAAGGCGATTTCGAGCAATTTGCGGCGGGCGAGCTCGCCGTGAGGAAGGCGACAAACTATCCGCCATACTGCCATCTTGCGGCGATAAGCGTGCAGTCAAAGAACCAGAAACTCGCGGCGGATTGGGCGCAAATGTACGCAAAATCGCTTGCCGGGGCCTCAAAACACTTCGGTTCGCTTGATGCTGGAGAGGCGGTGCCTGCCGCCATAGAGAAGGCGGACGAATGGTACAGGTGGCAGATAACAGTCCGTTCGGCGACGGCTTCGGCAATTGCGGCCGCCTGGAAGTGGCTTGTCGCCGTCCGTCCGCCCCATAAAGATTTGCGTCTGGCAGTTGACATGGACGCCTACTCTTTAGTATAATTTGTAACCCTCCCCTTTCTAGAGGATAAAGAAGAATGAAAGAGCAAGAAAAAACGGATATAGAAGACGCCGAAGAGGCAATCAAGCTTGAAATAGCGGCCGCCGAAAAGCTCGGCTGGCAAGATTTTCTCTTGGCCGGGCTTATTGCCGTGGGGATATGCCTTCTCCAGATGAAGTGGGCCTACCCCGGCATCCATCCAGCCTCGTGGAACGCTGCCGCGATTGCCGCAGGGGTGCGTCCGGCCGAATCGATGGTGCCTGGCTTCTGGCAGCATATCACCGGCTGGGTGTTCTCCGCGGTGGGGCTTCGCGAGGGCGCGGCCATGTTGAGGCTTCTCGGTCATGTCACGCTCGCCGTCATTACCATGTTCGTATACTTCTTCCAGCGTGAAGTTTTGACCTTCGTGATGCGCGCCAGGCCCCAGCGCTCGCGGCGGCGCAACCTCGTAATGCGCATAGCCTCGGCGATAGGTGCCGTCGCTTTCGCCAGCGCCGACCCCGTCTGGAGCGCAGGCCAATTCTTCAGCGAGACCACTCTTCTTCTCGCGATGAGCGTGGGCGCGATCGAGTTCTTCTTCGCGTTCCTGCGCAAGGGTCAGCTCAAGTATTCCTACATATGCGCGATTCTCGTGGGCTTACTAACGGCCGAGACTGCCATGGGCGCACTGCTTGCCGCCGTCTTCATCGCAATAAACTTCCTTGTAATCAACAAGTTCCCGAATCTTGAGTCGCCCTTCTTCAAGCCCGGTCTCATTGAAGTGGGCAAGTGGCATATGACGTTCTTCTTCCTTGCCTCTCTCATAGGCGGGATTGCGTTCAACTGCATCGGATACGTTTCGCACGACGGGCTCGTGCCGGGCAGTCTTTCGATGGGAGATTTGCCGCTCAGATACCTCACCGACTACTGCGCCAGATGCACGGTGGCGGCGGATCTCGCCGGCTGGATACTGCTCATCGGCTTCGCGCTTGGCCCGTTCATCGTCTCCATGGTGCGCTTCTCCGTGGCGGCGGACGAAGAGAACTTCCTCTCGTATTCCACCGGCATCGTGTTCCTCTGCTGCGGCGTGGTGGCGCTTTCGCAGTGCGCCTCCATTCCGGCGCTTTGGTTCTGGAACCGCGAGACCGTATCCGTGAACTCCGCATACATCCTCTCTCTCTGCTCGCTCATGTGCGCACTCACGGTGGCGTGCTCGGTCACGATTCTGGGAGTCGATTCGCTCTGCCGCGACCACCAGAAACTCGCCAAAAAGTTCGCGGGGCTTTCCGAAGACGAAGAAGAGAAGGAATTGGAAGAGACGGTGATGAAGCCCGGTCTCACCGAAGCCTTGAGGAAGTTCGGCATCGTGGTGGTGCCGCTCGCCCTTCTCGCGGCCGTCCTCCCCGCCCGCGCCAAACGCGCGACTCGCGCTATGCTCGAGCTCGTAAACGACACTATTGCCGCTACAGTGGACGAGGCGACGGATAGCGACTACATTTTCACCGACGGCAACCTCGATGCCGCGATAGAGTTTGAAAGCCGTGCGCGCGGAGGCGACCTCAAGTGCGTGGCACTCATCGGAGGAGGCAAGAACGCAGTGTGGCTCAGAAGCCGCGGCCTTGAAGACGACGAAGACAAGCTCTCGTTCAATTTCGACGGCGCCATGGGGCTGAGAAGCTGGATCCGCGACAAGCCCGAGCGCCTCGAAAAGGTGGCCGTGCAGATTGGTTTCGACCTCTGGAAGAGAGATGGCAAGCCCATCCCGCCGATAGGAGGCCTCCTCTCGCGTCCTGCCTCTAAAGATGAGGCGGCGCGCGAAGCGGGACGCGCCAAGAGCGACGAACTTTCCAAGCGTGCCATCGCCATTGCCGACGCCGGCATAGGCGACTGCACAGAAGAAACAGTGCGCGACGCGTTCTTCAACACGGAATGGCGCCTCGCGCGCATGGCGTTCTACCGCGCCGAATCCAACGACCTCGCCGGCAAAGCAAAGGAAGCGATTGCCGACATGGCAACCGCCCAGGCGCTCGAAGACCGCAACGAGAAGTTCCAGAAGCTTCGCAGGGAGATAGAAAAGCGCAACGAGCAGATGCTTCGCAGGCTCACGCCACGCGAAGGTTTGCAGCTCGCTCTCGTCAGGGCAGACTTCACGCTCGGCAAGGTCTACGCCGAACCCATTCTCGACGCCGACTACGAGAACCCGGACGCGAACTTCGCCATGGGCATGTACTACCAGCAGAAGCACCAGCTCTCCAGAGCGGAGGAATATCTCAAGCGCTGCCTCATACGCAGGCCGGAGGAGCCGGCGTTCTACAACAATCTCGCCATGGTGCAGCTGGAGCTCGGCAAGCTTGAACCTGCCGAAATCAACGCGCGCAAGGCTCTCTCGCTCGTGCCGAACTCGGACGCCGTGAAGGAGACTCTTAGGGACGTCCTGGACAGGAAGGCCGGCAAGACAAAGGATAAAGACAAGGACAACGAACAATGAAGAATCGAAGAGAGGCAACGCTCGCCGCGCTTTTCGCGGCGGCAATCGCGAGCACCGTGGCTCTGGGCGAGCTCACGGTGAACATCGAGCGCGAGGGCGCGGAGAAGTTTCCCGTCTCCATAGATGTGGCGGGAGACCCCGCGTTCGCAAAGAGTCTTAGACGCAACCTGGAACTCACAGGCGCGTTCCAGATCCGCAAGAACGCATCCATCAAGGTTTCCGGCAGGACGGGGGCGGCAATCCGCGCCGAAGGCCGCGGCAAGGCGCTCGGCTTCAATTCATCCGCCGCAGATTCCCGTGCCGCGCGCACCGAAGCGCGCCTTTTCGCGAACAAGCTCATGGAGACATACGCCGGCATGAAGGGTTTTGCCAACGAGCCCATCGCGTTCGTCAACCGCAAGGGGCGCGTGGGCGACGTCTATGTGTGCTATCCCGACGGCTACGACATGCGCAAGCTGACCAACGACGGCAGCGAATCCGTAGGACCCAGATGGAAAGACGCGCGCACACTCTTCTATACGGGCTTTCTGGGCAAAGGCGGACCCAAGGTGTACGAGCTAGACGCCAACACCGGGGCGCGCAAGCTGAAGTGGAGCTTCAAGGGCCTCACGACAGGCGCCGCCGTCTCGCCTGACGGACGCCGCGTAGCCATCATCCTCTCAATGCACGGCAATCCGGAGCTCTACGTACTCGATATGGCCGCAGGCACCTGGAAACGCCTCACCCACACCAAGAACGCAAGCGAGGGGCAGCCAGTCTGGAGTCCGGACGGCAGGCAGATTGCCTATGTATCCGACGAGACGCGCTACCCGCAGCTTTACGTCATCGACGTGAACACCAAGGCGAAGCACCGCCTCACATCCAAGGGTGCACAAAATGTCGACCCCGACTGGAGCAAGGACGGCAAGCTTGCCTACATCACCAAGCGAGGCGGACTCTCGCAGATTGCCGTGATGGATCCCGCCAAGGGTGAAGCCTCGGTGCGCCTCGTAGGCAAGCCCGGCTCGTGGGAGCACCCTTCGTGGGCGCCGGATTCGCGCCATGTCGCAGCTTCGCGCGATGGAGCCATCTTCTCGGTGGATACCGAGGATGACGAAAATCCGCCTATGCGCATTTTCATGAACGAAGGCAACTGGATTACTCCTTCCTGGAGGAAATAGCATGACATCACCGAAAATAGACGTCGCGTATGTGGCGGAACTTGCGCGACTTGAGTTAACCGAAGAAGAAAAGGCGCTCTTCCAGCCGCAGATGGAAAGCATAGTAAAGTATGTAGAGAAGATTTCTTCCGTCGATGTGGAAGGCGTGCCGCCGATGATGCACGGGCGCGAACTCGTCAATTCGTTCCGCGAAGACGTGGTGCGGCCCTCCATGGATCGCGAAAAGGCGCTAGGCAATGCGCCGGCAAGGGTGGGCGACGAATTTCTGCTGCCCAAAATCGTGGAAGGAGCGGAGAGCTGACAATGGAACTTTGGAAACTCGGCATAAAAGCGGCCCGGGAGGGTCTCGAGAAAGGCGACTTCACATCCCGCGATCTCGTCGAAGCGATTATCGCCAGACGCAATGAGGCGGATACAAAAATAGGCGCCTATCTCACATTCGACGAAGAGCAGGCTCTCGCGCTTGCCGACGCCAACCCGAAGGCTGTGCCTATCGCGGTGAAAGACCTCATCAACGTCACCGGCCAGCCTTGCACCTGCGGCTCGAAGATTCTCAAGGGCTACATTTCGCCATACGACGCCACGGTGATACGCAACATGAAAGCGCGCGGTTTCATCCCGGCGGGACGCGTGAACATGGACGAGTTCGCAATGGGCTCATCCACCGAAAACTCCGCTCTGGGCGTGACCAGGAATCCGTTCGACTTGGAGCGCGTCCCCGGCGGTTCATCGGGCGGCAGCGCCGCCGCGGTGGGAGGCGAGCTATGCTACGCCGCCCTCGGCACCGATACGGGAGGCTCCATACGCCAGCCGGCCAGCTTCTGCAACTGCGTAGGCGTGAAACCCAGCTACGGCCGCGTGAGCCGCTTCGGCGTCACGGCCTTCGCAAGTTCCCTTGACCAGGTAGGCCCCCTCGCAAAAAGCGTCGAGGATGCGGCCATCCTCCTCGGCGCAATCGCAGGTCATGACGAAATGGACGGCACCACGCCAAAGGATCCCGTGCCGGATTACGCCGCCCTCCTCGCCGGAGCCTCGCTCAAGGGAGTGCGCATAGGCGTGGTCAAGGAGTATGCGGGCATCGCCGGGCTCGACCCCGAAGTGAAGCGCATCACGGACGAGGCGATAGCCAAATGCACCGCGGCCGGCGCGGAAATCGTGGAAGTTTCGCTGCCACATGCCGAATACGCCATGGCGGTCTACTACATCATCGCGCCGGCGGAGGCATCCGCCAACCTCGCGCGTTTCGACGGCGTCAGATACGGCCACCGCTCGGAGCGTTCAAACGACGTCTTTTCGCTCTATACGCGTTCGCGCGCCGAAGGCTTCGGGCCTGAGGTGAAGCGCCGCATCATCATGGGCACGTACGTGCTCTCCAGCGGCTACTACGATGCATACTACGGCAGGGCGCAGAAAGTCCGCACACTCATCCGCTGCGACTTCGAAGAGGCGTTCTCCAAAGTGGATGCGATTCTCACGCCTTGCGCCCCCACGCCCGCATTCAAGCTCGGCGAACTGCAAGATCCACTGACCATGTATCTCAACGACCTCTTCACGATTCCCTCGTCGCTCGCAGGCGTCTGTGCGGCATCCGTTCCCGCCGGCTTCACGGCGGCAAGACCTGATCGCCCCGCCCTTCCAGTCGGCGTGCAGTTCATCTGCGCCTCCTTCGCAGAATCAAAACTGCTCCAAATCTCAAAAGCATTCGAGGAGGCAATGAAATGAAAGCGACAATTGAAACTTCGCTCGGCACGATAACCTTGGAACTCGACGAGTCCAAAGCACCGGCGACGGTGGCGAACTTCGCGCAATACGCCAAGGACGGCCACTACGACGGCACAATCTTCCATCGTGTCATCGACGGCTTCATGATCCAGGGTGGCGGCTTCACCAAGGACATGAACCAGAAGCCCACACGCGAGCCCATACGCAACGAGGCGATGAACGGACTCAAGAACAAACGCGGCTCCATCGCGATGGCACGCACCTCCGTCGTGGATTCCGCCACGAGCCAGTTCTTTATCAATCTCGTAGACAACGACTTCCTCGACTTCGTCAATCCCACGCCTCGCGGCTTCGGCTACGCCGTATTCGGCACCGTCACCGACGGCATGGATGTGGTGGATGCTATTGCCAAAGTGAAGACCGGCACGAGCGGCTACCACGAGAACGTGCCGGAAACGGCTGTCGTCATACGCAAGATTACTGTAAGCTGACACTTGCTTTTTTCGCCGAAAAAGGCTATAATTTACACCGTCTAATCAAAATAGGAGTCTCACGACCATGAAGAAGACCACAATGTTCGCCATAATCGCAGCGCTTGCAACGCCTGTTTTCGCGCAGGAATCGGCTTTGCCGGATTCCGACATCAACCTAGACAACCCCGAAGAGGCGGCGGTGCAGGCAGAAGCGCCGCGCAAGCAGTTCGCGCAGTGGCCGGCGTTCTTCGCCATCGGCGAATATCCTCACACGCCGGATCTCGTCGGTCTTCGCATCACCATCCCCTACTCGACCAAGCAGGAGAACGTCACCGGCATCGACCTCGGCCTCTGGGGCCGCTCACAGTATTTCGAAGGCCTCCAGCTCAACATCCTCAGGAATGACGCGAAGGACCGTGCATCCGGCATCCAGGTGGGCTTCTACAACTCCATCGGCCAGGCCGAGCTCATTGCAATCCAGGCGGGACTCTGGAACGAAGCGTTCAGCATCTGCGGCCTTCAGGCGGGTCTTGTGAACCTCGCAGGCGAAATCTCCGGTTTTCAGGTCGGTCTTATCAACCGCTGTGAAGAGATGTACGGCTTCCAGGTGGGGCTCATCAACGTAATCCGCGATGCGGAACTGCAGTTCTGCCCAATCCTGAACGTAGGTTTCTGATGCACATAAAGCCATTTGCGGCCCTGCGGCCGAACAAGGAGGACGCGGCCAAAGTCGCGTCTGTTCCTTATGATGTCGTCGATACAGCCGAGGCGAAAGCTCTCGCCGAAGGCAACGCGAAGAGTTTCCTCCACGTCTCGCGCCCGGAAATCGACATGCCGGCCGGCACCGACCCATCCTCGCCGGAAGCTTACGCTCAGGCGAAAAAGGCGTTAGATTCGCTCGTCGCACAGGGCGTGCTCGTGAAGGACGAAAAGCCGCGATTCTTCGCATACCGCCAGAAGATGGGCTCCCATGTCCAGACCGGTATCGTAGCGTGCTTCGACACGCAGGAATATCTTGCCGGCACCATAAAGCAGCATGAGAAGACGCGCAAGGACAAGGAAGACGACCGCACGCGCCATATCGAGATACTGAAAGCGCACACGGGCCCTGCGTTCCTCACATACCGCGACATGCCGGAAATCGACGCTCTGGTGGAAGAAGCGACGAAAGCCGATCCCCTCTATTCCTTCACCGCTCCCGATGGCATCGCCCACATGGTGTGGGAACTCCCATGCGAAGGCGTGGAAGAGCTTTTCGCCAAAGTGGATGTGGCGTATATCGCCGATGGACACCACAGGAGCGCTGCGGCTTCTCGCTATGCGCGGGAACACGGTTTCGAAGGCGAGAGCCGGTGGTTCATGGCTGTCGCATTCCCGGCAAGCCAATTGAAGATTCTTTCCTACAACCGTCTGGTGGCCGACCTGAACGGCTTGAGCACCGAGGCGTTTTTGGAGAAAGTCGCGGAAAAGTTCGCTATCGGAGCAAAAGGCGAGCGCAATTGCAGGATGTATCTCGCAGGGAAGTGGCACGACCTTTCGTGGTCCATTCCCGATGGTGCAGACACCGTCTCGCGGCTTGATGTATCCTATCTCCAGGACAACCTCCTCGCACCCGTGCTTGGAATAGGAGACCCTCGCACCGACAAGCGCATCTCCTTCATGGGCGGCATTCGCGGCGATGAGGCGCTCGTGGCGAAGGTGGATTCAGGCGAAGCTGCCGTAGCCTTCGCCATGGAGCCGGTCACGGTGGAGGAAATGATGTCCATAGCCGATGCAGGCGCAATCATGCCGCCCAAGTCGACATGGTTTGAGCCGAAGTTGAGGTCTGGTCTTTTCATCCACCCCGTGGAATGAAGCTCCCATTCCGATATCTGACGAAGATAGCCAAGCTCAAACGCAAGATAGTGCGCGAAAAGCTTTCGCCAGAAGATATCGCGGCTGGTTGGGCGCTCGGGATGTTCGTAGGGTGTGCGGTTCCGTTCGGGCTGCAGCTTGTCATTTCAGTTCCGCTTGCAATGATGATGCGCGTATCAAAGATAGGCGCTACGCTTGGCACGTTCATAACGAACCCGATTACCATATTCCTCATCTACCCGGCGCAGACCTTCATAGTAAACAAACTGCTCTTCGGCGGCTCGCTCACCTTTTCGCGGCTGATGGACGTGGAGTGGGAATGGCGGGCCGTGCGCCGTCTGGGCGCAGAAGCCATGGCCAGTTTCTTTCTGGGAGGATTCTTCCTCGCCATAATCTTGACGCCGCTCACTTATTTCGCCGTGAAGCATATCGTGGTGAAATACCGCAAAAAGCAGGATTGCAAGGCAAGGGGAACGGCGGCATGATATCGCCCGAAAAGATAGACTCCATCCGCGCACTCATGGAGGAAGCCTCGGTCTACGAAGAGGATCTGGAAGAGACGTTCATCCTCGGAGGCGGCCCGGGAGGACAGAAAACCAACAAGACATCATCCGTCGTGCGCCTCTCCCACGCGCCGAGCGGTGTCGCCGTAAAATGCGGCGAGACGAGAAGCCGCGAAACGAACCGCTGGCTCGCCCGGCGCATGCTGGCCGAAACCATTCTGGAGCGCGAACACAAGCGCAAATCCTCCGCCCGCCAGGCGAGAGAGAAGATACGCCGGCAGAAGCGTCGCCGTTCGCGTCGCCAGAAAGAGCGGATGCTGGCCGACAAACATGCCCATTCCGAGAAAAAAGCCATGCGCCGCCAACCAATCCCCGAATCGTGACTAACCGTGCTATGAACTCCATTCGTGAAATATACCGCATCGGGTTCGGCCCGTCCTCCAGCCACACGATGGGTCCGGCAAGGGCCGCCGAAGCGTATCTTGCCCGGCACAAGGATGCAGCGCGTTTCGACGTGACGCTTTACGGTTCGCTGGCCGCCACGGGCGTAGGCCACTTCACCGATAAGGCGATATTGCGCATTCTCGGAGATGGGCGCACGCGGATAGAATGGAAGCCGGAGGAAATCCTTCCGGGGCATCCGAATGGAATGAAGTTCCTGGCTGACGGCGCGGACGAATGGGTGGTCTATTCCGTAGGCGGCGGAGCCCTGCGCGCAGAGGGTTGCGATTTCGGCGGCGAGGACGTCTATCCCTACGCTTCGATGTCGGAGGTGCTTGCCAAGTGCCAGGAGTCGGGTCTTCCGATGTGGCAGCTGGTGGAAGATGCGGAAGGTCCGCAGATAGTGGGATACCTCGAAGAGGTCTGGCGGGTGATGAACGCCGCCATAGACGAAGGACTCAAACGCGACGGCGTTCTTCCCGGCGGGCTTCGCCTCCAGCGGCGAGCGCGCTCCATCTATCAGAAAGCGCGCTTCATGCAGCCGGGGTTTCGCCGGACTGGGCTCATATGCGCCTATGCGACGGCGGTCAGCGAAGAGAATGCGTCGCTTGGGACGGTCGTCACCGCTCCGACTTGCGGTTCGGCAGGCGTCCTTCCCGGCGTTTTGCGGTATATACACGAGACGCTCGGTTGCGACAGCATGGAAATCGTCCATGCACTCGAGACGGCAGGTCTTGTGGGCAATATCGTGAAAAGGAACGGCTCGATTTCCGGCGCCGAAGTAGGCTGCCAAGGCGAAATAGGCGTAGCCTGCGCAATGGCGGCATCTGCCGCGGCATACATCTACGGCGGCACTGTGGCGCAATGCGAGACGGCGGCGGAAATCGGGCTTGAGCATTTCCTCGGGCTCACCTGCGACCCCGTCAAAGGGTTGGTGCAGATTCCTTGCATCGAACGCAACGCCATTGCGGCGACCCGCGCCCTGGTCTCCGCCGAAATGGCGATTCTATCCGACGGCCGCCACAGGGTATCCTTTGACGAAGTGGTGGCGACAATGCTTCGCACCGGGCACGACCTGCCTTCGCTCTACCGAGAAACTTCATGCGGCGGCCTTGCCGCCTTGGTCAAGTGATTGCGTTTGCACTTTATGGAGGCAATTCCCATGTTTACCAAAGCGACGATGACGTTCAAGTTTGCCATAGCCATTGCGATGATGCTGCCGGCGGGAGCGGCTCTGACAGACTGCCTCGACGACCTGATGCCCAGACCGAGGGAAGTGCACCGCGGAGTCGTTGCAGATGTCATGCCGCCATCTGTCCCCGGCGGCTACCGGCTGGTAATCAACAAAGGCAAACCCGCCTGGACTGGCGACGAAGAAGGCAAGCGCAATGCCGCAGTGACTTTTAAGCAGCTGACGCGCCTTGCAAGTCCTGGTAGGATTCCCGATTGCGTGATTGTGGACTGGCCCGAGTTCAAGTATCGCGGTTTGATGCTCGATACGGGCCGCAACTACCAGAGCGTGCAATCCATCAAGGATGTGATTGTCATGCTTGCGCGATACAAGTATAATGTTTTCCATTGGCATCTCACCGACAACTACGGATGGCGGCTGGAATCCAAGAAACACCCCGAACTGCAGAAAAGCAATGCGTTCTCGCGTCAAACCGGCAAGTACTACACGCAAGAAGAGTTCAAGGATGTCGTTGCATTCGCCGGAAGACTCGGAGTGACGGTCATTCCGGAGCTTGATATGCCCGGGCACACCCTTGCTTTCCGCAAGGCGACCGGCATTGACGACCTCTCATGCGACCGCGCACGCATCGTCCTCGGCGAACTTATCGACGAACTTTGCACCCTGGCGGACGCTAAAGCAATGCCTATAATCCATCTCGGCACCGACGAGGCGCGCGAGAGAGGCGAGAAAGTGCCGCAATCGCATCTCGACTATTGGGCAGGACGCGTTCATGCCAACGGACGCACCCTGATGGGGTGGTCGCCAGGCCTCAAGCTGCCCGGCCAAGGCATAAAGCATCTCTGGATGGGCGCAAACGACCCCCGCGGAGACAGCACCCCATACATCGATTCGCAGAACAGCTTCTATATCAACCATGTCGACCCCGAGGAGCTCTTGTCCGTCGCAGCATATCAGCAGCCTTGCCGCTGGGGAGGGAAAGACGAGAAGCTCGGCGCAATCATCGGCGTGTGGCATGATGACTGCATAGCCGAGACGGAGGATGTCGTCCGCATGAACGCCGTCTATCCGGCGATATTGCTGTTGTCGGATTCGTTCTGGCGCGGACGCGACAGCGACGAGCCCGACCTGTATGCGAGATTGCCCAATCCCGGCGATGAGCGTTTCGCTTTGGCCGCAGATCTCGAAAGGAGGGCTCTCGCGCAAAGAGACAAGGTGCTCACCGGCCTGAAGCACCCTTTCCCGTGGGTCGCGCAAACCGCGATGAGATGGCGTATGACAGATGGGAACGGCAATATCCTCGCGGCGGATATTCCCCAGGCGACAATCTATCCGCGGCATTTCTGGTTTCCGAAGTCCGCCTACGCGCCAGCGAATGACGGGACGGTGGTGCTGGAGACTTGGATTACCGCACCTTCCAACACGACTTGCGGTGCATGGATCGGCATGACCGGCTTTTCGCGTTCCGACGGACGCGGACGCGATGGCCCTACCCCGGCACTGGGACAATGGAACAAGCATGGCGCGAGCATCGAATTGAACGGCAAAGCCATACCGCCCCCCAAATGGACGCACCCCGGCCAAACCGGCAATCCGAGGGAGCTTCCGCTGGTCGACGAGGACTACTGGTATCGTGCGCCAACGCCGATAACGCTGAAAAAAGGCGAAAACCACGTCAAAATTACATTACCGAAGCGCTCCGGATGGAAGTGGATAGGCTCTTTCGTTCCTGTTCTCGGCTCCAGCGACCACCCAAGGGAAGTGCCGGGGCTGAGCTACTCAAGCACACCTTCTCGTCTATAAGTAGGTTTCTCCATACAATGGAAGCGGTTGCAAACCCGGGTAGGGCGGGCAGACCCCTGCCCGCCGCGGCATATCAACCCGGCGGCGAGGGG